>JAIPFF010000074.1 GCA_021736785.1 Thiohalocapsa sp. | reverse complement strand
GCAAGCTGAGCAACTGGAACCCGGGTAGCGGTGGCATGAGCGGTTTCGGCGACAAGCTGGCCGCCGACTACGACGCCAGGGGCTTCTGGGTCTACGACGGCGCGGCGTGGACAAAGCGCTCCGGCTGGAATGCCGAGGCCATGGATGCTGTCAGTGCCGACTAGCTGTTGACTGCGAATCGGCATCGGGTCTTCACGCGTTTGTTGAGCGCAGGGTTCGCAGACCGGATGCCGCAGCGCTGCCGCAACTGATCTGCCCGGACCGAATACGACCAAAACAATCGACAGCGCGGAGCGCATGTCTGCGCGCGCCATCGACGTGTCCGGCTCGCCGGGTTCTCGAGGTGACCGGCCCTCATTCCTATAGCGAGGACCGGTCATACCGAGAAATTTTTGTCCGTGTAGAGAGCCACCCTGATGCAGTACGACCACGTCTCTCTGTCGACTGTTGTACCACGGACGATCATCCTTCTCATTTATCTGTCGGCGCCTTCGCTCTGCTTCGCGGACGGGCGCACCAACATACTTTTGATCATCGCGGATGATCTCGGGATGCAATTGGGCGCTTACGGCGAATCCCTGATTGCCACGCCACACCTCGACGACTTGGCCAACACGGGGGTGCGTTTCGAAACGGCGTACGTGACTCAAGCTTCTTGTAGCCCGTCGCGGAGTTCGATCTTTACGGGTCTGCATGTCTACGCGAACGGGCACTACGGATTATCCACGGCCGGATTCTCTTTGCATCCGGAGCTGGTGTCAGAAACGCTTCCAAATAGACTCAAGGTTGCAGGTTACCGAACCGGCGTGATCGGAAAAATTCATGTGAGCCCGTCAGCCAGTCTGGGGTTTGATTCCGTGATCCCCGGCGAAACGAGAGACGTTCAAGCCGCCGCCGACAAAGCGGAGCACTTTCTCGACGGTGGCGTTCTCGACCCCTTCTTCTTGGTGGTAAGCTTCACGGATCCTCACGTTGCGCGCGATCCCGAAACCGGTGCAGCCTATTTCCCTGCGCAGGTGAACGAACTGCCCGAGAACGTGCTTCCTGCGGACGAGACCACGCTGTTCGATTTCCAAGGATTGGACACCCAAGCGCAGCGCATCAGAACCGCTGGCTACTACAATGCGGTTCAGCGTCTGGACGCGGGCGTCGGGATGCTGATGGATCTGCTGCGCGAGCGCGGACTCGACAGCAATACATTGGTGATCTTCTTGGGCGACCACGGGCCTCCGTTCGATAGAGCGAAGACGACGACTTACGAAGCAGGCCTGCGCGTGCCGCTCATTCTACGTTGGCCTGATGTCATTCCTGCCTCGCCTGTCAATTCCGCGCTGGCTTCGACCCTTGATCTATTGCCGACGATTTTGGATGCGGCGGGACTGACGATACCGAGCACGCTGCATGGGGCGTCTTTGCGTGCGGTCATTGCGGATCCGGACGCAGTCTGGCGAGAATATCTCGTCGGAGAGTTCCATGCGCACCATGATCCGAACCGGTTCTTTCCTCGCCGCGCGATTCGTGATCGCCGCTTCAAATTGATTCACAACTTGTTGCCCGGTCTTGCGAAACCCTTGATACGTATCGACGGCGATGGCGCTTATGATGCGTCTCGTGATCCGGTATACGAAGGTACGCTCTTGCAGCAGGCTTATGACGTTTATGCGGATCCGCCGGAATATGAGTTATACGACTTGGCTGTCGATCCCCACGAGTTCTATAACTTGGCCGATGATCCGGCATACGTCGGCGAGCGCTCCAGGCTTGCCGGGGCGCTGGAAGAGTATCGTGCTCGCACTGGGGATCCCTTCCTCGACGAGGCGTTCCTAGTCGAGTTTATCGACTCGGATAATGACGGACTGATCAATCGAAACGATTCGGACGACGACAACGACGGCCTGTACGACTGGGTTGATAAAGAACCATTGCAGAACACCGGTGCCGTCGTTGGCTCGGTCGCGGATTTCGGGCTTGATGGAGTTTGGCGCTACGACGGTGCGGGTTGGATAAGGATCGCGAATTGGGACGCCGGCGCGGGCGGCGTTGCGGGCTGGTCCGGCGGCCTGGCGGCGGATTTCGATGCCAACGGCTTTTGGACGCACGACGGAACGACATGGCGAAAGCGCTCCGGGTGGGATCCGGGCGATGCCATCAGCGGCTGGTCCGGCGGCGTGGCGGTGGATTTCGACGCCGACGGGCTGTGGAGCTACGACGGGACCGGTTGGCGCAAGCTGACCGGCTGGAACGCGGAGGCGCTGGCGGGCTGGTCCGGCGGTCTGGCGGCGGACTTCGGCAGCGATGGGCTGTGGGTGCACGATGGCACGGGCTGGACGAAGCGCGCGGGCTGGAATCCCGGCGACGGCGGCATGAGCGGCTGGTCGGAGGGGCTGGCGGTGGACTTCGACGCCGAGGGACTATGGGTCTTCGACGGGTCGCTTTGGACGAAAACTGCGACTTGGGATCCGGGCAGCGGCGGCATGAGCGGCTGGGCCGGGGGACTGGCGGTGCACTTTACGGGTCGCGGCACCTGGAGCTACGACGGTACGGATTGGCGCAGGCTCAGTAACTGGAATCCGGGCGACGGCGGGCTGGCGGGTTTCGCGGACAGCCTGGCCGCGGACTACGACGCCCAAGGGCTGTGGATCTACGAACCGACCGGATGGGCGAAACGCGCCGGTTGGAATCCCGAGGCGATGGGCTGCGTTCCCCGGGACTAGTGACAGCCCGAGCGCATCCGGCGCCGCGTGCCCGGCCGCTTCAGCGAAGGGGGCACGCGGCGGACTCAGGCGTGCTCGGCAACTGCCGAGCTATCGTTGGTCTCCGGGAAGCCCGAGCTCCGTCCAAAGTTTCAGGGTCGGAGCCGATTGATTCATGGTGTAGAAGTGCAGGCCCGGGGCGCCGCCGTCGAGGAGGCGTTGGCAGAGGCCGAGGACGACGTCGTGGCCGAAGGCCTTGATGGCTTCCCGGTCGTCGCCGAAGCCTTCCAGGCGCTTTCTGATCCAGCGCGGGATTTCGGCGCCGCAGGCATCGGAGAAGCGCGCGAGCTGATTGTAGTTGGTGATCGGCATGATGCCGGGCACGATGGGCAGTGTGATGCCGCGGCGCTCGCATTCCTCCGCAAACGCGAAGTAGGCGTCGACGTTGTAGAAGTATTGGGTGATGGCGGCGTCGGCGCCGGCGTCGACCTTGCGCTTGAAGTTGTCGATGTCCGCGCCGGCGGAGGCGGCCTGGGGGTGGAACTCGGGATAGGCGGCCACTTCGATGTGGAAGTGATCGGCGAATTCCTCGCGCAGGAAGTCGACCAGCTCGTTGGCATAGCGGAAGGTGCCGAGCCCGGCCCGGCCCATGCCGGAGGGCAGGTCGCCGCGCAGGGCGACGACGCGAGTGATGCCTTGCTCGATGTAGTGGCGCACGATGGCGCGGATCTCGTCCTTGTCGGAGCCGATGCAGGCCAGGTGCGGGGCGGTTTCGATTCCCTGCTCGCGCAGCCAGGAGACGGTTTGGAAGGTGCGCTCGCGGGTGGAGCCGCCGGCGCCGTAGGTGCATGAAAAGTAGCGCGGGCGGACGGCATTGAGCCGCTCCACCGCGAGCTTGAGCTTGTCCATGCCCTCGTCGGTCTTGGGCGGGAACAGCTCGAAGCTGAAGGTGCGTTGATCGGGGCTGTTCATGGCGATGTCCGTGCGTGGTTGGGGGCCTCGGCGGCCCGCGGGCCGGTGAGCGGCGGGTGCCGCGCCGCGGGCGCAATCCCGCCCGCGGCCCGGCTTGGTACCGGCCGTTTAGTACCGCCGGCCGATTAGTACCGCCGGCCGATTAGTACCGATAGTGCTCGGACTTGAACGGGCCTTCGACCTCGACGCCGATGTAGGCGGCCTGATCGGGACGCAGCTGGGTGAGCTTGACGCCGATCTTGTCGAGGTGCAGGCGGGCGACTTCCTCGTCGAGGTGCTTCGGCAGCACGTAGACGCCGATCGGGTACTCCTCGGGCTTGGTGAAGAGCTCGATCTGGGCCAGCACCTGGTTGGTGAAGGAGTTGGACATCACGAAGCTGGGATGGCCGGTGGCGCAGCCCAGGTTGACCAGGCGCCCGCGGGCCAGCAGGGTGATGCGATGACCGTCGGGGAAGACGATCTGGTCCACCTGCGGCTTGATCTCGATCCACTCGTACTTGCTCAGGCTGTCGACCTGGATCTCGTTGTCGAAGTGGCCGATGTTGCAGACGATGGCCTGATCCTTCATCTTCGCCATGTGGTCATGGGTGATGATGTCCTTGTTGCCGGTGCAGGTGACGAAGATATCGGCCTGGTCGCAGACCTCGTCGAGACGCACGACGCGGTAACCTTCCATCGCCGCCTGCAGGGCGCAGATCGGGTCGATTTCCGTCACCCAGACGTTGGCGCCCAGGCCGCGCAGCGAGGCGGCGGAGCCCTTGCCGACGTCGCCGTAGCCGCAGACCACGGCCACCTTGCCGGCGATCATCACGTCGGTGGCGCGCTTGATGGAGTCCACCAGCGACTCGCGGCAGCCGTAGAGGTTGTCGAACTTGGACTTGGTGACCGAGTCGTTGACGTTCATGGCCGGGAACAGCAGCGCGCCGTTCTTGTGCATGTCGTAGAGACGGTGCACGCCGGTGGTGGTCTCCTCGGTGACCCCTTTGATGCCCTCGGCCAGGTTGTGCCAGTGATGCTGGTCGCGGTCGAAGGTGCGGCCCAGCACGCCGAGCACGGCGGTCCATTCCTCGTTGTCGTCGGCGGTCGCCTTGGGCACCGAGCCGGCCTTCTCGTACTCGACGCCCTTGTGCACCAGCAGCGTGGCGTCGCCGCCGTCGTCGAGGATCATGTTGGGGCCGCCGCCGTCGGGCCAGTTCAGCACCTGCTCGGTGCACCACCAGTACTCTTCCAGCGTCTCGCCCTTCCAGGCATAGACGGGGATTCCGCGCGCGGCGATGGCGGCGGCGGCGTGGTCTTGGGTGGAGAAGATGTTGCAGGAGGCCCAGCGGACTTCGGCGCCGAGCTCGACCAGGGTCTCGATGAGGACCGCGGTCTGGATGGTCATGTGGAGGCTGCCGGTGACGCGGGCGCCCTTGAGGGGCTTGGAGGGACCGTACTTCTCGCGCAGTGCCATCAGGCCCGGCATTTCGGTCTCGGCGATGTCCATCTCCTTGCGGCCGTAGTCGGCCAGAGAGATGTCGGCAACCTTGTAATCGTTAAACTCACTCATGGTAGTCAGCTCCTGAATATCAGAGTGAGCGCCGTTTTCATGTTTGTCCCCTGAGCCGAGCCTGGCAGGACACCGCGGTCCTGTTGCAACGCTCCTCGACTGGGGCTGATTGTGTGTTTGATCGTTAGGCGGTGCCCTCGGAATTCGGGCTAGTCGCGAACGGTTTCAGTGAATACCCGGGCCGATGCCTGGGCGCGTGCCTGGGCGGCTGGCGGCGGCGATCAGAGCCCGGCCGCGTCGCGCAGGGCGTCGGCCTTGTCGGTGCGCTCCCACGGGAATTCCTCGTGCTCGCGGCCGAAGTGCCCGTAGGCGGCGGTGCGGCGGTACATCGGCTGTACCAGGTTCAGCATGTTGATCAGGTTATAGGGGCGCAGGTCGAAGAACTCGCGCACCAGCAGCGCAATGCGCTCTTCGTCGATCTTGCCGGTGCCGAAGGTGTCGACCGAGATCGATGTGGGCTCGGCGACGCCGATGGCGTAGGAGATCTGGATCTCGCAGCGCTCCGCGAGGCCGGCGGCGACGATGTTCTTGGCCACGTAGCGCCCGGCGTAGGCAGCGGAGCGGTCGACCTTGGACGGGTCCTTACCGGAGAAGGCGCCGCCACCGTGACGGGCCATGCCGCCGTAGGTGTCGACGATGATCTTGCGCCCGGTCAGGCCGCAGTCGCCGACGGGTCCGCCGATGACGAAGCTGCCGGTGGGGTTGATGTGGATCTTGGTGTCGCCGTGGATCATTTCGGCGGGGATCACGGGCAGGATGATGTTCTCCATCACCGCCTCGCGCAGGTGGGCGTAGTCCACGTCCGGGTCGTGCTGGGTGGACAGCACCAAGGCGTCCACGGCGACGGCCTTGCCGTTCTCGTAGCGCATGGTGACCTGGCTCTTGGCGTCCGGGCGCAGCCAGGGCAGCACGTGGCTCTTGCGCATTTCGGACTGGCGCTCGACCAGGCGGTGGGCGAAGGTAATCGGTGCCGGCATCAGCACGTCGGTCTCGTCCGTGGCGTAGCCGAACATCAGACCCTGGTCGCCGGCGCCCTGTTCTTCCGGGCTGGTGCGGTCGACGCCCTGGGCGATGTCCCCGGACTGCTTGCCGATCAGGGACATGACAGCGCAGGTGCTGCCGTCGAAGCCGACGTCAGATGACGTGTAGCCGATATCGTTGACGACCTTGCGGACCAGTTCGTCGAGGTCGACCCAGTGGTCGGTGGTGATCTCGCCGGCGACGATGACCGCGCCGGTCTTGATCATGGTCTCGCAGGCGACCCGGGCGTGGGCCGGATTCGGGTCGTTGGCGAGGATGTCGTCGAGGACGGCGTCGGAGATTTGGTCCGCCACCTTGTCCGGATGGCCTTCGCTGACGGACTCGGACGTGAAGAGGAAATCTTTAGCCATTTCTGGGTGTGCTCCCTATGTCGGAACGCGGAATGCGCTCGTGGAGAGGCGCGGAATACGCTCTCTGCGATGCTTAGGAAGCGCGGCAGTTTAAACGACCTTGGGCCGGATTCACAGAGGGCGGACGGTGGCCGCGCTTGGCTTCGCGCGCGCTTGGGTTACCATGTGCGGCCTTCGGCGGCCCGCTCGAGCACTGTCGTAAGCCGCCACGGCGCTTCACTTTTTCCGGAGGATTGCGATGGTTTCTCTCGAAACGCCTGTCTGCGATTTCGGCCTGCCGGCACCCGATTTCTCTTTGCCCGGCGTGGACGGGCAGACTTGGACCCGCGACGACTGCAAAGGCCCGAACGGCCTGCTGGTCATGTTCATCTGCAACCACTGCCCGTACGTGAAGGCGGTGCGCGAGCGCATCGTGCGCGACACCCGCGAGCTGATGACGCTCGGTGTCGGGGCGGTGGCGATCATGTCGAATGATCCGAGTGATTACCCCGAAGATTCGTTCGACAACATGAAGGCCGTGTCCCTCGAGTACGACTTTCCGTTCCCGTACCTGATCGACGAGACGCAGCAGGTGGCGAAGGCCTACGGGGCCATCTGCACGCCGGACTTCTTCGGCTACAACGCCGACCTCGAGCTGCAGTACCGCGGGCGCCTGGACGAGAGCCGCAAGGAGACCGCGCCGGCCGACGTTCGCCGCGACCTGTTCGAGGCCATGAAGCAAGTCGCCGAGACCGGCAAGGGGCCGGAGCACCAGATTCCCAGTATCGGCTGCTCCATCAAGTGGATCGAGGGTTGATCGGGAGTCCGGGCTTCAGCCCGGGCGTGATGCCGCGCCGCCGCTTGCTTCGACGCGCCTGAAGCCAAGCACGCGGCGGTCTCTTTGGAGTCCGGGGCCTCGGCCCCGAAGCAGGCCCGCGCCGACGGCGGCCTGTCGCGTGCCGAGGCGTACACGGCGTGCAGCCCGCGCTTCGGGCGCGAGCGCAGAGCCCCGACGCCGACCGCTGTCGACGCGTCTCGAGCCGCGTACTCCAAGGGTTTCGGGGCCTTTCTGCTGTTCGCGGGAAGGGCGCGCGCACGACCGTTCCTCGGTTGCCGCTTGCCCATTCGTCGCGGTAATCCTTAATATTAGGATCTTATAAATCGTTTTCGCCGCGGCATAAGCCCAGTTTCTTGGCGCGCGGGGGTTGTTTAGGCCAGAATAGCCGACCTTTAAACCTTGGCAACCTTATGAGCGTCGCCTGAAGAGGATGTCGCGGATGCAGCGGCCTGTGACCTACTGACACACCACTGACTCGTCACCGGATTCTCGCTTGCTGTCGACCGCCCAACTTTCAGCCGGCCGCATTCGCGGCGGGCAGCAGTCTACGCATCTTCAAGTAAACCGATAAACAGGAGGGACCTATGTCCTCACGCAAAGAATTGGCGAACGCCATTCGCGCACTCAGCATGGACGCGGTGCAGAAGGCCAAGTCCGGCCATCCGGGCGCGCCCATGGGCATGGCGGACATCGCCGAGGTGCTTTGGAACGACTTCATGCAGCACAACCCGGCAAATCCGGGCTGGGCCAACCGCGACCGTTTCGTGCTCTCCAACGGCCACGGCTCGATGCTGATCTACTCGCTGCTGCACCTCACCGGCTACGAGTTGACCATCGACGACCTCAAACAGTTCCGCCAACTGCACTCCAAGACCCCGGGTCACCCCGAGTACGGCTACGCCCCGGGCGTCGAGACCACCACCGGTCCGCTGGGGCAGGGCATCACCAACGGCGTCGGCATGGCGCTGGCCGAGAAGGTGCTGGCCGCGCAGTTCAATAAGCCCGGCCACGACATCGTCGATCACTACACCTATGTCTTCCTCGGCGACGGCTGCCTGATGGAAGGCATCTCCCACGAGGCTTGCTCGCTGGCGGGCGCACTCGGTCTCGGCAAGCTGATCGCCTTCTACGACGACAACAACATCTCCATCGACGGCGAGGTCCGCGGCCACGGCGACACGCCGGCCTGGTTCCTGGACGACACGCCGAAGCGCTTCGATGCCTACGGCTGGCACGTCATCCCGAAGGTTGACGGCCACGATCCGGAGGCCGTGAAGGCAGCCATCGAGGAGGCCCGCGCGGTGGGCGACAAGCCGACGCTGATCTGCTGCCAGACCATTATCGGGTTCGGCTCGCCGAACAAGCAGGGCAAGGAAGAGTGCCACGGCGCCCCGCTGGGCGACGACGAGATCGTGCTGACCCGCGAGGCCCTGGGCTGGACCCATGGCCCGTTCGAGATCCCCGAGGACATTTACCAAGCCTGGAACGCCCGCGAGCGCGGCACCGCCGCCGAGGCCGCCTGGGACGAGAAGTTCGCCGCTTATAAGGCCGCGTTCCCGGCCGAGGCCGCCGAGTTCGAGCGCCGCATGGCCGGCGATCTGCCCGCGGACTTCGATGCGAAGGCCTGGGACTTCGTCATGGCGGTGAACGAGAAGGCTGAGAAGGTCGCCACCCGCAAGGCCTCCCAGAACGCGCTGAACGGCTTCGGCCCGATGCTGCCGGAGCTCCTCGGCGGCTCCGCCGACTTGGCCGGCTCGAATCTGACCCTGTGGTCCGGCTGCAAGGGCGTGAGCCCGAAGGACGCGTCGGGCAACTACATCTACTACGGCGTGCGCGAGTTCGGCATGTCCGCGGTCATGAACGGCCTCACGCTGCACGGCGGCTTCAAGCCCTACGGCGCCACCTTCCTGATGTTCATGGAATACGCCCGCAACGCGGTGCGCATGGCGGCGCTGATGAAGATCAACCCGATCTTCGTCTACACCCACGACTCCATCGGCCTCGGCGAAGACGGACCCACCCACCAGCCGGTGGAGCAGGTGTCCATCCTGCGCCTGACGCCGCGCATGTCCACTTGGCGTCCCTGTGACGCGGTGGAGAGCGCGGTGGCCTGGAAGCTGGCCATCGAGCGCACCGGCGGCCCCAGCGCGCTGATCTTCTCGCGCCAGGGCGTGCCGCACATGGAGCGCACCGAAGAGCAGATCCGCGCCATCGCCAAGGGCGCCTACGTGCTGCGCGACTGTGACGGCACGCCGGATGCGATCATCATCGGCACCGGCACCGAGGTCGAGCTGGCCGTGGCCGCTTACGACCAGTTGAGCGCTGCCGGCCGCAAGGTGCGCGTCGTGTCGATGCCGTCCATGGACACCTTCGAAGCCCAAGATGCCGCCTACAAGGAATCGGTGCTGCCGGATGCCGTGACGGCCCGCGTCGCGGTGGAGGCCGGTGTGTCGAGCCTGTGGCCGAAGTATGTCGGCATGCACGGCAAGGTGATCGGCATCGACACCTTCGGCGAGTCGGCGCCGGCCCCCGAGGTCTACAAGGCCTTCGGCATTACCGCCGATGCCGTGGTCGCCGCCGTCGACAGCTTGCTCTGAGGCGCGCGCGGACCGCGGGCGGGCTGCGAGCGCAGCGCCGCCCCGGTTCGCGGGCAACGACGACAACAACGCTTTATCCCTCCCGTTAGGAGTACGCAAATGACCCTGAAAGTTGGCATCAACGGCTTCGGCCGCATCGGCCGCATGGCCTTCCGCGCGATCAGCAAGGAGTTCCCTGAGATCGAGGTGGTCGGCATCAACGACCTGCTGGACCCGGACTACCTGGCCTACATGCTCAAGTACGACTCGGTCCACGGTAACTTCCAGGGCGATATCGCCGTCGACGGCAACAGCATGATCGTCAACGGCAAGACCATCCGCCTGACCGCCGAGATGGACCCGGCCAACCTGAAGTGGGACGAGATCGGCGCCGATGTGGTGCTGGAGTGCACCGGCTTCTTCCTGACCGAAGAGACCTGCCAGAAGCACATCCAAGCCGGCGCCAAGAAGGTCGTGCAGAGCGCGCCGTCCAAGGACGCCACGCCCATGTTCGTCTACGGCGTCAACCACAAGACCTATGACGGCCAGGCCATCATCTCGGCCGCGTCCTGCACCACCAACTGCCTGGCGCCGGTCTCCAAGGTGCTGCACGACAACTGGGGCATCAAGCGCGGCCTGATGACCACGGTGCACGCCGCCACCGCCACCCAGAAGACCGTCGACGGCCCGTCCAAGAAAGACTGGCGCGGCGGCCGCGGCATCCTGGAGAACATCATCCCGTCCTCCACCGGCGCCGCCAAGGCCGTCGGCAAGGTGCTGCCCGAGCTCAACGGCAAGCTGACCGGCATGGCCTTCCGCGTGCCGACGTCCGACGTCTCCGTGGTCGATCTCACCGTCGAGCTGAACAAGGACGCCGCCTACGCCGACATCTGCGCGGCGATGAAGGCCGCCTCCGAGTCCGGCGACATGGCCGGCGTGCTGGGCTACACCGACGAGAAGGTCGTCGCGACCGACTTCCGCGGCCGCAACACCCCGTCGGTCTTCGATGCCGAGGCCGGCATCCAGCTCGACCCGACCTTCGTCAAGGTCGTCGCCTGGTACGACAACGAGTACGGTTACACCTGCAACATGCTGCGTATGCTGCAGCACGTCGCCGGCTGATCGCGCTCCGGGCCTGTTCGGGCGCGGGCGCTCGGAACGAGCACCCGCGCCCGGGCCTTCGCGGTCCCCGGGCCGGAGGGCTTGCCGGCAGCCCAGCTCCGGCAGTCCAACCCCGGCAGCCCAGCTCCGGCAGCCGGGCGGCGCACCGGCCGGAGCGCTGCGGAAAGCCCGCGGGCTTTCCACAACGCTTCTATCACCACAATCATTCCAATGAGGTCACCCCCCATGTCCTTCATCAAGCTCACCGATCTCGATCTGGCCGGCAAGCGCGTGCTGATCCGCTCCGATCTGAACGTGCCCGTGAAGAACGGCAAGGTCACGTCCGATGCGCGCATCACCGCGTCCATGCCCACCTTCGAGCACTGCCTGAAGGCCGGCGCCAAGGTCATGGTCATGTCGCATCTGGGCCGCCCGGAAGAGGGCGTCTACTCCGAGGAGAACTCCCTGGCGCCGGTGGCTGCGGACTTGGGCGCTAAGCTCGGCCGCGAGGTCCGCGTGGTCAAGGATTATCTCGACAACGCCCCCGAGGTCGCCGACGGCGAGCTGGTGCTGCTGGAGAACGTGCGCTTCAACAAGGGCGAGAAGAAGGACGACGAGGCCCTGTCCAAGCAGTATGCCGCGCTCTGCGACGTCTACGTCATGGACGCCTTCGGCACCGCTCACCGCGCCCAGGCCTCCACCCACGGCGCCGGCAAGTTCGCGCCCGTCGCCTGCGCCGGCCTGCTGCTGGCCGAGGAGCTGGACGCGCTGAACAAGGCGCTGGCCGAGCCGCGGCGCCCGATGGTCGCCATCGTCGGCGGCTCCAAGGTGTCCACCAAGCTGACCGTGCTCGAGGCCCTGTCCGAGAAGGTCGATCAGCTCGTGGTCGGCGGCGGCATCGCCAATACCTTCATCAAGGCGGCCGGGCACAATGTCGGCAAGTCGCTGTGCGAGCACGACCTGGTCGACACCGCCAAGAACCTGATGGCGAAGATGACCGAGCGCGGCGCCACCATTCCGATCGCCACCGATGTGGTGGTCGGCAAGCATTTCGACGAGAACGAGCCTGCGGTGCAGAAAAAGGTGGACGAGGTCGGTGACGAGGACATGATCTTCGACATCGGCCCCGACAGCGCCGACGAACTGGCCGAGATCATCAAAAAGGCGGGCACCGTGGTCTGGAACGGCCCGGTCGGCGTGTTCGAGTTCGACCAGTTCGGCGAAGGCACCAAGACCGTTTCGATGGCCATTGCCGAGACGGATGCGTTCACGCTGGCCGGCGGCGGCGACACCATCGCCGCCATCCAGAAGTACGACATCTACGACAAGGTGTCTTACATCTCCACGGCCGGCGGCGCGTTCCTCGAGTTCCTCGAGGGCAAAACGCTGCCGGCGGTCGCGATGCTCGAGGCGCGCGCCGAGGACTGATCCGCCGCGATGTCCGCCGCGGTCCCGGCCGCGGCGGGTGCCGTGTTGCGGTTTCGGGAGGACACACTGCCGGGCTGCCTAGGGGCAGCCGGGCTTCGGCGAGGCGGCGGCGAAGCGCCCCGGCCGCTGCGCCGGTCAAGGGCCAAGCCAAGAGCGAAAAGCCGCATGCCCAGAAGAACCAAGATCGTCGCCACCCTCGGGCCGGCGACGGATGATCCCGAGGTGATGGACGCCCTGCTCGACGCGGGTGTCGATGTGGTGCGACTGAACCTCTCCCACGATTCCCACGACAGTCACCGCGCCCGCGCCGAGCAAGTGCGCGAGAGCGCCGCGCGCAAGGACCGCATGGTGGGCTTGCTGATGGATCTGCAGGGGCCGAAGATCCGTATCGGCAAATTTGCCCACGGGCCGATCGAGCTGTTCCGCGGCGAGCGTTTCGCCATCGACACCGCCTGTCCGCTGGATGCCGGCGATCAGTTCCGTGTCGGCACCACGCTGCCGAGCATGATCGACGACGTCGCCCCCGGCGATACGCTGCTGCTCGACGACGGTGCCATCGAGCTGTCCGTCGAGGAGATCAACGGCCAGCGCATCGAGTGCCTGGTGACCATCGGCGGCACGTTGTCGAACAACAAAGGCATCAACCGCAAGGGCGGCGGCCTGTCGGCGCCGGCGCTGACGGAAAAGGACAAGGCCGACATCCGCTTCGCCGCCGAGATCGCGGCGGACTACCTGGCCGTGTCGTTCGTCTGCAACGGCGACGATGTGCGCCTGGCCCGCGAGCTGTTCCAGGAGGCGGGCGGCAGCGGCGGCATCGTCGCCAAGATCGAGCGCGCCGAGTCGCTTCGGGCGCTGGACGATATTATCGACGCCAGCGACGCGATTATGGTCGCGCGGGGGGACTTGGGCGTCGAGATCGGCGACGCCGAGCTGCCGGCGGTGCAGAAGCACCTGATCAGCCTCGCTCGCGAGCGCAACTGCGTGGTTATCACGGCCACGCAGATGATGCAGTCGATGATCGAAAACCCGATCCCGACGCGGGCCGAGGTCTTCGACGTGGCCAACGCGGTGCTTGACGGCACCGATGCGGTGATGCTGTCCGCGGAGTCGTCCATCGGCAAGGACCCGCCCAAGGTGGTGGAGGCGCTCGATCGTATTTGCCAGGAAGCGGAGAAGCACGTGCGCCGCTCCGCCCACCGCATCGATGCCGTGTTCGGGCGCGTGGACGAGGCCATCGCCATGGCCGCCATGTATACCGCCAACCATTTGGGCGTGAAGGCGATCGCGGCGCTGACGGAGACCGGCTCCACCGTCAAGTGGATGTCGCGCATCAGCTCCGGCATCCCGATTTACGCCATGACCAGGCAGGTGCCAACCCGTCGAAAAGTGACACTTTTCCGAGGCGTCTATCCGGTAAGCTTCGATGTGTCGAGCACCGATATCCACGAGGTGAATCGGGAGGTCATCGAGGAGATGTTGCGTCGCGGAACGGTGCGTGAGGGCGACTTGGTGATCATCACCAAGGGCGACCGCTCCGGGGTCGAGGGCCAGACCAACATCATGAAGATCATGCGTGTCGGCGAGCACAAGCTGCTGACGACGGATTAGTCGGGGCGCGAGCCCCAAGCGTTTGTTTTCGATAGTAAGAGGAGACTTGATATGGCCTTGATTTCACTGCGTCAGATGCTGGACCACGCCGCCGAGCACGGCTACGGCGTGCCCGCGTTCAACGTCAACAACCTGGAGCAGATGCGCGCCATCATGGAAGCCGCCGACGAGACCGACTCGCCGGTCATCGTTCAGGCTTCCGCCGGTGCCCGCTCGTATGCCGGCGCCCCGTTCCTGCGCCACCTGATCCTGTCCGCCATCGAGGAGTGGCCGCACATTCCTGTCTGCATGCACCAGGATCACGGCTCGTCGCCCGCGGTGTGCCAGCGCTCGATCCAGCTGGGCTTCAGCTCGGTGATGATGGACGGCTCCCTCGGCGAGGACATGAAGACGCCGATGAGCTACGAGTACAACGCCAGCGTCACCCGCCAGGTCGTGGATATGGCCCACGCCTGCGGCGTGTCCGTCGAGGGTGAGTTGGGCTGCCTGGGCTCGCTCGAGACCGGTATGGCCGGCGAAGAGGACGGCTCCGGCGCCGAGGGCAAGCTCGATCACAGCCAGCTGCTGACCGACCCCGAAGAGGCTGCTCAGTTCGTCAAGGATACCCACGTGGACGCCCTGGCCATCGCCATCGGCACCTCCCACGGTGCCTACAAGTTCACCCGTCCGCCGACGGGCGACATCCTGGCCATCCAGCGTATCCGCGAGATCCACGAGCGGATTCCGGACACCCACCTGGTCATGCACGGCTCCTCGTCGGTGCCCCAGGACTGGCTGAAGATCATCGACCAGTTCGGCGGCGACATGGGCGAGACCTACGGCGTGCCGGTCGAGGAGATCGCCGAGGGCATCAAGAACGGCGTGCGCAAGGTCAACATCGACACCGACCTGCGTATGGCCTCCACCGGTGCCATTCGCCGTCACCTGGCCGAAAACCCGAAGAACTTCGACCCGCGCAAGTATCTGGCCGCCTCCATGGTCGCCATGAAGGATATCTGCAAGGCGCGCTACGAGGCCTTCGGCACCGCCGGCAACGCCAGCAAGATCAAGGTGCTGTCGCTGGAGGCCATGACCGATCGCTACGCCAAGGGCGAGCTCGATCCGAAGATCAACTGATCGGCCTTAGCCGTTCATTGTCGGCCGGTTTCCGGCCGAGCCCCGGCCGTCATCAAGGCGGACCGGGCTTTAAGGGGCGCCGCGGCGCCCCTTTTTCATGGTGGCGTCTTTATGGCTGCGTCTTTATGGCTGCGTCTTTATGGCTGCGTCTTTATGGCGGCGTCTTTATGGCGGCGTCTCTATAGCGGCGTCTTTTATGGCGGCGTCTTTATGGGGCGGCGCGTCGGCGGGCGCCGGTGCATTCCGCGACACCGCAGTCCGCGGCTCGCCGCCGAAGAATCGTCCCCGTCGCAGGCCAAGCGCCAGGAGTCTGCGGCTCGCCGCGGACGGATCATCGCTGCCGGCGCGGGATTACGTCCGGGCTGAAGCCCAGACTCCCGCCGCTCGCTTCTCTATGGGCCTATTGCCGGGAAGATTGCGGCCACGCAATCCGCAGGGAGTGGAAACACCGCGCCTTTGGCCGTACCCTGACCCGCGGGGCCGCCTCGCCAAGATGGTTTGCAGGTTGGTCGGTTATGCCCGCCGCGCCAAGTTTGCGGCTCAGAGCCTTGAGGAACACCATGTCCGAACACGCGCAATGTTTTGTTCGCCGCCGCGCCGGCTGGCTGCGGCAGTCGATGGCCGCGCTGTTGGCGGCAGTGACGGTATTCGTTGCGGCGGCGCCCGCGGCGGCTGCGGACGAGACGGTTAAACTCGTCGGCGCCGGCGCCAGCTTCCCTGCGCCGCTTTATCTACGCTGGTTCCGGGACTACCACGCCCTGCATCCCAATGTGAAGCCGGACTATCAAAGTCTCGGCAGCGGCGGCGGCATCAACGACTTCATCGACGGGCGCATCGACTTCGCCGGCGCCGACGTCAGCATGACGGACGAGCAACTGGAAAGGGTCCAGGACGGCGTCGTGCAGATCCCGATGGCCGCCGGCGCCATCGTCGTCGTTTTCAACGTGGACGGCCTGAGCGACCTCAAGCTGACGCGCGACGCGCTGGTGGGCATTTTCACCGGCCGCATCGAGCGCTGGAACGACCCGGCCATCGCATCGGCCAATCCGGGTGCGGAACTGCCCGATTCTCCGATTACGATCGTCGCACGTGCCGATTCCAGCGGCACCACTTACCATATGACCCGCCACCTAAGCGCGCTCAGCGACGAGTTCGCCGAGCAGATCGGCACCACCATGTCGCCGAACTGGCCAAAGTCCCTGAAGCAGCGCGGCATGCTGGTGCGCGGGCGCGGCAATGACGGCGTCGCGGCTCTGGTGCGGGCGATGGAGGGCTCGATCGGTTATGTGCAGTATGCCTACGCCTATCTGACCAACATGACGATGGCGTCGCTTCAGAACAGGGCCGGCAGTATCGTGGCGCCCAGCAACGAGAGCTTCGTCGCCGCGCTGGACGCGATGGAAACCGACCTCACCACCCAGGCCGCCACCGACCCGCCCGGCGAAGACTCCTATCCGATCATCGCGCTGTCTTGGCTGATGATCCACAAGCATTACGACGATCCCAAAAAGCTCCCCGTGCTGATCGACCTGATCAATTACTGCCTTGGCCCCGGACAAGCCCGCACCGAACAGCTGGGCTACATCCATTTTCCGCCGGAAGCCACCGCGCATGTCAGGGGCCTCCTGGAACCGTTGAAGTAGCCCCCGGGAGTCTGGGCTTCAGCCCGGACGTAATCCCGCGCCGGCACCGATGACCCGTCCGCGGCAAGCCGCAGACTCCCGGCGCTCTTGGGAGTCTGGGCTTAAGCCCGGACGTAATCCCGCGCCGCCATCGATGACCCGTCCGCGGCGAGCCGCAGACTCCCGGCGTTCTCTCGGGAGTCTGGGCTTCAGCCCGGACGTAATCCCGCGCCGCCATCGATGACCCGTCCGCGGCGAGCCGCA
>JAIPFF010000073.1 GCA_021736785.1 Thiohalocapsa sp. | reverse complement strand
GGCGGCCGGCCGGCCGCCGCCGGGGGCGCGAGCGCTCAGTCGGCGGGGACGATCTCCACGCGGACGGTGACGTCCACGTCGGAGTGCAGGTGCAGTTCCACTTCATGCTCGCCGATGGCGCGCAACGGGCCGAGCGGAAGCCGGACCTCGGCCTTGGCGACTTCGACGCCGGTCTCGGTGATGGCCTCGGCGATGTCGCCGGTGCCGATCGAGCCGAACAGGCGACCCTCGTCGCCGGCCTTGCGCGCGATGGTGACGGCAGCACCCTCGAGTCTGGCCTTGCGCTCTTCGGCAGCGGCCAACTCGGCGGCCGCGTCGGCCTCCAGTTGGGCGCGACGTGCTTCGAAGGCGTTCAGGTTATCTTCGGTGGCCGGCACGGCGCAGCCGGTCGGGATCAGAAAGTTACGGCCGTAGCCGGGGCGTACGTTGACCTTGTCGCCAAGCTCGCCCAGGCCGCCGACCTTTTTCAGCAGAATTACGTCCACGGGGATTCCTCTGTTGATCGTTGCGATCGCGCGCGGTTGATCGGTGCCCGTCGAGCCCGGCCGAAGCCGGGCCGCCAGCGGATCAATGACGATCGGTGTAGGGCAGCAGCGCCAGATAACGGGCACGCTTGATGGCCTGCGCGAGTTGGCGCTGATACTTGGCCGACGTGCCGGTGATCCGGCTCGGTACGACCTTGCCCGACTCGCTGACGAAGGCCTTGAGCAGGTTCAGATCTTTGTAATCGATCTCGGTGATGCCTTCGGCGGTGAAACGGCAATACCGCTTGCGGCGAAAATAACGTGCCATGATGCTGTCTCCTGTGTTGCGGGACCGGCCTGCGCTGCAGGCCGTCTCCCGTCGAGTCCGAGTACGGTGGCCGCGATGGGCCGGGCGTTTTCACCCCGGCCGGGCGCGGCGGCGGGGCAGACTACTCTTCGTCTTCCTCGCGCGAGCGACCGCCACGGGAGTCGTCGTCGCGGCGCGGGCGCCGCTGCTCGTCGCCGCCCTCGTCTTCGCCCTTCATCAGCGGCGAAGGCTCGGTGACGGAGGCGTCGCGCTTGACGATCAGGTTGCGCAGCACGGCATCGTTGAACCGGAACGCGCTCTCGAGCTCGTCCAGGGCTTCCTGGTCGCACTCGATGTTCATCAGCACATAATGGGCTTTGTGAACCTTATTGATGGGATAGGCGAGCTGGCGCCGGCCCCAGTCTTCCAGGCGGTGGATTTTGCCGCCGCGTCCTTCGAGGTTGCCCCGGTAGCGCTCGATCATCGCCGGGACCTGCTCGCTCTGGCTCGGGTGAACCAAAAAAACCACTTCGTAATGTCGCATTGTGCTCCTCACGGATTGACAGCCTCCCGAGCAGGCGCCGGACCGGGTAAGGAACCGGTGATGCGCCGAGCCGGTGAGGCAAGGAGATGCTCGGCAGAGAGCAAGCCGATTATTATGGCCCGTAACGCAGTCATGGTCAAAGTAAAACACCGCGCGGGCGGATCAGGGTTCTCGCCGCAGCACGCGACGCCTAGGTCATGAGAAGATCGCGGCTGAAACCGGACGCGCAACGCCCGACGCTGCCCGGAAAGCTACCCGGAGAGCCGGCCGCTGAACCCGGCCCGAAGACCGGTGCGGCGACGGCCGGTACGATCACCCGCGCCGCCGCACTGACCAACGGATCGCCATTTCATCCACCGGAGGACCGTCCCATGCGCAATACCCGCTTCCCGTCACTGCTGCTCGCGGCACTCCTCGCGGCGCCGGCCATCGCCGTCGCGGCCACCGATCTTCCCGGCCCCAGCGGCCTCGTCATCGTCGACAGCGCCCACGACGTCCCCGCCACGACCGAGCGCCTGGTCGGCGCACTCGAGGCGAAGGGCATGACGGTCTTCGAGCGCGTCGACCATGCGGCAGGCGCCGAGGCCGTGGGACTATCGCTGCCGCCGACGCAGCTCGTGATCTTCGGCAACCCGAAGGTCGGCACCAAACTCATGCAGTGCGACCCCCACGTGGCCATCGAACTGCCGCTGAAAGCGCTGATCTGGGAAGACGCCGAGGGCTCCGTGCGCTTGGCCTACAACAATCCCGGCAGCCTGGCCGAGCGTTACTCGCTGGACGACTGTCAAAATGTGCTGGAGAAGGTCGCCGAGGCCATGTCGGCGTTCGCCGAGGCGGCAACGAGTCCGTAATCGGGGCCGCCGAAACGGTCCGCGTACCGCCGTGCGAGGTGCGCCGCCCCGGCCGCGCGGCGCAGGTTATCCGGCAGCCGCCGACCCACACATAGGCCAATCGGCCCCCGGCAACACAATAGCGAGATTCAACAAACGCATGATTCGCGCGATCAGTCCGCTGCTCAGTGTTCTGTTATTCGTCATGCTGTTCGCCGGCTGCGGCTCGAGCAGCAGCGTGCGCATCGCCGACGACGAGGCCTACCGCGGTCAGTTGGCGGCCGCGGTGGAGCCGGTTCGATTTGCCGGCGCGCCGGGCATCGGCACCGATCAAGGCCGCGGCATCCAGTCGCGGTTGGTGCGCGGGCTGAGCGGCGCCGACATCTTCGCCAGCGTCATCCCCTTGTCGGTTCCGGGCGAGAGCAACGAGGCGGAGATCATCATTGCGCCGAGCGTCGCTCGCGCCGTCACCGGGCCGGGACGCTTCGAGCGCATCGACCTGCGCGTGGTCTCCCGCAGCAAGACAACGGGGTCCGTCGGCATCGACAAGACGTACAGCGGCCGCGCATCGGGCCGCCGCGATGCCCTCGACGATGCGCTCTCGGCGCTCGCGCGCGACCTGCACAAACGCTACGGCAATCGCGCCATCTTCTGACGCCCGGCCCGACGCGCGCCGCGGCTCAGCGATAATTGCGCAGGTACCACCACTCGAAGCCGCGCTTGAGCCAATGGAAGGCGGGCGAGCTCGGCAGCACGATGTTGTGCTTCTCGGTGCGGGCGACCAGCATGCCGCGGTCATTGGCGTCGACGATGCAGAGCAGTTCGACCTTGAAGGTGTCCTTCGGCTCGGCACCGCGCAGCTCGGCCATCAGGTTTTTGGCCGCGGCCTTGGCTTGCAGGTCGGCCATATGCGCCTGCTTCGGCATCCACTCCGGCCCGGGAAAGCTGCCGGAATCGCCGACCACGTAGACCCGCTCGAAGCCGGCGACGCGGCACATCCCGTCGGATTGGACCAGACCGCCCGGCGAGCGCGGCAGCTCGGTATTGTCGAACCACTGATTGCCGGTCATGCCGGGCATGAACACGATCAGGTCGGCATCGAATTCGCCGCCTTCGGTCATGACCTTGGTTTCGCTGAAGCCCTTGAGCTTGTGGCCGAGGTGGGTTTCGATGCCCACCTTGTGCATCTCGTCCAGCAGTTTGTCCACGGCCTTCGGGCCGAGCCGGTTGCCGGGACGCTCGGCAGGCGTGAAGAAGACGATCTTGAAGCGCTCGCGGCGTTTCTCTTCGCGCAGTTGCCGATCGAGCCCGAACAGGAACTCGAAAATGGGCCCGCCGCGCATGGACGACGGCTCGTTGGGGTTGCCCGAGAAGCCCATGGCCACGGTCCCGCCGTCCAACTCCCGCAGCCGGTCGCGAATCTTCTCGGCGGAGGCGATGCCCTCGCAGGGCGTGACCGCGTGCTCGATACCGGGCAATTTTTTGATGAAGCGCCCGCCGCTCGCGATGATCAACCCGTCGTTGGCGATCTCGCCGCCGTCGGTCTCCAGCAGGCGTCCGCCGTCGCGCAAGCCGGTGGCCGATGCCGGCACATGCTTCACCCGCCGGCGCTCGAACAATGGCTGCAGGTCGATGCGCAGGTCTTTGCCGGTGCGCCGCCCCGAGGGGATCCAGATCAGACCCGGGTAGTAGACGAACTCGGGCTTCGGGCTGACGACGGTGATCTCGCCTTCGAAGCCTTGGCCCCGCAAGGTTTGAATCGACGTCAGCGCCCCGAAGCCGGAGCCGACGATAGTGACTTGCTGCATGAATTCACTCCTCAACGAATGTTTATTCGGTATCGGCGCCGACATCGTCGCACCGCTCGCGCGCGATCGCCCCTCGGGCAAAGCGAGCGCTCTCTATTCGGCCGCATCGCGCGTGTGCCCTCGTCGCTGCTCGGCGACGCACCGGTGCGTCTGCCGGAGGCCCTACGACGAGGACGCGGTCGCCGCGCCGGCCGCGGTTGCCTCCAGCAGCGGCCGCAGCGCGGGCCAGACATTATTCAGGATTTGCGGCTGGGCGCCCGCGCTCGGATGAAGGCCGTCGGCCTGCATCAGCTCCCCGTTTTCGGCGACGTCTTGGAGCAGGCGCGGTACCAGCGTCGCGTCGGTTCGCGCCGCGACATCGGCGAAAACCCGTTGAAAGCGCTCCGCGTAGGCCGCACCGTAGTTCGGCGGCAGACGAATGCCCGCGATCAGCACGCGACTATCGGCGTCGACGGCAAGGCCGACCAAGCGCTCCAAGGCATCGGCGATTTGTCGCGGCGCAAATCCGCGCAGCCCGTCGTTGGCGCCGAGCTCCAGGATCACGACGTCGGGACGATGCTCCTCGAGCAGCGCCGGCAGCCGCGATAGCCCACCGGCGGTGGTATCGCCGGAGATGCTGGCATTGACGACGCGATGGGGCATCCCCTCGGCACGAATGCGCTCCTGCAACAGGCTCACCCAGCCCTGCTGCAGGGGCAATCCATAGCCGGCGCTCAAGCTATCCCCCAGCACCAGCACGACAGGCGCTCGCGACGACGCCGCGACGACACTCCACGGCATCCACACGGTCAAAAGCGCCACCAGTAGTAAACGAGCCATCATGCACCCCGATCCGATGAATATTTCGCCAGTACTCTGCCGGGCCCGCGATCTCGGCAAGCATGTCGCCGGCCCGGGCGGCCAGCTGACCATCTTGCAGGATCTGAGCCTCGAGGTCGCCGCCGGCGAGGCGGTGGCCATTATCGGCGCCTCCGG
The DNA here is from genome assembly GCA_021736785.1 of Thiohalocapsa sp. Lineage (GTDB taxonomy): Bacteria > Pseudomonadota > Gammaproteobacteria > Chromatiales > Chromatiaceae > Thiohalocapsa. Next base: position 12,246 of record JAIPFF010000073.1, on the reverse strand, counting down.
CAGCGGCAAATCGACACTGCTCGGGCTGCTCGCCGGCCTCGATCAGGCCAGCAGCGGGCGCGTCGAGCTCTGCGGCGAGTCCCTCGGCGAGTTGGACGAAGACGGCCGCGCCGCGCTGCGCAGCGGTCGCGTCGGCTTCGTCTTCCAGAACTTCCAGCTGCTGCCCACATTGACCGCGCTGGAAAACGTTCTGCTCCCCCTGGAGCTCGGCAACGCCAGCAATGGCGGCGTTTCGGCAAATGCCAAGACCGTTGCCGCGGACGCGCTGGCCCGCGTTGGCCTGACCGAGCGCGCCGGCCACTATCCGCGCCAGCTCTCCGGCGGCGAGCAACAGCGCGTGGCGATTGCACGCGCCTTCGCGCCCGGCCCTCGGATTCTGTTCGCCGACGAGCCGACCGGTAACCTCGACCAGGCCACCGGCGCACGCATTATCGATCTGTTATTCGCGCTGCGCGCCGACCTGGGCGCGGCGCTGGTGCTTGTCACGCACGACTTGGCGCTCGCCGAGCGCTGCGACCGGCGGCTGCAGATGCGCGACGGCCACTTGGAGTTGCTGCCATGAGCGCTTGGCGCCTATCGCTTCGCCTGCTGGCGCGGGACTGGCGCAGCGGCGAGCTCTACTTGCTGTCCGCGGCGCTGGTGCTGACCGTCTCCGCCATCACCGCCGTCGGCTTTTTCACCGACCGCATCGAGGGCGCCATGCAGCGCCAGGGCGGCGAGCTGATTGCCGCCGACCTTGTCATCGACGCCTCCTCGCCGATCCCGGAGGAGTTTGCCTCCGAAGCCGACCGCCGCGGCCTGCGCACCGCGCGCACGCTGACCTTCCGCAGTGTTGTCGTCAGCGGCGAGGAAAGCCAGCTGGTCGAGGTCAAGGCCGTCGATGCCGGCTATCCGCTGCGCGGCACGCTGCGGCTGCAAACGCAAACCGCTGCCCCGGAGATCGCCGCGGAAGGTCCGCCCGGCGCGGACCAGGCCTGGGTCGAGCCTCGGCTGCTGTACGTGCTCGGGGCCGAGCCCGGCGCCGATATCCGCCTCGGTGAGCGTGCCTTCGCCGCGACGCGCCTGATCGCTTACGAGCCCGACCGCGGCGGCAACTTCTTTCAAATCGCACCGCGCGTAATGATCGCGCTCGAGAGCGTCGCGGCGACCGGGCTGGTCACCGAAGCGAGCCGGGTGCGCCATCGATTGCTGATCGGCGGCGACCTGTCCGCGATCGAGGAGTTCGCCGCCTGGGCCGAGCCGCGGCTGCCGGTCGACGCCGGCATCATCGATGCGCGGGAGGCCCGGCCCGAGTTCGAAACCGCGGTGAACCGCGCGTCGCGCTTCCTGCACCTGGCAGCACTGACCACCCTATTGGTAGCCGGGGCCGCAATTGCACTCGCCAGCCGGCGCTTCGTCGAACGCCAGACCGATGCCGTCGCCGTGATGCGCTGTCTCGGCGCCCCGCGCCATCTGCTGACGCGGATATTCATGCTGCGGCTACTGATTTTCGGTCTGATCGCGAGCCTGGTCGGCTGTCTCGCCGGCTATATCGGCCAGCAGGGGCTGGTGGTGCTGCTGCAGGACTGGTTCGGCGGCGAGCTGCCGCAGGCGTCGCTCGAGCCCGCGGCCGTGGGCATCGTCACCGGGCTGGTGGCGTTGGCGGGGTTCGGCCTGCCCCCGCTGCTGCAGCTGGCCGAAGTCCCGCCGCTGCGCGTGCTCCGGCGCGACTTGGGCGCACCGCGAACATCGGTGGCGTTCGCCGCCGCGGGCGCCGCGCTCGCGGTCGTGTTGTTGGTACTCTGGCAGGCCGGCGATCCGGCCCTTGCCTGGAAGTTGCTGGCCGGCGTCGGCGCAACCATCGTCGCGCTGCTGGCCCTGGGCGCGCTGATGGTCTGGCTGGCGGGGCTTGCCGCGGCACGCAGCCGCGGCATCTGGCGTTTGGGCCTCGCCGGCCTGGCGCGCCGCCCGGCCGCGGCCGTCCTGCAGATCGTCGGCTTCGGACTCGGCATCCTGGCGCTGCTGCTGCTGGCCGTGGTGCGCCTGGACCTGCTGCGCAGCTGGCAAGAGACGCTGCCGGAGGGCGCCCCGAATCGCTTCCTGATCAACATCCAGCCCCACGAGGCCGACCCGTTGGCCGAATTCCTCGCCGCCAAGGGGATCGAGAGCTCGGGTATCTATCCGATGATTCGAGGGCGCTTGGTGGGCGTCGGCGGCGAGCCGGTGGCGCCCGAAGACTTCGACGATCCGCGCGCACAGCGCCTGGCCGAGCGCGAGTTCAACTTGAGCTATGCGACGGATTTGCAGGACGACAACAGCATCGTCGCCGGCGAATGGTGGGACGGCGCCGACGCAGCGCCTCAATTCTCGGTCGAGGAAGGCATCGCGGAGACACTCGGCATCTCGCTCGGCGACGAGCTGCGCTATTGGATCGCCGGCCGCGAGGTCGCGGGCCCGGTCACGAGCCTGCGCGAAGTGCAGTGGGACAGCTTCAATGTCAACTTCTTCGTCATCGCGCCGCCCTCGCTGCTGAAGCCGGAGCCGGCAACCTACATCACCAGCTTCTACCTGCCGAAGGAGCGCGAGACACTCATACCCGAGTTGCTGCGGGCCTACCCGAGCGTGACGCTGATCGACGTCGGCACGCTGCTGGGCCAGGTGCGGGGCATTGTCGAGCAAGGCATCCGTGCCGTCGAATACGTGTTCGTCTTCACGCTGGCGGCTGGATTGTTGGTGATGTATGCGGGTATCCAGGCCAGCCTGGCCGTGCGCCGCAGCGAGCATGGCGTGCTGCGTACCCTGGGTGCCGAGCGCGGGCAGCTGCTGCGCAGCCTGATGGTGGAATTCACGACCGCGGGTTTGCTGGCCGGGCTGGTGGCGTCGCTGTTCGCCGAATTGACGGGCTGGGTGCTGGCCCGCGAGCTGTTGGGGCTGCCGTTCGGCTTCAACCCATGGCTGTGGCTATTCGGCGTGCTGGGCAGCGGGCTGTTGATCGGCGCCGCCGGCACGCTGGGCGTCTACGGTGCATTGGTCAAGCCGCCGCTGAAGGCGCTGCGAGCCGGAGGCTGACACCAGACCAGAACCCAAAACGCCGAGGGCGCCCGACGGGCGCCCTCGGCGCTGCAAGCTCGTCGCGAGCAACCCGGCTCAGTGCGGCACGTACGCTCGCTTATGCACGCCGCGCAGCAATTCGAGCTCGTCCCAGGCAGCCGCGGGCCAACCGCGCCGCCCGCCGCGGCGGGCGACCATCAAGTCCTGCATGACGGCCGCGAAGCACTCGTGGTCGCCCCAAGCGTAGAGCAGGCGCTGCAACGCGTGACGGTAGTAGGTCTCGAGCACCGAGGCCTGCGCCGGATCGCCGGGCAGGGGCTGCGGATAAGCGCGTTGATGGATATCGCGCAGCAGGATCAGTTCCGCCCAAGCGTCCGCGGGCCAGTCGCGCACCTGTCCCTTGCTGTCCAAAATCAGCGCGCGGAAGGCGAGGCTCGCCGACGGTTTACCCCAGACGCGAGCCAGCACATCCACCGCATGCGGCGCCACCAGTTCCAACTCGCCGAATATAAAAGGCGTGGGCCGAGCATCGTCGCTCGCCTGCCGGCACTCGCGCGCCGGAGCTCGCGATCGGCTCGACGGCGCATTGTCCGGCACCGACCCGACGGCGCCGGTCCGATCGGCATCGTATTCCCGAGCTCGTGCGTTCATATTCGTTATTCCTGACCCGGCGGTCTGCTCGCTGTTGCGACTGCACAAGCACCAGCGGCGAGCCCTCGTGCGAGAACCCGCGCAGCGTGCGACGATCGCCGAAAATGTGTTGTACGTCACGGAAAGTTATAGCTGAAACGTGCTCGGCTTGTAAGCGGAGTCCACATTAAGTATTCACATCGCGCCTCGTGCGGACCTCGCCTGCCGCCCCGTCGCGACGGCGGCCACTGCACGTCGACAGCCTCGACAGACACACGGAAAGGCCCCGGGGCCGGCGCCGGCCTGCACGCCGATGCGTGCCGGTTGCAGCGCGAGGGTCGGCGAGCGCGCGGAGCCGGCCCGAGTCGGTCGCCCCTGCAATTGTTGCTATCATTCGGCGTTTCGCCGCCCCGGAGCCAATAGCGATGCACCTGCACTGGCCGATCCCGCCGATGGCGGCAGTCTTGCCCTCGCTGCCCGCGCGCTGACGCGCCGCCTATCCATCGGCCCGCCGCACACCCGCCGGGAGGGGCAGGCCGCCACCGACAAGCTCGCCGAGCGAGAATCAACGATGTCTCTGATCACCCCCATTCAGGGCCTGAGGCCGGCGCCCTCGCGCGCCGGCGATGTCGCGGCACCGCCCTACGACGTCATGAGCGCAGAGGAAGCGCGCCGCATGATCGACGGCCGCCCGTGGAGCTTCCTGCATGTCTCCCGGCCCGAGGTAGACCTGCCGCCGGGCACCGATCCATTCTCCGACGCCGTCTATGCCAAGGCGCGCGAGAACTTCGAGCGCATGCTTGCGGCCGGCGTGCTTCGTCGGGATCCCGAGCCGCGTTACTACGCCTATCGGCTGACCATGGGCGGCCACCGGCAAACCGGACTTGTCGGCGCTGCCTCGGTGGCCGCCTACGACAACGGCCGCATCAAAAAGCACGAGTACACCCGCCCGGCGAAGGAAGACGACCGCGTGCGCCAAATCGAGGCACTTAGCGCTCAAACCGGGCCCGTACTGCTGGTCTACCGGGCACAAGCGGCCATCGACGAAATCCTCGCCCGGGCAAGCGCGGGAGCGCCCGACATAGACATCACCGCCGGCGATGACGTACGCCATGAGCTCTGGAGCATCGACGACACCGATCGTATCGCACGCCTGACCGGCGCCTTCGACGCCCTCGACGCCCTGTACGTGGCCGACGGCCACCACCGATCCGCCGCCGCCTCCCGCGTCGCCGCAGCCCGTCGCGCCGCCGATCCCGATCCCGACGCGGCGCACCAATACTTCCTGGCCGTGGTCTTTCCCCATGACCAGATGCGAATCCTGCCCTATAACCGCGTCGTCAAGGACCTGCACGGCCTCGATGCGGACCGATTCCTGCAGAGGATCGCGGAGGCGTTTCGCGTCGAGCCGTCCGACGTGCCGTTCGCCCCTGACAAGCCCGCGGAATTCGGGATGTACCTGGACGGGCGCTGGTATCGTCTCGCGCTCGACCCCGGCCGCATCCCGCGGGACGACCCGGTCCGCCGGCTCGATGTCAGCCTGCTGCAAGACCAGCTGATCGAACCGATCCTCGGCATCGCCGACCCCAGACGCGACGAGCGCATCGACTTCGTCGGCGGCATCCGCGGCCTCGACGGCCTCGCCGCCCGCGTCGACGACGGAGGCATGCGCGTGGCCTTCTCGCTGCACCCGACGCGTATGCAAGAACTGATGGCCGTCGCCGACGCCGGCGAAGTTATGCCGCCGAAATCCACCTGGTTCGAGCCGAAGCTCGCCGACGGACTCGTCAGCCACATGCTTTGAACAGCGTGGTGGCGCCGCGGGGGTTGGGTACCGCGCGCCGGGGGTGTCGACAGCAAGGATGCTGTCGCCAAGCCTACAGGGACGTATTCACGGCGTCCCCCCGGCGGGCGGTGCCCAACCCCCCACAACAACCGAACCCGTTATAGACTGATCGCGAGGGCCGCCACCGTCCCCGCCGCAAAGCGTCACCCGATCCGCATGGTCAAGCCAACCTACAACCTCCCGGACAGCGAGCTCGACGACGTCGCGCTGAGCCGCCACTGGCTCGAGAGCCTCGCGCCGCACTATTCCCCCGAAGAGCGCCAGCGCATCGCCAAAGCCTGCGAGCTGATGATCGGCTGCCACGGCGGCCACTTGCTCGATACCGGTGAAAGCGAGGCGCGCCATCGGCTCTCCACCGCGGACATCCTGTTCGGCCTGCGCATGGATACCGAGACCCTGTGCGCGGCCATCCTCAACGGCTGCCTCGGGCACAACGGCCTCACCGAGGCACAACTTGCCGAGCGCTTCGGCAAAGGCCTCGCCGGCATGGTCGCCGACATGGCGCGCATCGGACAGCTCACCAATCTCAATCGCGTCATCGCCGAAAAGGACCAGCAGCAGCACGAGGAAAACCTGCGCCGCCTGCTGCTCGGCATCGCCGAAGACGTGCGCGTCGTGCTGGTCGTGCTGGCCGAACGGCTACACGTGATGCGCGAGGCCAAGCACTTGGAGCGCGCGCGTCAGCAGGAGCTCGCCGAAGAGACCCATCGCGTCTATGCGCCGCTGGCCAATCGGCTCGGCATCTGGCAGATCAAATGGGAACTGGAAGACCTCTCGCTGCGCTACCTGCAGCCCGACGAATACAAGCGCATCGCCAAACTCCTGCGCGAGCGCCGCAACGAGCGCCAAGACTACATCGCCCGCGTCATCGCCATTCTCCAGGCCGAGTTCGAGCGCGCCGGCATCCGCGCCGGCATCAGCGGCAGGCCGAAGCACATCTACAGCATCTGGCGAAAGATGCAGCGCAAGGCCGTCGATATCGCCGACATCTTCGACCTGCGCGCCGTGCGCGTCATCGTGGAAGATTTGCCGACCTGCTACATGGCCCTCGGCATCGTGCACGGCCTCTGGCGCCACATCCCCAACGAGTTCGACGACTATATCGCCACGCCGAAAGGCAACATGTACCAGTCCCTGCACACGGCGGTGATCGGCCCCGAAGACAAGCCGCTGGAGGTGCAGATAAGGACCCACACGATGCACGCGCACGCCGAGTACGGCGTCGCCGCCCATTGGGCCTATAAAGAATCGAAAGGGCACGACCCGGCCTTCCAGCGCCGCGTCATGCTGATGCGCAACTGGCTCGAGCTGCAAAGCGAAGGCGACCAGGCAGGCGACTTCGTCGAGCGCTTCAAGGCCGAATTCGAGCCGGTTCACATCTACGTGCTGACCCCGCGGGCCAAGGTCATCGAACTGCCGAAAGGCGCCACGCCGCTCGACTTTGCCTACGCGATCCACTCCGAAGTCGGCAACCGCTGCCGCGGCGCCAGGGTCGACGGGCGCATCGTGCCGCTGAACTATCAGCTCTCCAGCGGCGAGACCGTGGAAATTCTGACCCAGAAAAACGCCACCCCGAGCCGCGACTGGCTGAGCCCGCATCACGGCTACATGGTCACGTCGCGGGCCCGAAATCGGGTACGGCAATGGTTCAAGCTGCAGGACTTCGACCGCTACGCCGCCGAGGGACGCATCCAACTCGACAAAGAGCTCGCACGCCTCGGCATCGACGGCAAGCCCCAGCTCGACAAGCTCGCGCCGCGCTACAACCTGCATCGGAGCGACGACCTGCTGGCCGCCATTGGCCGCGGCGACGTCGCCGCCGGCCATGTGGCGCGGCAAATCGGCGAGCCGAAGACCGAGCGGCAGGCGGAGGAAAAGGCAGACGACGAGCCGAAACTGCCCACCGCGGCGGCGCGGCCGCGCACGGGCCGCTCGGAGGTGGTCGTCGAAGGCGTCGCCGACCTCATGACCAGCATGGCCACCTGCTGCCGCCCGGTGCCCTACGATAAACTGGTCGGTTTCGTGACCCGCGGCCGCGGCGTCGTCGTGCACCGGCGCAACTGCCGCAATATCCTCAATCTGCCCGCCGAGGAGCGCGAGCGCCTGCTCGACGTCGGCTGGGCCGAGCAGCCCCCCGAGGCCGGCTATCCGGTCGACATCACCATCGTCGCCGCCGATCGCAAAGGCCTGCTGCGCGATGTCTCCTCGGTACTGGCCGACGAAGATGCCAACGTGGTCGGCACCAGTTCCCGATCCGACCCCACCAGCGACGTCGCCAGCATGCGCTTCACCGTCGAAGTCGCCCATGTGGGTCAGCTGGATAAGGTCATCACCAAGCTCAAGCAACTGCCGGATATGATCGACGTGCGCCGTTCACGCTGACCGGCGGCAGTGTCTTGCCGAGCCGCGTGCACCGCACCGATGCCGCCGGCGCCGGATGCGCCCCGAAGATTCCCCCCCGGACGCACTCCCACCCCCGGTGCTTGGCCCCGACCGAGACGAAACGCGGCGCCGCAACACACGCTTTGCGGACCATGCTGTGGAGCAGGTCACAGTCCGCGCGCGCTCCGGCTGCTATGGTCGTTTGACGCCGGGCAGATTACACTTGCGGGCCGACCGAAAGACCCCGATGCCGCCATGCCTTCTACGGCCTCGCCCGCCCGGATGCAGCAGCGGACACAGCCTCGGTGGACCGCTTTGCCCGCGGCCGCGCGGACAGAAAACACCTGCAGGAGATCGCCATGCGCACCATGCTCGTCACCGGAGGGGCCGGCTTCATCGGCGGCAACTTCGTTCATCTGCTGATTGCCGAGAGCGACTGGCGCATCGTCAACCTCGACAAGCTCACCTATGCCGGCAACCTCGATACGCTGGCGGCGCTGGGCGGCAATCCGCGACACGTCTTCGTGCAGGGCGACATCGCAGACCGCGCCCTGGTCGGGCGGCTGCTGCGCGACTATGAAGTCGACGCCATCGTCAATTTCGCGGCCGAGAGCCATGTCGACCGCTCCATCGACGGGCCCGCGGCATTTATCGAGACCAACGTGCTCGGTACCTTCAATCTGCTCGACTGCGCCCGCGCCTATTGGGCCGATCTCACCGGCGAGCGCCGGCAAGGCTTCCGCTTCCTGCATGTATCCACCGACGAGGTGTACGGATCGCTGGGCGCCACCGGGAAGTTCGTCGAGACCACCGCCTACGCACCGAACTCGCCCTACTCCGCGTCGAAGGCGGCCTCCGACCATCTGATTCGCGCCTGGTATCACACCTACGGGCTGCCGGTGCTGACCACCAACTGCTCGAACAACTACGGGCCTTATCAGTTCCCGGAGAAGCTCATCCCGCTGACCATCGCCAAGGCCGTCGCCGGCGAGCGTCTGCCGATCTACGGCGACGGCTCGAACGTGCGCGACTGGCTCTTCGTCGAAGACCACTGCCGCGCCATATGGCGGGTGCTCGAGGCCGGGCGTCTCGGCGAGGTCTACAATGTCGGCGGCGACAGCGAGAAGACCAATCTGGAAGTCGTCGACACGCTCTGCGCATTGCTCGACGAGGCACTGCCCGACTCGCCGCACCGCCCGCACGCCGCGCTGAAGGAATTCGTCAAAGACCGCCCCGGCCACGACAAGCGCTACGCCATCGACGCCACCAAGCTCAAGACCGAGCTCGGGTGGGCGCCGCGGGAAACCTTCGAGACCGGCATGAAGCGCACGCTGGAGTGGTACTTGACAAACGCCGAGTGGACCCGCCGCGTCACCGACGGCAGCTACCGCGGGCAACGCCTTGGCACCCAACCGGAACCGGAGACCACGGCATGAGACGTAAAGGCATCATCCTCGCCGGCGGCGCCGGCACCCGGCTGCACCCGCTCACGCTGACCCTGAGCAAGCAACTGCTGCCGGTCTACGACAAGCCGATGATCTACTACCCGTTGTCCGTGCTGATGATGGCCGGCATCCGGGAGATCCTGGTGATCACGACGCCGCGCGACGCCCAGTCGTTCCGCGACCTGCTCGGCGACGGCAGTCAATGGGGTATCGGCATCGAGTATGCGGTGCAGCCCGAGCCCGCCGGCCTTGCACAGGCGTTCCAGATCGGCCGCGATTTCGTCAACGGCCAACCCTCCTGCCTGGTGCTGGGCGACAACATTTTCTACGGCAACGGACTGGTGCGCAGCCTCAAGGCCGCCTCCGAGCGTGCCCGGGGCGCGACCATTTTCGGCTACTGGGTCACCGATCCCGAGCGCTACGGCGTCGCCGAGCTGGCCGACGACGGGCGCGTGCTGGGACTGGAGGAGAAGCCGGCGCAGCCGAAGTCGAACTATGCCGTCACGGGCATCTATTTCTACGACGAACAGGTCTGCGACATGGTCGATGAGCTGCGTCCCTCCGCCCGCGGCGAGCTCGAGATCACGGACCTGAACAAGCTCTACCTGAGCCGCGGCGATCTGCATCTGGAGCGCCTCGGGCGCGGCATCGCCTGGCTCGATACCGGCACGCACCAGTCGCTGCACCAGGCCTCCACCTTCATCGAGACCATCGAGCTGCGCCAGGGGCTGAAAATCTGCGCACCCGAGGAAGTCGCCTGGCAGAACGGCTGGATCGATGCCGAAGCACTGCGCGCGGTGGCCGAGCCACTGTGCAAGAGCGGCTACGGCGAGTACCTGTTGGGCCTGTTGACCCGGAGCGGCACCCCATGAAAGCGACCGCCCTCGACATCCCCGACGTACTGCTGCTCGAGCCCCGGGTATTCGGTGACCAGCGCGGCTACTTCTTCGAGAGCTGGCAGCGGGATCGGTACGCCGAGGCCGGCATCGCGGGAGAATTCGTCCAGGACAACCAAGCCTATTCGGGGCGCGGCATCCTGCGCGGGCTGCACATCCAAAACCCTTACGGCCAAGGCAAGCTGGTCCAGGTCATTCGCGGCGAGGTCTTCGATGTCGCGGTGGACGTGCGCCGCGGCTCACCCCACTTCGGGCGCTGGGTCGGCGCGTTCCTCAGCGGCGAGAACAAGCATCAGCTGTGGGTGCCGAGCGGCTTCCTGCACGGCTACCTGGTAGTCAGCGAGGACGCACTGTTCAGCTACAAGTGCACCGACCTATACCATCCGGAGACCCAGTTCGCCGTGCGCTGGAACGACCCCGACATCGGCATCGACTGGCCAAGCGGTGCCGAGCCGGTGCTGTCGGAGAAGGACCGCGATGCACCGCTGCTGCGCGATATCCCGCAGGAGCGGCTGCCGCGCTTCGGCGCCGACGGCTAGCAGGCATTCCCCCGACGCGCGCTTGTCGCCATGCCCACAAGCGCGCGGAAGCGCAGCACGACGCTCGCCGATGCTCGGCAAACACCGCTTTGTGCCCGGGTGACGGACCCGCAACGTCGGCCACTCTCCGCCCGGCGCGCCGATGGCGGGCGGACGTCCGGCCGCGGAGGCCGATGTGCTAGCATTGCGGCTCGCAAACACCGGGCCACGGTGGCGGCCGCCGGCGGCGTGCATCCGGTCGGAAGGCTCGGTCCGCGTGCGGCGCACGGGCCGGCACAAGGCCCGTTCCGGGCAGCCCCAATCGAATCTTCCTGGCGACCCTTCCATGTCCAAAACGACTCTCAGCTACCGCGATGCCGGCGTCGATATCGATGCAGGAGAGCGCCTCGTGGAGGCCATCAAACCGCTCGCGCGCTCCACCGTGCGGCCCGGCGTCCTGCAGGGTCTCGGCGGTTTCGGCGGCCTGTTCGAACTGCCCGCCGGCTACCGGCAGCCGGTGTTGGTGTCGGGCACCGACGGCGTCGGCACCAAGCTGAAGCTCGCCATCGAGCTCGGTCGCCACGGGACCGTCGGTATCGACTTGGTCGCGATGTGCGCCAACGACATCATCGTCACGGGCGCACGGCCGCTGTTCTTTCTCGACTACTACGCCACCGGCAAGCTCGATGTCGAGGTTGCCGCAAGCGTCGTCGCCGGCATCGCCGAAGGCTGCCGGCAAGCCGGCTGCGCCCTGATCGGCGGCGAGACGGCCGAAATGCCCGGCATGTACGCCGACGGCGACTACGACCTTGCCGGCTTCTGCGTCGGCATCGTCGAGAAGGACGAAGTCATTACCGCGGATCGGGTCCGCCCCGGCGACGCGCTGCTCGGCGTCGCCGCGTCCGGTCCGCATTCCAACGGCTACTCGCTGATCCGCAAGGTGCTCGCCATGAGCGGCGCGGATACGGCCTCGGACCTCGACGGCGAGACGCTCGGCACCCGACTGCTGGCACCGACGCGCATTTACGCCGATGCGGCTCTGGCGCTGGTCGAACAATTCGATATCCACGGACTGGCCCACATCACCGGTGGCGGCATCACCGAAAACCTGCCGCGAGTGCTGCCGGACGGCATCTCGGCGCGGATCGACCTCGACAGCTGGACCCCGTCCGCCGTGTTCCGTTGGCTGCAGGATGCCGGCAACATCGCCGAGCAAGAAATGCTGCGCACCTTCAACTGCGGGGCGGGCATGATCGTCTGCCTGCCGGCGGATCAGGCGGACGCCGCCATCGCGGTGCTGACCGACGCCGGCGAGCAGGCCTGGACCATCGGCCGGACCGAGGCGGCGGACGGCGCCTCCGCGGTGACCTACGGCGGCACGCTTCTGCAATGAGCGCCGGCGCGCGTCTGCCGAGACGTCCCCTGCCCTGCGCGTCCACGGGTCCGACCGCGCCCGGCCCGAGCATCCGCCCCCGGCGGCATACGCGCACGCCCTCGGC
>JAIPFF010000001.1 GCA_021736785.1 Thiohalocapsa sp. | reverse complement strand
CAGGGGCGTGGTCGACGCATTGAACTTGGGGCTGGACGCGGCCCGCCCCCCGCGCGTGGCGCGCAGGGACGCGCACGACCTGATGCACCCCCGGCGTCTTGCGCTCCAGGCGGCGGCGATGCAGGCATCGGGCGACATCAGCGTCCTCGCCACCCGCGTGCGCGCGTTCCCGGAGCAGGCGCTGACGGACGGCTTTCGCGCCTATATCGACTGGCAGAATGCCTGCGTCGCGCCGCAAGCCATCGCCGACGACCTCTATTTGGAATCGCCGCTTGCGCATCCGTCGGTCATGCTGCGAGGCGAGCGCATCCGCAATCTCGGCGGTTACCGCCGCGGCCCGTTCCCCGAGGACTACGAGCTCTGGCTCAGGCTGATGCGGCGCGGCCATGTGATCGCCAAACTGCCGCAGCCGCTGCTGTTGTGGCGCGACCATCCACGGCGCCTGTCCCGCAACCATGCATGCTATACGCGCGAGGCCTTCGATCGCCTCCGCGCGGGCTATCTCGCCCGCGACGAGCGAGTGCGCGCGGCGCGCGGGCGGCTCGTCATCTGGGGTGCCGGGCGCAGGACCCGCCAGCGGGTCCGCCATCTGCTCGACTGGGGCTATCGGCCGGCGGCCTGGATCGACATCGATCCGCGCAAAGTGGGCAATCGCCTGGACGGCGTTCCGGTGGTGGGACCGCAATGGCTGCACCGGCGCTCGCCGAAGCCATTGGTGCTCAGCTATGTGGCGAGCCATGGCGCGCGCCCGTGCATCGAGGCCGAGCTGGCGCGGTTCGAGTACCGCAAGGGCATGGATTATCTGCACATCGGCTGAGTGCAGCATTTTGGGCGATATGGGGCGCCGCGGCGGCTAACGCCGGCAGGAAGGACCGGGCAGGACAGGGAAGCACCCGAGCAATGGTCCGGCGCGCGGCCGCCGGCGTGCGCCGATGCCGGCACAGCGGCGACGATCTCGCGCGCCGGCCGGTAGGTGGCAGGTGCGTCTCGCGCGCAGCCGCCTACGCGCGATGACGCCGGTTCCGGGCCCGCGAGGGTGCCGGACGACGCTTGACGAACCGCTCAGGAATTGCTGGCCGAGCGCTCCGCGGACAAGTGGCGCAGCACCTTGCGCACATAGTCTTGGGTCTCCCGATAGGGCGGAATCTGATAACCGTGCCTCTTCACCGCGTTCTCCCCGGCGTTGTAGCCGGCCAGCGCCAATTGCAGATCGTTCTGGAACAGATCCAACAGGAAGCGCAGGTAGGTCGCCCCGCCGCGAATGTTCTCCGCGGGATCCCAGATATCGCGGACACGGAAGCGCTCCGCGGTGCCGGGCATCAGTTGCATCAGGCCGCAGGCCCCGGCATGGGAGAGGGCGTTGGACTTATAGGCCGATTCGGTGCGGATGACGGCGTGCAGCAGGTCGGGCGTCAGCCCGTTGCGCCTCGCCTCTGCCTCGATCAGATGCTGGTAGCGGGCTCGGCGCACCGACATCGAGCCGCTGACGGGAGCGGCCGGTCGTACCGAGTAGAGATTGTTGCTCGACTTCAGCCCCGCCTGCAGCCTGGCCTGCGTCGCCTGCTGATTGCGCAGTGCGTCCGACTGCTCCTTGTTCTCCGCCGCAAGGCGCTTGGCAGTGCGCTTCCACTCCAGGCGAAGCGTTTCCCCGCGCAGTGGCTCGTCCGAAAAATAGATATTGCCCTTGTCGTCGACGTACTTGTAGACGTCGGCACGGGCGGCGCCGGGGCCTGCCAGCAGCGCGACGCCGAGCCCCGCCAGCAACAGCAGCCCGCCGGCCCGGCGCACTGCCTGCGGTCGGTCGGCGCCGGTCTTCGTCGAAGCGTCCTCGGCATGCTTTGGGAACGCCGCGCGAGCAAGCGTGCGCCATCCCGGGCAAACCGCGGCAGCAGTCATTACGTGCTTCATTTCAGCCACCAAGGAGCATCAATTTAAGGTGAGAGTCCATCGCTTCCGGAGCACCTGATCCACACAATTCGTTTATTCCAAAACCTAATAGAAAAAACCTGAATAATTTGGGAGTTAAGTATTTTTCCTAAGGAAGTTTAGAACATATCGAGAAGCAGTCAACAATTCGCTGTTTCGACATTGCTTTCCATTTTTCGCCTCCTATAATACCGATGCACAACAAGATCACCAACCCAGGGGGAAACACCATGAACCGCCGATATTTCCTCGGTGCCGGCTTGGCGTTGACATCGATACCGGCTTGGGCAAAAAGCGACACCGCCCGCAACGCGGCTCCACGGACGCTGTCGCTGCATCACCTGCATACCGACGAGCGTCTCAGCGTCACCTATCGCGTGGGAGACCACTATCAACGCAGCGCGCTGCAGCGGCTGAACCACTTCCTGCGGGATTTCCGCAGCGGCGACACCATCGCCATCGACCCCCGCATCTACGATCTGCTCTTCGACGTCCAGCACCGGCTCGGCGGTGACGGCGCCGTGTTCGAGATCATCAGCGGATACCGCTCCGCTCAGACCAATACCATGTTGCGCAGGGCCTCGTCCGGGGTTGCCCGCAAGAGTCTGCACATGAGCGGCAAGGCCATCGACGTACGTCTGGCAGATATGCCGACCCGCTCCATCCGCGACGCCGCGGTCGCGCTTGCCAAAGGCGGCGTCGGCTACTACCCGAAGTCGGATTTCGTCCACCTCGATACCGGCCGCGTGCGCCGCTGGGGAGCCTGAGCCCCCGCGGGTAAGCACATTGCCGCCCCGGAGTCGCGGCATCGATAAAGACGCCCTCGCGCGCCGCGGCACTTCGGCGACTATGCTGGCGCACAGGGACAGATCGAGATTGTGACGCCGTTCACGCCGGCGCAGATCTCGCGGTCGGCTGTCGGATGAAGGCGGATAAGGGGCGCGGCGCGCCGGCCTACGAGCCGGCGCGCCGCGGTTCAGGAGGCGGCCGCCTCGCGCTCGGCGATGAAAGCGAGCGCCTTGTCGATGCGCCGCAGGGTGGCCTCTTTACCGACCAATTGCAGCGTGATGTCGATGCCGGGCGAGGCGGCCCGCCCGACCACCGCCACGCGCAGCGGCTGCGCAACCTTACCCATATTCAGCTCCAATTCGGCGGCAACGCGCTCGACGACGTGGTGCAGTGTCTCGGGCTCCCAATCTTCCAGGGCCAGCATCTCCAGCCCCGCGCGCATGCGCTGGAGCGGTTCGCGCGCTGCCGGACGCAGGTGTTTCTTGGCCGCCGCCTCGTCGAAGGCCTCGAAGTCGCGGTAGCAGAAGGCACTGATCTCGGCGAGCTCTTTCAGCGTTTTGGCGCGCGCGCCTTGGGCGGCGACGACGTCCACCAAGTCCGGTCCGGTTGCGGGATCGATGCCGATCTGCCCCATGTGCGGGCTGAGCAGCCGCGCGATATGCGCCGGATCGCCGTGCTGGATATAGTGCTGATTCAGCCAGTCGAGCTTGTCGGTATCGAAAGTGGACGCCGCCTTGTTCACATCGCCGATGTCGAACAGCGCGATCATCTCCTCGAGAGAGAACATTTCTTGATCGCCGTGGGACCAACCCAGCCGCACCAAGTAGTTGAGCAGCGCCTCCGGTAGGTAGCCCATGTCCCTGTAGGCGACGACGCTGACCGCGCCGTGGCGCTTCGACAACGGCGAGCCGTCCGAGCCCAGGATCATCGGCACGTGGGCGTAGCGCGGCGGCTCCTTGCCGAGCGCCTTCAGTATGTTGATCTGCCTCGGGGTATTGTTCAGATGATCGTCGCCGCGGACCACATGAGTGATGCCCATGTCCGCATCGTCGACGACAACGGTCAGGTTGTAGGTCGGCGAGCCGTCGCTGCGGCGGATGATCAGATCGTCCAGTTCGGAGTTGGCAAAAGCGACGCGGCCGCGGATCATATCGTCCACGATAACGGCCCCGTCCACCGGGTTGGAGAAGCGAATGACGTGCGGCGCGTCCGGATCCACTTGCCGCCCGCGGCAGTGGCCGTCATAGCGCGGCTTGACCTTCGCTGCCATCTGCTTGTCCCGCAGGCGTTCCAAGCGCTCTTTGGAGCAGTCGCAGCGGTAGGCGAGCCCCTTGTCCATCAGCTCTTGGATGGCCGCGTGATAATGCTCGAAGCGCTGGGTCTGATAGAAGGGCCCCTCGTCGTAGTCGAGTCCCATCCAAGTCATGCCCTCCATGATGGCGTTGACCGACTCCGCGGTGGAGCGCTCCAGATCGGTATCCTCTATGCGCAGCACGAACTGCCCGCCATGCTTGCGCGCGAACAGGTAAGAGAAGAGTGCGGTGCGCGCCCCGCCGACATGCAGATAGCCTGTCGGAGACGGCGCGAAGCGAGTACGTACGGTCATTGCCTAGCCTTTTCTCGGTCGCGCGGGTTCGGATGCGGGATTCTAGCAGAGCCGAGAAGCCTTGCCTCGGACGCGGATGGTCGATACATGCAGGACATTGGCAGGCGCTCGCGCCCGCGGCGACCGGCGCCCGCCCCATGGCGGGCAAAACAACAAAAGAGGCAGAGATGAAAACGACTCGAACGACCGCATTTGCCGTGGTGGCCCTCGGAATCGTGTTGCTGGTGGCGGGGCCGCTACTGCCGGGGGGTGAGCGCCTGACGCGACATGATCCTCCGCAACTGGGTCATGTAACGGACCTCGCGATGGCCGACGATGGTTCCGTCCTGGCGGGTACGCAGGACGGCGAGCTCTGGCGCATGCAATCCGAACGCTGGACGAAGGTCGACGTGGAGCTCGGCGGACAGCCTGTGACGGCGCTGGCTGCAGACCTGTCCGGCGATCCGGCGCGCGGGCCGATCGGCACCGCGGGCGGCTTGGTCAATGCCCCGACGGGCCTGCCCCCCGTTTCGGTGCGCATCAGCGACGAAACGCCGACCGCCAAGGGCCTCTTGCTGGGCACCGGCGAGGGGCTGCTGCTGCAAAGCGGGGATACCTGGGAGCGGCTCATTCCCGACATCAATGTCTATCGTCTGGAACAGGATACCCACGGCGGCGAATCCTTCGTGCATGTCGGCAGCGTCGCCAGCGGCGTGCTCAGTGCCCGCGTCGACGCACTGCAGGACTGGCAACCGAATTCCGAAGGCCTGCATCCGCAAGCCAATGTCTTTACCTTCTCCCATACCGGCGCGGGCCGGCTGCTCGCCGGCACCGACAAAGGCGTGTATTGGCAGGACGCACCGATGCAGCCCTGGCGGCAGCTGGAGATTGGCCTCGAGAACAGCCGCATTTTGTCGCTCCACCTGTCGTCGGCCGGCGCCGACGCGGGCGACGCCGAACAACACCTCTGGATCGGCAGCGACGACGGGCTCTACCGCGTCGCACTGCTCGAGAACGAGACCGGTGTGGAGGCCGCCTCCTATGCCGACCTGCTCGCCCCGACGACGGAGAGCCGTTCATTCGGCATCAGTTGGATTGTTCCCGCCGACGGGGGCGTGATGTTCAGCGCCGGCGGCGTCTTCCGCTATGGCCATAATGGCTTGCCCGGCTGGTACTGGATCTCGCTCGCCGGCGTCGTCTTCATCCTGCTGGGCGGCTGGCTGCTGCCCGCCAGGGAAAGCGAGCAAGCGGCGCCGAGCCGTGCCTGAATCCATGAAGCTCGCGGCCCTGGCGCTCGGACTGGTCGTAGTGCTCGCGGTCGCGGGTATGCTGGTGTTCGTCTACGTCATCCAGAATGTCGAAAAGCCCGATTATCGCGTCGTCGTTGCCGAGGAGCACTTCGAGCTACGCGATTATCCGCCCATGGTCGTGGCCGAGGTGATCCGAAGCGGCGACCGGCAGCAAGGACTCAGCGCCGGCTTCGGTCCGCTGGCGCGCTATATCTTCGCCAAGGAACGGGCCGGACCCAAAATCGCGATGACCGCCCCGGTCGAACAGCAGCAGGCGCCGCCGGACACCGATGACCGGCGCATCGCGATGACGGCCCCGGTGACCCAATCGCAGACCTCCTCCGGCGATTGGGCAGTGCGCTTCATCATGCCTTCGGGGCTGACGCTGGAAGACCTGCCCGAACCGGCCGCGACCGGCGTCTCGCTGCGCAGCGTCCCGCAGCGGCGCATGGCTGCCGTGCGCTTCAGCGGCCGCACTACCGACGCCGCTGTCGCAGAGCGCGAACGAGCGCTGCGCACATGGATCGCCGAGCGTGGTCTGAAGCCCGCCGGCAACGCCGTTTATGCCTATTACAACGATCCGTTCACCCCCGGCTTCCTGCGCCGCAACGAGGTGTTGATCGAAATCGCCGACTAGGCCGCCGCGCGCCCGGGCACAGGCACCAGATGCCACCTGCACGCCGCCGGCACCTTCAGCGCATCCCCAAACGCGAACCAGCCACGATTCAATGATCATTCTGCTCGACAATGGCTCCAAGCGCCCCGAAGCGACGCTCAATCTGCGTCGCCTGGCGGCAGCGCTGTCCTGCCGGCTCGCTCGTCCGGTCGCGCCCGTCTCCCTGCTGCATTCATCGAAAATCCCTGCCGAGCAACTGCAGGGGCGCCCCGCATCGACCTTGGAGCCATTCCTAAGGCAGCAGGCCGCCGAAGGCCTGCGCGAGGCAATCGCGGTGCCCTTATTTTTCGGTCCCAGCCGAGCCCTCAGCGAAATGGTTCCGGAAGTGGCGCAGCGCGTCTCGGCGCAAAGCGGACCGCTGCAGGTGCACGTCGCCGATGAGCTCTGCCCGCTTCCCGGCGGCGAGCCGCGGTTGGTGGATATCCTCGAGGATCATGTGAGGCCCCTCATCGGCAGCGATCGCGCACGCGGGCGGCGCGTTATCCTCGTCGATCATGGATCGCCCATACCGGAGGTCACGGCCGTCCGACGCTGGCTTGCGGCACAACTTGCACAACGGTTCGCGGGCGATGCGGTGGCGGTGGCGGAGGCCGTCATGGAGCGCCGCAGCGGAAGTGAATACGATTTCAACGGACAGCTTCTGGCGGACGTCCTCAACGGCTTCGGCGACGAAGATCCGAACGCGCACGTCGTCCTCGCCATGCAGTTCATCTCGCCGGGCAGACATGCCGGAGCGGGCGGCGACATCGCGCAGATCGCAGAGGCGGCGGCGGCGCGTCACCCGAACATGCAGATCACGATCTCGCGGCTAATGGGAGAGCATCCGCAATTCGAAGAGATTCTAGCGGCACGGGCCTTGGCCGCGCTGGAGCGCCATCGGCCTTCCGATCTATAGCGTGTGCGTGCGGGCAAGCCCGCCGGAGCATTGGCGGCTCCGTGCCGAGGGGTATCGGAGCCAGGTCGGCGGAAGGGCTGGATAAGGACGGAGTCCGTGAGCGCGGGGTCGGCAAACTCGGGCCTACAGGGATGCCGAGGGTATAGAGCCGCCGGACAACGGCGGGATCGGCTAGCGCAGATCGCGCTTCGCGTAATGTCTGTGCTGCTGGGGACGGCCGCCGAGCAAACCGGAGACAAGTGCCGCATCCGCGGTACCAATCACCTTCTTCCTCGACGGCCGGCCACGCATCATTGTGACGTCCCGGGATTGATTCTCGCCAAGCCTTCCGTTCGCAGCAGCCGCATGGATCGGTGCTCTGACTTGAACGACTTGAGCGAGCTTTCGTTATCGACTGCTTTATTGGTTATCGACGGCTCGGACACCGCATCCGGCACGTCGCCCGCTCGCTGAACAACGCGGCCTTCGGACGATCGCGACCTCGGCAATCGCCAGGGTCGAGGTCACGCGCTCGAACTGCGCGCCTACCCCGATGCCGCGCGCCGGCGGGTTCGTCGCCATCGGCGCCAAGTGCCGAGCGACGGCAGTCAAGTGACGGGACAGTTGCGCAGCAAGCACCCCGGGCGCCGAATGGCCCGGTGCTGGCGACGCGCCGAGCGCGCCCACCCGAAAACGGCGGCCGAAGAAACCGGCGCCCTCGCTGCCGACAACGGTCTGTCCCGCAATCGCTCACTCGTTGACGGCTTGCAGGTAGTTCGCCTTGAACGCTTCGCGGTCTTCCTTGATCGAAGGATCGTACCCTTGAGCCGTCATCTTCTCTTTCATCCATCCCGGCAACACGCCGCGAACGTAAATGTTCTCGGGGTTCTCCGGATCGACATACTTGGTGTAGCTGCGCCCGCCCTTCTTCGCGGCCGGACCGCGGCGCCGGCGCGGCGTGACCAGCGCCAGGATCTCGTCGGTGTCGTAGCCGTGCCGGTCGATCATCTCGCGAATTTGCTGGGCCAATTCGGCTTTCTGCTCATGCCAGCGCTGGTACAAGGCCTTCTCTAGGTCTGCTTTGCTCTGCTCGACCTCGTGCAGTTGCTTCTGCAGTTCCTCGACGCTCAGATTGTGAAAGTCCACGTAGGTTACCTCCGGACAATGACTTCAGGGATTATTTAACCGGCTTTTCTAGTGACCGGGATGCGAGCTTACCAGAGGCGCGGCCCCGTGCTTGCGGAGCATGTCGACCGACGGCGATACCGCCGCCCCGCAAACAATCGCACCGGCCACCGACGCCGCCATTGGCACGGCGCGGCGTCGGCGCGGACTACCGTCGGCCCCTGAGCGCTGACCGATGAGGCCGGTATTTTTTGCATGTGCCGCCGGCGCGATCGGCATCCGCAAAACGGGATGCATGGCGCCTCTATTCAACTCGACCAACAGTAATCTAATTCGAATAGCAAAAATGTCAAGGACATGAATGCATATCGGGGATACGCCTAGCTCGCCTTCGTTTTATTGCTCGGTTTGCAATGGGCTGTCGGCTGTCATCTCTTCCGCACGTTTCGCCGTCACGTCCCGAGCGCCTCCGACACCCACCGAACAGGCTCGAAGACTTTATTTTCAGGCGGTTAGCCGTGCCTACGAACGTAGAGGGGAAGCTCTTCCTGACCGAATCGAATAGCAATTATGAGTTTCTCATCGCACTCCGCCGCCGCCGCGGCGGGCGGACTATCATGAGGGATCGCATTCGCGAGCCGCTTGGCGTCTTCACAATGACAAGCATACGGCAGCGTCTCCCGCGGGCATCTGTTTCGAGGACAAAGACATGACGTTTCTCAAGCACTTAAGGCTATATCTGATCGCGTTGGCGGTCGCGTTTCCGTTGGATATGTTGTGGCTCGGCGTGGTCGCAAAAGATTTTTATCGAAGCCACCTCGACCACCTGCTGGCCGAAGAAGTGTACTGGCCGGCGGCCGCGGTGTTTTACGCGACATACATCGCAGGCTTACAGATTTTCGCAGTGCTTCCGGGATTGCGCGCGGCGTCTTTGAGCAAAACCGTCTTGAACGCGACCGGCTTCGGTCTTTTTACCTACATGACCTACGACCTAACCAATATGGCAACCCTACCGGACTGGCCGGTAACACTGGCGGCGGTGGATATCGCGTGGGGCATGACCTTTTCGGCCTGTGTCGCGGCATTGGTCTATGTCATCGGCCGACGCCTGCAGCGCACATAGCCGTGCGTCCGGACATCGCGCTTGCAGGCATAGCGAGCAGGCCAGGCGACCACGGGCCGAACCTGCCCGTTGCAACCGCGCCCGTGCTATTCGCGGCGCTTTTCATCCATAGGGGGAGAAGGAGGGCGGGCTCCGTTACGCAGGTCGCACCTGAACGCCAACACGCGGCAGACGTGTGCACCGAGGCTTCGCTTCACGGATTTGCGCCCTGGCGAATGCCACCCTATCGTCGGGCCTTATTTCCACGCCTGCGATATTCGGGAACACGGGGATCGCGCCATTCCGCCGCCTCGCGTCTCCGCCCGGGCTCAGGCCGGACCGCATCAACAGCGAGCCAACCAGGAGCGCCCGGGTGAAACGCGCCGGCTTCTTCGGGAATAGCCCGATAGTAAAAATTATCTACCTCTATCGGTTGTCGCCATGATTGACAGGATCGGAAACGCGCAGTGCTTCGGGCCACAACTTGAGTAAGCCGAGTGCGAGCAATACCGGCAGCAGCGAAAGCAGGCCAATTGCCGAAGACTCGGAGAAAAACAGGCGGAGCATGAGCACTGCGGCCAAATGCAGTGCAAGCATGCGGATACCCGCCCTGCGCACCGCCTCGGAATTCCACAACCCGGCTAGGACGCCATAGAAGCCATAGCCTGCGAGACCGCTGAACATGGGCAGCGCCACAAGCCGATAAGCCGAATCGAAATGAGGAAACACTGCAGCGAGGATCGACAGCAGAGCGCCCGCCGTTACCACCGCGGCCGGCACGGCTTTCGGCGACAAATGCACGAGGTTCTTCATTTTCATTTGGCTCGTCGAGGACATTTCAGGGCGTGTCGGGACACGCGCGACATAGCGTTCGACGACTCCGATTCAAGCGGTGGTGACAGACCTACGGCCGGCGACCCGCCCTGACCGTCGACGCGAGGATATGTCCGGCGACATGTCTGCAGCATCACGCGAACCAATGGCCAACGCCCAACAGCCTGAATAGTATGCCTTTTCTGGCGCCTAGGGGTCCGCCCGAACGGGATTTCCGGTTGCGGCCTAGGTACAAGTACCGACAGGTACTGATAGTTGCGCCAGGGCTACAGTCTAGCTTTGTGGCCGCCGTGCATCGCCGACGCAGACTAGCCGCCGCTGCGCCTTGGCAAAGTGACATTCGTCAAGCCCAAAAACGCGCGCAACTATCTGATATTAAGGCAGTTTGATCGGAGCCGCATAGGACTTGAATGCGCAGTGCAGTCTCATGCACGAGACATGGAAACTACCAATTGTGAATCCAGGCGGCTCGGCTAAGCTGTAACTGAAGGCTCCGTCAAGTCAGTCGTTTTTTTCCGACACGCGCATCGAATCGCGTTACGCACTGATTGCCGAATGATTGTCCGCGATTCGAAGGCATATTGAAGCACCAAGCGCCCCGTAGACCCGTAGCATAGAGGCGCTCGACAGAAAGAGGCACCAGCATGACGCCCAACCAAAACAGAGCTTTGTGGGAAATGTGTCGCCAAGGGCTACATTCGGCCGCCGACGAGGCCGAGAACGCTTGGCGTAACGGCGAGCATTTCGAGCCGGACCAGCGTACGCCGCTGGCGCGCGAAATTGCTCAGCTGATCCGCGTCTGCAATTGGGAAGTCAACGCAGAAGCGGCCTAGTGGCTGCCGACGCACGGACAAACCCCAGATCATGCAATCGCCGATAACATGCAAGCGGGGTATCTGGTCGTCGAAACCAACCCCGCGCTGCCCGGCATAGTCCGAGTGCGCGGAGCCGCCACTCCGCCTTCCTTCGACTCGCCGGACGTTCGCTTTTGCGCCCGCTTCACGGACATCGACGCGGCCTTGATGCATTTTCACGCCGGGCTGCGCCGCCGACTGATAGATGCGGACAATAAGCTCTACCGATCCGATGTCCGCGACGCGGTGGCGGTGGCGGGTGCGATCGAATTGTCCCATCGGACGGTCTATATGGCCCCATCGCTGTCCGACGATCCGCAGCTCGCCCGCCTGATCGAGCGTCTGCACGCGCGCCACGCCGCCGTGGATCGCACCTTCAACGCCATCGGCATCTTCGCACTGATCCTACTCGTCGCAATGACCTTGCTGGCTTTGTAGCGATTTCCCGTCCCGCGGCAGCCAGACCGCGGACGTCAGGCGTCCTCGCGCCAGAACGCACCGATCCCGGCGATGCCCTGCCCGCCGTTGGCGATGCACGTCAGCACGTCTCCGGGGCCGAGGCCGCCTAGTGCATAGACGGGCAGCGCGGCGATATCCGCCAGCGCGGCGAAACCACTCCAGCCGAGCGGCGCGGCGCCGGGATGGGTCGAGGTCTCGTACACCGGAGACAGCAACGCATAGTCGAGCCCGAGCTGCCCCGCGAGGGCCAATTCTTCGGCGTCGTGACAGGAGGCACCGAGGACGCCGGGCGGGCGCGTCGGGCAGGCTGCGAGCTCGCGCAATGCGCGGCTGGTCAAGTGCACGCCGTCGCCGGCCAAGCCGGCCGCAACGGGCAACGCCCGATTCAACAGCATCCTAACACCGGCAGTGCGGCACACCTTGTAAGCCCGCTCGGCGAGACGTGCATAGTCGGCGTCCGGGAGGCCGTGCGCGCGCAGCTGGACGATGCCGATATCGCCTTCGACGGTGAGCGCGAGCCGCTGCAGAAAACGCGCTTCGTCGGCGGGGTCGGCGCCCGTAATCGCGTAGCCGACCGGGAGGCGCAGGGCATTGATGATCGGCAAGTCGGCGGCCGGGAAGACGCGCGGGTCCATGGCATCCGGCGCAAGCCAGTCCAACGGCTGCCCTTCACGCCCCGCCGGCTTGCCCTTATAGCCATCGACCCGGAACACCTCCAGCACGACAAGCCGGTCACCGTAGTCGTGATGTACCCGGATCAGGGGCCGAAAGGAAGTAAGCTCGACGCCCAGCTCTTCGCGCAGCTCGCGTCTCAGTGCCTGCTTTGCCGTTTCTCCGGGCTCGAGCTTGCCGCCCGGGAACTCCCACAGGCCGCCCTGATGGGCCTGATCCGCTCGCTTGGAGACCAGCACCCGTCCGCGTCCGTCGATCAAGGCGCCGGCGGCGACATGGATACGGCGCCCTTCAAACGGCGCTGTGGAAGTCGTCACGGGATCTTCAGGTCCGATATTCGGCGTTGATGCGGACGTAGTCGTAGGACAGATCGCAAGTGAGCACACGCGCCTCGGCGGTACCTCGCCCCAGAGAGACGCGGATGGCAAAGCTGTCACGGGACATGACTGCACGGCCTTGGTCTTCGCGATAGTCGGGGGCGCGCCCGCCGCCGGCGACGATCAGGCAGTCATCGAGCCAAATGCAGACGCGCTCGATGTCGAGGTCGGCGACACCCGCGCGGCCGACCGCCGCCAGAATGCGCCCCCAGTTCGGATCGCTCGCAAATAACGCCGTCTTGACCAGGGGCGAGTGCGCGATGGTATCGGCGACGGCGCGCGCCTCCGCGGCGGTGGCCGCGGCCTCTACTTCGACGTCCACAAGCTTGGTTGCACCTTCGCCGTCGCGCACGATGGCCGTTGCAAGCTCGCTGCAGAGGGCGTTCAAGGCGTCGGCGAAAGCGCTCGCGTCGGCCTCGTCGGCACCGTCGACGGGCGCGTTTCCGAGCGTCCCCGCCGCGGAGATGACACAGGCATCGTTGGTCGATGTGTCGCCGTCGATGCTGATGCAGTTGAACGACAGGTCGACCGCGCGCTGCAGGCTCGCCTGCAGGAACGGCCGCGCGATGGCCGCGTCGGTAGCGATGAACGCCAGCATCGTCGCCATGTCCGGCCGGATCATCCCCGCACCTTTGGCCATACCGACGATCCGTGCGGTGCGCCCGCCCAGCACGCATGTGCGAGCCGCCGTCTTGGGCGTGGTATCGGTGGTCATGATCGCACGAGCGGCGGCATCCCAGCCTGTCTCGTTCAGCGAAGACAGCAGCGACGGCAGCGCCGCCGCGACGCGCTCCACGGGCAGGTACTCGCCGATGACGCCGGTGGAGAACGGCAGTACCTCTTGGGCCTCGCAGCCGGCGGCCCGCGCCAGATCGGCACAGGTGCGCACCGCGTCCTCGAGCCCGCGCTTGCCGGTTCCCGCGTTGGCGTTGCCGGAGTTGATCAGCAGATAGCGTGGCGGGCGCCGCGACAAGTGATCGCGCGCCACCTGCACCGGTGCCGCGCAGAAGGCGTTGCGCGTGAATACCGCCGCCGTCTGTGCCCCCTGCGGCAGGGCCATTACCACGAGGTCGTCGCGGTCGCGGTATCGAATACCGGCGGCACCGGCGCCCAGTCGGACGCCGTTCAAGCGAAGGGCGGACACGTTCTCAGGCTACCTTACCGTGGCACTGCTTGTACTTCTTGCCCGAACCGCAAGGACAGGGCTCGTTGCGCCCCACCTTGCGGCTGTCGCGGACGAAGGGCCGATGGTCGGCGCCGGCGGCGTGTGCCCCCGTTTCGGCCCCCGCCCGCACGCCACCGGGCTGCGCCCCCGCGGCGGCGGCCTCTCGGTCGCTTTCGGCCGGCTCGCGCTCAAAGCCGCGGAAGGCCTCGTGCTTGAACTCGAATGCCTCCTCGGCAGGCGCCTTCGGCAACACTTCCTCGGGCATTTGCACCTGCATCCGCGACAGCGTCTTGACGACTTCCTGCTTGATGTTGGACAGCATGGCCGAGAACATTTCGAAGGCTTCGCGCTTGTACTCCTGCTTCGGATTCTTCTGCGCGTAGCCGCGCAGGTGAATGCCTTGGCGCAGGTAATCCATCTGTGCCAAATGGTCTTTCCACTGGGTGTCCAGTGTCTGCAGCATCACCGCTTTTTCGATCTGGCGCATGGTGGCTTCGCCGACGAGCTTTTCTTTTTCGGCGTAATGCCGCTCGAGCTCACCCGCGATTCGTTCGCGCAGCGTTTCTTCGTGCAGGTCGTGGTCTTCGTCGAGCCACTGCCTGATTGGCCACTCTGCCCCGAAAGCGTCGGTCAGCGCTTCGGTTAGCCCGGGAATATCCCATTGCTCTTCCAGGCTCCGGGGCGGCACGTAGACATCGATCAGCTGGTCGAGCACGTCACCGCGCATCGAGCGGACGGTCTCGGATATGTCGTCGCCTTCCATCAGTTCGCGGCGTTGGCGATAGATCACCTTGCGCTGGTCGTTGGCGACATCGTCGTATTCGAGCAGTTGTTTGCGGATATCGAAGTTTCGGCCCTCGACTTTGCGCTGCGCGTTCTCGATCGCCTTGGTCACCCAAGGATGCTCGATGGCTTCGCCCTCCTGCATGCCGAGCTTCTGCATCATCGCGGCGACGCGCTCGGATGCGAAGATGCGCATCAAGTTATCTTTCAGCGACAGATAGAAGCGGCTCGATCCGGGGTCGCCTTGGCGTCCAGAGCGCCCGCGCAACTGGTTGTCGATGCGGCGTGACTCGTGGCGCTCGGTACCGATCACATGCAAGCCCCCCGCCTCGATGACGCGTGCGTGGCGGGCGCGCCAATCGCTGCGAATGCGCTCGTGCTCGGCGGGGTCGGCGGCGTTCTCGAGCTCTGCGTCCAGATTGCCGCCGAGCACGATGTCGGTGCCGCGACCGGCCATGTTGGTCGCGATGGTGATGGCACCCGGCTCGCCGGCGCGGGCAACAATGCCGGCTTCGCGCTCGTGCTGCTTGGCGTTCAGAACCTCGTGCGGAATCTTTTCTTCGTTCAGCAGCTTGGAGACCAGCTCGGAGGTTTCGATCGACGCCGTGCCCACCAGCGCCGGCTGGCCGCGGGCGACACAGTCCCTGATGTCCTCGATGATCGCTTTGTATTTTTCGTCTTGGGTCAAGTAGACGAGATCACCGCGATCGTCGCGAACCATCGGCCGATTGGTCGGGATGACCACCACTTCGAGGCCGTAGATTTGCTGAAACTCGTAGGCTTCGGTATCCGCCGTACCGGTCATGCCGGCCAGCTTCGGATAGAGGCGGAACAGATTTTGGAACGTGATCGACGCCAGCGTCTGGTTTTCCTGCTGGATCGCCACGCCCTCTTTCGCCTCGACGGCTTGGTGCAGACCCTCGGACCAGCGACGACCCGGCATTGTGCGTCCAGTGAACTCGTCGACGATGATGATCTGGCCTTCGCGCACGATATAGTCGACGTTCTTCTGGAACAACGCGTGCGCACGCAGCGCCGCGTAGACATGATGCATGAGCACGATATTGCCGGCGTCGTATAGGCTCTCGCCCTCGGCCAGCACGCCGATCTCGGTGAGCATCTGCTCGACCTTCTCGTGCCCCTCTTCGCTGAGATAGACCTGGCGCGCCTTTTCGTCCACCGAAAAATCGCCGGGGCCGAAATCGGGTTGCCCCTCTTCGTTGGTGATCGGCTGCTGACGCGTCAGCGCCGGAATGACGCGGTCGATCGTCTTGTAGAGATCGGTGTTGCCCTCGGACGGCCCGGAGATAATCAGCGGCGTGCGGGCCTCATCGATCAGGATCGAGTCGACCTCGTCGACGATGGCGTAGAACGGATCGCGCTGGGCGCGTTGCTCGGCCGTAAAGGCCATGTTGTCGCGCAAGTAGTCGAAGCCGAACTCGTTGTTGGTGCCGTAGGTGATGTCGGCGTAGTAGGCCTCGCGACGCGTGGCCGGGCGCAAATGGCGATAGCCGTCTTGGCCGGCCGGAGGCTCGTAGGCCGGATCGTAGACGTAGGACGAGGCATCCGGCCCCATGCCGGCGGACGAATTGATCACGCCGACGCCGAGACCGAGGAAATGATAGATCTGCCCCATCCAGGCGGCATCGCGCCGGGCCAGATAGTCGTTGACGGTCACGACATGCACGCCCTTGGCGGGCAGGGCATTCAGATAGCCGGCCAGCGTTGCTACAAGCGTCTTACCCTCGCCCGTGCGCATCTCGGCGATCTTGCCGGAGTGCAGCACCATGCCGCCGACCATTTGGACGTCGAAGTGGCGCATGCCGAGCACCCGCTTACCTGCCTCGCGAACGACGGCGAACGTCTCCGGCAGGAGATCGTCCAGTTCCTCGCCCTTGGCCAGCCGATCCCGGAAATCGTCGGTGCGCCCGCGCAGTTCGGCGTCCGAGAGCGCAGCGAGCGTCGGCTCGAGTGCGTTGATGGACTCGGCGGTCTTCAGCAGCCGCTTGACGAGTCGGTCGTTGCGGCTGCCGAACACCTTCTTGAAGATTTTGAAAGCCATTTAACTGTGCCCGAAAGGGCTCCTCTGGGCTTTGAAAAATCCGCCGATTTTAACGAAAACCTGCGGAAGTGGAAAGCGAAACAGGACTTGCCCGCTACGCGATATTCGTTCTAAGTCAGCGCCTTAGACAGTGCAGCACGGACGCAACGCGGCCCCGCGCCAGTGAGTTGCGTCGGCGCAGAATACACGAAAAGGAGGATGACTCCGCGAGCGATGCCCGACGTCGACGCGATCTCCGCCCGCCGGCGCGCCGGCCCTTCGCCGGCGCGGCATCGCGTTTGCCGGCAGGCCGACGGCCTGCCGACGCAGACAACCGATCACGACAAATGCCGTCTTGGCGCCCGTCGTTCTCGAGCGTTCACAACAAAGACAAACGAAAACTTCAGTTGGCGTCGCCCGACCTGTCACTAACCGGCCTGTCACTAACGGTTGCGTCCGGCGCCGGTTTTCGCCTGTAGCGGATAATGGGTCTGCCAGCCGTTAGAGCGCGGGCAACGGGGGCATGTTCCCCGGATGCACGACTCAGGCTCCACGCGGGAGCGAGACCTCTCGAGTAAGGGCATCGCCTGAGCAGCGAGCCCCGCATCTCGCGGGAGCGGGATGCGCCGGAGCAGACGTAAGATTCGGGCCCTCGGGATCGGGTTCCGGTTCCGGTGCGGGATCGGCACCCCGCGTCCGATACCGCTGCAGTGCGGCAGCGGTCGGCGCGCGGCGGCAGGGCGGTCGAAATTCAGAGGCGCGCGAGACGGGACTTCTTGCTCAGGTCCAGATACTGCATCGGGTTGATCGCCTCGCCGTTGCGGCGGACCTCGAAATGGATGTGGGGGCCGGTCGACCGACCGGTAGAGCCGAGCTTGGCGATCACTTGACCCTTGCGCACCAGATCACCCTCCTTGGCCACATTGCGCTGATTGTGCGCATAGCGGGTCTCCAAACCGTTGGCGTGGCGAATTTCGACAATGTTGCCATAGCCGCTCTTGCGCCCCGAGAAGATCACGAGGCCATCGGCCATGGCAACAATGTCCGAGCCGGTCTTCCCGGCGATATCAATGCCCGTGTGCATGCTGCGCCGCCCGGTGATGGGGTGGCGTCTATAGCCGAACTTGGAGGTCACTACGCCGCCGGACAGCAGCGGCCAACCCTCGGGCACGGTTTGGCGCTTAAGATCCCGCTCCATGATCAAGGTTTCGAGCAGGACCAGCTTGCGCTTGCGGTCATCGAGCTCGGCCAGGACTTTGGCCAGATCCTGAGAGACCTCGTCCACGCGATTGTCGCGCAGCAACGGGTCGTCGGGGCCTCCGGAAGGCGCCGGATTCTCGAAGTCGAACTCCTCGCCGTTCAGCCCCGCCATCTCGACGAGCCGCTGACCCAAAGCATTCACGCGCAGCACCTCGGCCTGCATCTGCCCGATCCGGATCGCCAGCGCGTCGATATAAGCGCGCTGTTCGGCAGCGCCGGGGTCGACATCGGATCCGGACAGGGACTCGGCCGCCGCAATGCCGCGTGGGTCGATGTCGAGTGCCGCAATGGGCGTATCCGCAAGCCGGTACTTGCCGAGCCAGAAACCGGTTGCGCCGGCCGCCATCGCGACCAACATCATCACGAGCAGCACGACCGAGCTGTAGCCCCTTTGGGCTGATCTAAACTTTAGACTTCGCATCGTATCTCCGGCAATCTTGTTCATGTTCGTGCGCGCGACCGCCAGCGGAGCGGCCGGACCCCCAATCAAGTTGCTAACCGTCGACGACAGGGTAAGCCGAAGCCACCATGCCCGACCGAGCCAAACATATCCGCGGATTCCTGGGCCAAAGCGATGCAGTCAACGCATTGCTGCAGGAAATCCGCCGCCGCGAGGACGTGATCGCCCTCGTCCGCCGTTTACTGCCGCCCGCAATCGCGGGGCATTGCCGACAGGCGACGATCGATAACGGCCATCTGGCGCTTTTCGTTGATTCCCCTGTTTGGGTTGATCGGCTGAGGTTCGTCTCGCCTCAGCTCATCGACGCACTGAGCACACAGGGCGCCGTCGAAGTCACCGACTGTCGGGTTCGCGTCCTGCCCGATAGCGCCGGGCCGAGTCCGTCGGCCTCATCGCCCGCTGTCGGCGCTTCGCACGAGTCGATCGCTTGTCTGCAGCGAGCTGCAGACGACATCGCGCATCGTTCGTTGTCGGAGAGCCTCCGTCGCCTGGCCAACAGCCTCGACTCCATGGAGTGACCGTGGCCCCGCACGCGCTTCAGCCTACCGTTACCGGCCTCGCGTAACTGATCGGCACGTCCTTCGGATCCTCGAAGGTCACCTCTTCCCACGCCGCCTGATCGGCCATCAGCGCACGCAACAGCCGGTTATTGAGGGCGTGCCCCGATTTGTGGCCGTGAAAGGCGCCGATCAGTGAATATCCGAGCAAGTAGAGGTCACCGATGGCATCGAGAATCTTGTGCTTGACGAATTCGTCCTCGTAGCGCAAGCCATCTTCGTTGAGAACGCGGTAGTCGTCGACGACGACGGCATTGTCGAGGCTGCCGCCGAGCGCCAGGTTCTGCTGGCGCAGGGCCTCGATGTCGCGCAGAAAGCCGAACGTCCGAGCGCGGCTCACTTCCTTGACGAAGGACGTCGTCGAAAAGTCGACTGTGGCCGCCTGCGTGCGCGACGTGAAGGCCGGGTGATCGAAATCGATGGAGAAGCTGACCTTGAAGCCATCGAAGGGGTCAAAGCGGGCGAACTTGTCGTCCTCCTCGACCAACACCGGCCGCTTGATGCGGATGAAGCGCTTCGGCCGGCTCTGTTCCTCGATGCCGGCCGACTGGATCAGAAAAACGAAGGGCCCGGCGCTGCCGTCCATGATGGGCACTTCGGCGGCACTGACGTCCACATAGGCATTGTCGATGCCGAGGCCGGCGAACGCCGACAGCAAGTGCTCCACCGTGGAGACTTGGGCGCCGCCGTTGGTCAGCGTGGTGGACAGGCGGGTGTCGCCCACGTTGGACGGACACGCCTTGATGTCCACAGGCGGGTCGACATCGACCCGCCGGAAGACGACGCCGGTATCGGGCGCCGCCGGACGCAGCGTCAAATAGACCTTATTTCCGGTGTGCAGCCCGACGCCGGTAGCCCGGATCACGTTCTTCAACGTTCTCTGGCGAATCATGTATGCTCCCCCCTACGCAACTGGACGCGAGCGCAAGACTCGGCGACGACCGGCGTCGGTACTGAATATGACGAAATGAGCGCCACCGGCCGGCAACGGCCGGTGGCGTCGAGACATAATTAGCCCCCATATTAGGGTTTTCCCCGATTACGATCAACCCCTGAATTGCTTTGCAAGCAATTACAGTGGTTTCGCCATTATTATTAAAGCCATTTATCGGCTCGAACGCACCGCAAATCGGATCGCAGAGAGCCGTTGACATCGGACACGCTCAGTCGGCCTGGCGGCGCAGAAAGGCCGGGATGTCCAAATAGTCCATATCGCCGCCCTGATCGGCGGTCGCACCGCTCGCCGCGCGCTGTTTGTTGCGCAGGTAAGCCGGCTGTTCCATGTCGCGGTAGTCCGGGGCAATACGCTCTTCTTCCCGCTTGTTCACCAAGCGCACCGGCGGCTCGTCGGAGCGAGGCATCAAGCGTTCGGCGCGGCGGTCGCCGAGACCGGTCGCGACCACGGTAACGCGCAGTTCGTCTTCCAGCTCCGGATCGATGACCGTACCGACGACCACGGTGGCCTCGTCGTCGGCGAAGTCGCGTACCGTGTTGCCCACCTCGTCGAATTCGCCGATCGACAGGGACAGACCCGCGGTGATATTCACCAGGATGCCCTTCGCGCCGGCGAGATCGATATCCTCGAGCAGGGGGCTGTTGATCGCGGCCTCGGCGGCCTCCCGGGCCCGGTTCTCGCCGCTGGCCGCGCCGGTGCCCATCATCGAGACACCCATCTCCGACATCACCGTCTTCACGTCGGCGAAGTCGACGTTGATCAGGCCCGGCCGCGTGATCAGCTCGGCGATGCCCTGGGTCGCGTTCAGCAAGACGTCGTTGGCGGCACGGAAGGCGTCGAGCAGGCTCATCTCCTTGCCGAGCACCGCGAGCAGCTTCTCGTTGGGGATGGTGATCAGGGAGTCCACGTTCTTGGCGAGGTCGGCGATGCCTTCGTTCGCCACTTTCGAGCGCTTGCCGCCTTCGAACGGAAACGGCTTGGTGACGACGGCCACGGTCAGGATGCCGAGCTCGCGGGCCACGGACGCCACTACCGGTGCGGCGCCGGTGCCGGTGCCGCCGCCCATCCCGGCGGTGATGAAGACCATATCGGCGCCTTCCAGGGCGTCCTTGATGCGATCGCGGTCTTCTTCCGCCGCCTTGCGACCGATCTCCGGATCGGCGCCCGCGCCGAGGCCCTTAGTGATGCCTGCGCCGAGCTGCAGGATGGTCTTGACGTTGGCGTTGTCGAGGGCCTGTGCGTCGGTGTTCGCGCAGATGAAATCCACCCCCTCGATGATGGAGGCCGCCATATGGTTGACGGCATTGCCGCCGCCGCCGCCGACACCGATGACTTTGATGACGGCCGTCTGAGTCTGAGTATCCATGAGCTCGAACATGGGTATTACCTCTTGCGTTGCTGCTTACGGTTGCTTGACTGCACTGCATTCCCCTCGGGCCGCGGGGACGAACTGCCCGGCTGCACTGCTGCAGCGGCGCGATGCGCGCCGCTTAGAAATTTCCGCTGAACCACTTGCGCATGCGTGCCCACATGCCGTCGTTCTCGCCGTACTCGGAGCCGCCGGCATACCGATGCTGCTGGGCGTAGATCAGTAGGCCGACACCGGTGGAGTAGATCGGATCGGCGATCGTCTCCTCGAGTCCGGTCACGTATTGCGGGATGCCGATGCGCACGGGCATATGGAACACTTGCTCGGCCAGCTCCAGCATCCCGTCCATCTTCACGCCGCCGCCGGTCAGCACGACGCCGCCGGCAACCAGATCCTCGAAGCCGCTTCGGCGAAGCTCGCCCTGCAGCAGGCCGAGGAGCTCCTCGTAGCGAGGCTCGACGACCTCGGCCAGGGTCTGTCGCGAGAGTTGTCGCGCGGGGCGCTCGCCGATGCTGGGCACCTCGATGTTCTCGCTGACGCCGCGCGCCGATAGCGCGCAGGCATGACGCACCTTGATATCCTCCGCGTGCTGCGTGGGTGTGCGCAGCGCGACGGCGATGTCGTTGGTGACCTGATCGCCGGCGATCGGAATGACCGCGGTATGGCGGATGGCGCCGTCGGTGAAGACGGCGAGATCGGTGGTGCCGCCGCCGATGTCGACGACACAGACGCCGAGCTCCTTCTCGTCCTCGCTCAGCACCGCGTAGCTGGAGCTCAGCTGACCGATGACCAGGTCATCGACCTCGAGACCGCAGCGGCGAATGCACTTGACCACGTTCTGGGCGGCGCTGACCGCGCCGGTGACCATGTGCACGCGGGCTTCCAGGCGCACGCCGCACATGCCGATGGGCTCGCGGATGCCTTCCTGGTCGTCGATGATGAATTCCTGGGGCAGGATGTGCAGGATCTTCTGGTCCGCCGGAATTGCGACGGCGCGCGCGGCATCGATCACCCGGTCCAGATCGGCCTGCACCACCTCGTGCTCCTTGATGGCCGTGATGCCGTGGGAGTTGAGGCTGCGGATGTGGCTGCCGGCGATGCCGGCATGCACCGAATGGATCTCGCATCCGGCCATCAGCTCGGCCTCTTCCACGGCACGCTGGATGGATTGCACTGTCGACTCGATGTCGACGACGACCCCTTTCTTCAGGCCCCGCGACGGGTGGGTTCCGATGCCGACGATCTCGATGGTGTCGTCGGCTTTGATCTCGCCCACCAGCGCAGCGACCTTCGAAGTCCCGATATCGAGACCGACAACCAGGTTTTTTTCACTACGTCTGGGCATCCGGTTCAGCTCCGTTCTCTATGATTGATTGCGGCAACACGGTCGGCGCCGACGCCGGAATCGGCCGTCGGCAGCCAGCGGACCGCGAAGCCGTTGCTGTAGCGCAAGTCGATCCGTGTCGGAATGCCGATCGATTCGACTTGTGGATAGGCAGCCATCAGCCGCTCGAAGCGCGCGCCGATATCCTCGGTACCCAGGTACAGCTCGGTCCCTCCGAGCAGTTGCAGGCTCCAATCGCCACGGGCATCGCGAACGAGCGCATCGATAATCAGGCCGAGCTCGGCCAGACGCGGATGCCATTGCAAGTAGCGCTCGACCACTTCCGGCGCAAAATCGTCCGCCCCGGACAGGCGCACCAGCCCCGCCGGCAGACGGCCGTCGCGGGGCCGAAAGACGATGCCCTCGGCCGTCACCAGTCCGTTTTCGCCCCAGCGCGCGAGGGCCTCGTGCTCTTCGACGGTAAAGACCAGGCGGTCGGGCCAGACGCGGCGCACGCTGGCGCGATGGATCCAGGGCAAGCCCTCGACCTCGTCTTTCAGCGCATTCAGATTTTGGGTAACGATGCCGCCGGTAATTTGCCCGCCGATGGTCTCCTGCAGCGATTCGCGCGAGAGTCCGCGCATCTCGCCCTCGATGGTGACGATCCGTACCGGCAGCACCCGCGGCTCCCAATCCAGCGCCACGAACACGGCGCCGACGAGACTGCCCATCAGCACGACCGCGGTCACAAGCCTCGCGATCAGGGCGCCGGTACTGGTGCGCGGCGGCGGCTGCGGACGCTCCGGGGCCTGCGTTGCGGGTCGCCCGGCGGCGGCCGTCGACGGGATCGCGGGCTGCTCGTGCGCCGCGACGTGCGCAAGCTCGGCGCTGGCCGCCGGCGCAACGGAGGCAACCGAGAACGCGCTGTCCGCCGCGCTCCGGCCGAGGTCCGCGGCGCCGTCGTGCTCCGGCTGCGCAGGACGATCGGGCGCATCCGCATCGCGGCGCAAGGCGTCGCGGTGACGGACGTCGCCGCGCACTGTGTCCTCGGGGAAGACCGGTCCGTGGCTCATCATGCTCGATCGCCCGCGAGCGTCGTCTCGAGAATCGCGAGGCAGAGGGCGTCGAAATCGATGCCCTGCGCCTTCGCCGCCATCGGAACCAGGCTATGGTCGGTCATGCCCGGCACGGTGTTGATCTCGAGCAGGCTCGGCCGCCCGTCCGCGTCGAGCATGAAATCGACGCGGCCCCAGCCGCTCGCGCCCGTCACCTCGAACGCGCGCAGGCAGAGCCGCTGAAATTCCGCTTCACGGGCCGCCGGCAGGCCGCAGGGGCAGTGATAGAGCGTCGTGTCGGCCTGATACTTGGCCTCGTAGTCGTAGAACGCGTGCGGCGTCTCCAAGCGGATCAGCGGCAATGCCTCCCCGTCGAGGACGGCACAGGTGTACTCCGGCCCCGAGATCCAGCGCTCGGCGATCACCGCGGCATCGTAGCGCGCGGCGCCGCGCCAGGCCGCGTCGAGCTGGCCGGCGTCGTCGACCTTCGCCATGCCGATGCTGGAGCCCTCGTGGGCCGGCTTGATCATCAGAGGGAAATTCAGCGCGCACGCGGCGTCCAGGTCGGCCTCGTCGTGTATGACGACAAATTCGGCCGTCGGCAGTCCGGCCCCCATCCACAGCAGCTTGGTCCGCGACTTGTCCATGCCGATGGCGGAGCCGAGCACGCCCGAGCCGCTGTAGGGCATTCCGATCGTCTCGAGCGCGCCTTGGATCTGCCCGTCCTCGCCGCCGCGCCCGTGCAGGATGATGAAGGCGCGGGCGAAGCCGCCGGCACGCAGCACCTCGAGGACGTCCGGCCCCGGATCGATGGCGTGCGCATCGATGCCGGCCCGCTGCAGCGCGGCCAGCACCGCGGCGCCGCTTTTCAGGGATACCTCGCGCTCCGCGGCACGCCCGCCCATCAAAACGGCGACCTTTCCGAATTCTGCGGGGTCTCGTGTCATTGACTCAGATCTCCCACCCGTCGAACCTCGGGTATCAAGCGAATGCCACTGGTGCGCTCGACTTCGCGCTGCACCAGATCGATCAGTCGGGCGATATCGCGCGCCTTGGCATCACCGGTGTTGATGATGAAATTCGCGTGCTTCGGCGAGACCTCGGCGCCGCCGATGCGCCGGCCCTTGAGCCCGGCGGCCTCGATCAGTCGCGCCGCGTGGTCCCCGGTCGGATTGCGGAACACCGAACCGCAGCTCGGCAGTCCGGTGGGCTGCGTGGCGGCGCGGCGGTCCAAGAGCTCGCGGATGCGAGCGCGGGCTTGCTCGGTATCGCCCTCGTCCAGCAGCAGTTCCGCTTCCAGAAACCATTCGTCCTCGGCGCCTTGGACATGGCGGTAGCCGATATCGAAGTCCGCCGGCCGGCGCTCGCGCACGCTGCCGAAGCGATCCACGGTGCGCACGAGATCCACATGCGTCCATGTCTCGCCGCCCCAGGCGCCGGCATTCATCGCCAGAGCGCCGCCCATGGTTCCGGGAATGCCGGCCAGGAACTCGACGCCGACCAAACGCTGCTTGGCGGCGAAGCGCGCCACCTTTGCGCAGGACACGCCCGCTTGCGCGCGCAGGCGCCCTCGTGCCGACATCTCCATGTCGATGAGGCAGCCCTGGGTCTCGATCACGGTGCCGACAAAGCCCGAGTCACCGATCAGAAGGTTGCTGCCGAGACCGATCCAAAGCAGCGGCTCGTTCGGCTCGAGCGTACGCAGAAAGGCGACCAGGTCGTTGGCGTCGGCGGGCCGATAGAGGCGCGCCGCCGGACCGCCGACACGCCACGTGGTATGGCGAGCCAGCGGCTCGTCGCGGCGCAGCTCGCCGCGCAGCCCGACGCCGGCCGACCTTTCTTGGATCATGCGCGACGACGTCCAGTCGCCGAGCGCGGCGCCGCTCTGTCCGCTACCGGCGTCGCCGCCGGGCGTCGCCCGGCGGTCAGCAGCCGCCCGCGCAGTGACTCGCCGCAGCCCAGCCTCAAACACAGCTGCGCCTTGGGTGTCTGTGTCGTCTGGATCATCCCCCGTTCCCCCGTTTGAGCTGCTCCGGCAGGCGGGCGGCCAATCCCCCGATGTCGCCCGCGCCGGATATCAACACGACGTCGCCGTCCATGAGAACGCTATCCAAAACTTCCGGAACTTCACTCAGATCCTGCGCGAATACCGGCTCGACCCGGCCCCGCGAGCGGATCGCCCGCGCCAGACTGCGCCCGTCCGCCCCCGGTATCGGCTGCTCACCGGCGGGATAGACGTCGCACAGCACCAGCACGTCGGCCTCCGAGAGCACGTGCACGAAATCTTCGAACTGCTCCTGGGTGCGCGAGTAGCGGTGGGGCTGGAACACCAGCACCAAGCGGCGCGCCGGCCAGCTGCCGCGCGCGGCGGCCATGGTCGCGGCCACTTCGCGCGGGTGGTGACCGTAGTCATCCACCAGCGTCAGCGAGCGCGCCCCGGCGGCCGTGCACTCACTGACGACGAAACGCCTGCCGATGCCCTGGAAGCGCGATAGCGCTCGCTGAATGGCCTCTTCGTCGACGCCGAGCTCGAGCGCGACGGCGATCGCGGCGAGGGCGTTGAGCATGTTGTGATGGCCGGGCAGATTCAGCTCGAACGACAGCGGCTGCGGTGCGCCCCGGTAATGGACATCGAACAGCATCTTCAAACCCTGCTGGCGCACGTTGTCCGCGCGCACGTCGGCACTCGAGCTCGTGCCGTAAGTGCGCACCGGGCGGGCCATCATCGGCACCAACGAGGCGACCTCTTCATCGTCCACGCACAGGACCGCCAGGCCGTAGAACGGCAGGTGGTGCAGAAACTCCATGAAGGTGTTGCGCAACCGATTGAAGTCATTGTCGTAGGTGCGCATGTGATCGGCGTCGATATTGGTGACGACGGCCATCATCGGCTGCAGGAACAGAAACGACGCGTCGCTCTCGTCGGCTTCGGCAATCAGATATTTGCTGCTGCCGAGCCTGGCGTTTGCGCCGGCACTGTTGAGCAAGCCTCCGATCACGAAGGTCGGATCCAGATCGCCCTCGGCGAGCACGCTGGCGATCAGGCTCGTGGTCGTGGTCTTGCCATGGGTGCCGGCGACCGCGACCCCGTAGTGAAAGCGCATCAGCTCCGCCAGCATCTCGGCTCGGCGCACCACCGGGATGCGCTGCGCGCGGGCCGCGATGATCTCCGGATTCTCGGCATCGATGGCGGTGGAGACGATGACCGCATCCACGTCTTCGATATGCTCGGCGCGGTGGCCGATAAAGATGTCGACGCCGAGATCGCGCAGCCGCTCGGTGACCTGGCTCGGGCGACGGTCGGAGCCCTGGACTTCGTAGCCGAGGTTGGCCATCAGTTCGGCGATGCCGCTCATGCCGGCACCGCCGACGCCGACGAAATGCAGCCGCCGCATGCGGCCCATGTAGCTGGCGCTATGGGTGCTGTGGGCGTTCATCGGGCAAGCTCCAGGCAGGCATCGGCGATAACGTCGGCCGCGTCGGTCTTGGCCTTGGCGCGCGCCGCCTCGGCCATCGCCAGACGCTTGCGCGGATCGCCGATCAACTCGGCCAGGATCTGCGCCAGCCCGTCCGGGGTCAGGTCGCGCTGTATGATCAGGCGCGCCGCACCGGCATCGCTCAGGTAGCGGCCATTGCCGACTTGATGATCGTCGACCGCGTGGGGAAAGGGCACCAGCACCGCCGGCAGCCCGGCCGCGGCCAACTCCGAGACCGTCAGCGCGCCGGAGCGGCAAACCACCAGATCGGCCCAGCCGTAGGCCTCGGCCATGTCGACAATGAACGGCGTAACCTCGGCCTCGACGCCGGCAGCGGCATAGGCGGCGCGCGCCGCCTCCAACGTGCGCTCGCCGGCCTGGTGGCGCACTTGCGGCCGCGCCCCGGGCGCCAGCAGCGCGAGGGCCCGCGGCACCGTCTCGTTCAGCGCCAGCGCGCCCAGAGAACCGCCCACCACCAGTAAGCGTGCCGCGCCGGTGCGCCCGGCGAAACGCTCGGCCGGCGCCGGCAGCGCCGCGATCTCGGCGCGCACGGGATTGCCGCTGGCGATGGCGCGGCGGTTGCCCGCGAAGCTGCCGGGAAAGGCCTCGAAGACCCTGTCGGCAAGCCGCGACAACCATTGGTTGGTCATGCCCGGCACGCTGTTTTGCTCCTGGATCAGCAGCGGCAGGCGCAGCAGCCGAGCCATCAGTCCGCCGGGGCCCGAGACGAAGCCGCCCATGCCGATCACCGCCTGCGGCGCCCGCCGGCGCAAGATGGCTCCGGCCTCGCGCAGCGCCGACAGCAGCCGCCAAGGCGCCACGAGCAGTTGCCTCGGCCCTTTGCCGCGGACGCCTTCGATGCCGATCCATTCGATCTCGATACCGTGCTGCGGCACGAGACGCGCTTCCATGCCGGCACGCGTGCCGATCCAGAACACCTCGGCACCGCGCGCGCGCAGCGCGTCGGCGACGGCCAGCGCCGGAAAGACGTGTCCGCCGGTTCCGCCGGCCATGACTGCTATACGCGCCGCCATTTGCCACCTCGATGCAGTCGCCGGCCGCCGTCGGGCATAGGCTCGAGCGCGGTACGGCGCAACTCGAAGTCGATCCGCAGCAGCACCGCCGCCGCCATCACGGCAATGATCAGCGCATTGCTGCCGTAGCTGAGGAACGGCAGCGGCAGACCTTTGGTCGGCAGCAGGCCGGTATTGACGCCGACGTTGACGAATGCCTGCAGGCCCAGCATGAGACCGAACCCGTGCGCGACGTAGCAGCCGAAGCCCTCTTGCTGCGCGCGCGCACGGGCACCGATTGCGAAGGCCCGCCAAGTCAGGTAGGCGAACAGGGAGATGACGATGAGCACGCCGACCAGCCCGAATTCCTCGCCGATTACCGCCAATAGAAAGTCGGTATGCGCTTCGGGCAGGTAGAACTGTTTCTGGATACCGTTGCCGAGGCCGACCCCGAGCCATTGGCCTTGCCCGAAGGCGATCAACGCCTGGCTCAGCTGGTAGCCGGTATTGAACGGGTCCGCGAAGGGATCCAGGAAAGACGTCACGCGCTGCAGGCGATAGGGCTCGACCAGGATCAGCACCACCAGCGCCAGTGCCACCAGCAGGAACAGGAACACGAAGTTGAGAATGCTGACGCCGCCGAGGAACAGCAGCCCCATTACCGTTGCCAGGATCACGGCGGTGGTACCGAAGTCCGGCTGCGCCATGATCAGCGCGCTGGCCAGGCCGATCAATACCATCGGGCGCAGGAAGCCGCTGACAGTGGTGTGCAGGTCGAGCTGCCGGCGAATCAAATAGCCCGAGACGTAGATCACCGCGCAGAACTTCATCAGCTCCGAGGGCTGCAGGTTCAATACCCCGAGCGGAATCCATCGGGTCGCGCCGTTGACGGTCCGACCGATGCCCGGCAGCAACAGCACGACGAGCAGGGCGATGCAGCCCAGCAACAGCCAGGGACCGCTTTGCTCCCAGAAGCGAATCGGCGCCGCGAAGCAGACGGCACCCGCGATCAGCGCCAGCAGCAGCGCGAAGGCATGCCGCTCGACGAAGAAGAACGGATCGCCGTAGTTGCGGTCGGCGATCGGCATCGACGCCGACGTCACCATGACGAAGCCGAGGCCGAGCAGGAACAGCACGGCCAGCAGGAGCCCGTAGTCCAA
Organism: Thiohalocapsa sp.; assembly: GCA_021736785.1. Lineage (GTDB taxonomy): Bacteria > Pseudomonadota > Gammaproteobacteria > Chromatiales > Chromatiaceae > Thiohalocapsa. Next base: position 206,697 of record JAIPFF010000001.1, on the reverse strand, counting down.
CGGCGGATCGTAGCGCTCCAGGCGCCGCTTGCGGCGCGGCTGTGTCCCGGCTTGGGCTCGGGCGGCGGTCAACGTGCTCATATAGCCCACCTCAGAACAGCCTCGGAGAAGACGCGCCCGCGATGCCGGTAGTCGTCGAACATGTCGAAACTCGCGCAGGCAGGCGAGAGCACGACGCAGTCGCCCGGGCGAGCCGTTTTCGCCGCCAGCCGTACCGCCTCGTCCATATCGGCGGCATTCCGCACCGGCGCCGCGTCGCCGAGGGCGGCGGCGATCAACGGCGCGTCGCGTCCGATCAGAATGACCGCACGCGCGGCGCGTGCGACCGCCGCGCGCAGCGGCTCGAAATCGGCGCCCTTACAGTCGCCGCCGGCGATCAGGACCGCCTTGCCGCGGCTCGGGTCCGGCACCAAGCCTTGCAAGGCCGCCACGGTAGCGCCGGGATTGGTGCCTTTGGAGTCGTTGATCCAGCGGATGTCGTTGTGATCGGCAACCAACTCGCTGCGATGCGCGAGCCCGCGAAACGTGCGCAGCACCTTCGACATCGGCGTGCAGTCCAATCCGCAAAGCTCGCCGAGGGCCAGCGCAGCCAGTGCATTGGCCAGGTTATGGATGCCCTGCAGCAGCACCTGCGAGACCGGCATCAGAAAGACATCGCCGCGCATAATCCAGGCCTCGCCCGCGCGCTCGCCGATGCCGTAATCGCCGGGCTCGCGAGGAGGTGCCAGCGAGAAGCCGACCCGATGCCGGACGGCCTCGGCCAGAGCGGAGGCGGGCGGGTCGTCGAGATTGACCACCGCCGCCTGCGCATGGGCGAAAATCCGTTGTTTGGCCGCGGCATAGGCGGCCATATCGGGATATCGGTCCATGTGATCCGGCGACAGATTGAGCACGGTGGCGGCGGTCAACGGCAGCGAGTGCGTCGCCTCCAGCTGGAAGCTGGACAGCTCGAGGACATACAGCTCGATGTCGTCCGCCAGCAGATCGAGAACGGGGTCGCCGAGATTGCCGCCGACGGCCACGCGCCGGCCCGCCGCCCGCGCCATCAGGCCCAGCAGCGTCGTTACCGTGCTTTTGCCGTTGGAGCCCGTGATCCCGACTACCGGCGCACGCACCGCCTCGGCGAACAATTCGATATCGCCGATGACCGGCACGCCCGCGTCCATGGCACGCCGGATCGGCGGCTCGGCCAGACTCACGCCGGGACTGACGACGATGCGATCGGCGGCCGCGAACGCGGCGTCCTCGAACCCGCCGAGCATCAGGGCCACATCGGGAAGCTCCGCACGAATGCTGTCGAGCCCGGGCGGCGATTCGCGGCTGTCCGTCACGGCAACGATGCAGCCCTGCGCGTGCAGGTATCGCGCGCAGGAGAGGCCGGTCTTGCCGAGGCCCACGACCAGCACCTTCGAGGCCTGTGCAGCGTTGGCGGCGTTAACGGCCATCAGCAGAGTCCTCCCGCGGCTGCGGCCGCGGGTGCGCAACGCGCGGCCGCGCAACAAAGCCTGGTTTGGCGCATGCGATATCTCATCGTAGCTTCAGGCTGGCCAAGCCGATCAGGACCAGAACCACGGTAACGATCCAGAAGCGCACGATCACGCGCGGCTCGGGCCACCCCTTGAGCTCGTAGTGATGGTGCAGCGGCGCCATCCGGAAGATTCGCTTGCCGGTGAGTTTGAAGGAGGCCACCTGCAGCATCACCGAGAGGGTTTCCAAGACAAAGATGCCCCCCATGATGAACAGCACGAGCTCCTGCTTGGCGACCACCGCGACCGCGCCCAGCGCCGCGCCCAGCGCGAGGGCGCCGACGTCCCCCATGAACACCTGTGCCGGGTAAGTGTTGAACCACAAGAATCCGAGTCCGGCGCCGGCGATGGCGCCGCAGAAGATCACCACCTCGCCGACGTCGGCGACATAAGGGATCTTCAGATAGCCGGCGATCTCCACGTTGCCGGCGGCGTAAACCATGATGCCGAGGCCGGAGGCCACCATCACCGTCGGCAGCACCGCGAGACCGTCGAGCCCGTCGGTCAGGTTGACGGCGTTGCTCGCGCCGACGATGACGAAGTAGGCAAACAGGATAAAGAATGGCCCGAGCTGGAAACTCACGTCCTTCAGATACGGCACCAGCAGTGCCGTCTCGCCCGGCGTCGTCGCACTGAAATAGAGGTAAAGGGCGGCGGAAAGACCGGCAACTGTCTGCCAGAAGTATTTCCAGCGTCCTACCAACCCCTTGGGGTCACGCAACACCAGCTTCTTGTAATCGTCCACCAGGCCGATGATCCCGAACGCGAGCGTCGTGATCAGCACCACCCAGACGAAGCGGTTGCTGAGATCGGCCCATAGCAGGGTACTGACGGCGATGGCCACCAAGATCAGCGTACCGCCCATGGTCGGCGTGCCGGCTTTGGAGAAATGGCTCTGCGGGCCGTCATCACGGACCGTCTGACCGATCTTATAGGTACTCAGCCAGCGGATCAGCGGACGGCCGATGATCAGCGAGATGGCGAGCGCGGTCAGCACCCCCAGGATGGTGCGCAGCGTCAGGTAGCGGAATACCTGAAAACCGCTCTCGTATTGCGAGAGCCATTCTGTCAGCCATAACAACAACTCAGCAGCCCTCCCGGAGCCGGACAGTGGCGAGGCCGGCGGAGGCCGGGCGCCGCGATTGTGCCGCGCGCGTCGGGGCGGCTGCGAAACGAGCGGCAACGTCACCGCGGCGCTCGCCTTGCTCCTCGCCAACCCCGACAACTCCCCAAGCGCAGCGGCCGATCGGACCGATCGCGGCGCTCGCGGCGATGCTGCCCAGTGCGGCGCGCTCCGACGGCTCTACGGCGAGCCCGATTGCGGGTCGACCGATGATCCCCATCACGCGCCTCGGCCCGCCCATTCGCGCAGCGCCTGGACGACTTGCGCGCGATCGCTGAAATGGACCTTGAGCTCGCCCATGTCCTGGATTGTTTCGTGGCCCTTGCCGGCGACCAGGACAGCGTCGCCCGGCCCCGCAAGTGCCACGGCTCGGCGGATCGCCAGCGCGCGTTGGCGCTCGATCAGCGCGTCGCTCGGGCGCCGCATGCCGTTGGCGATGTCGGCGCAGATCACGTCGCCGGCTTCGCCGCGCGGGTTGTCGTCGGTGAGGATGACGCGGTCGCTCAGACGCTCGGCAACCTCGCCCATCAGCGCTCGCTTGCCGCGCTCACGCTCGCCGCCGCAGCCGAACACCGTCAACAGTCGACCGGTGCAGTGCAGTCGCAGATGAGACAGGGCCTTTTCCAATGCATCGGGCGAGTTGGCATGGTCGACGACGACCAGCGGTGCGCAGCCGCCGCCGAAGCATTCCATGCGCCCGGGCACACCGCGCATGTCGCACAGCCGCTCCAGCGCTGCCTCCAATGTCAGCCCACGCGTCAGCAGCAGCGCGAGCACCGCGAGCAGATTGGCGGCATTGAAGCGCCCGATCAGACGCACTACGACCTCGCCGCTGCCGACTGCGCTCTCCACGGCGATGCGCAGCCCGAACGGCAGCACCTCGATGCGCCGAGCCTTGACCCAAATCTCGGCGTCGGCGCCGAGATCCGCATTCGGCTCCAGGCTGTAGCGCGCAAGCCCGGTGCCCTGCGGCAGGGCCTGCACCATCGAAGCTGCGTGGGGGTCGTCGTGATTGATCACTGCCCAGGCCAGTTCCGGGAAGCGGAACAGACGACGCTTCGCCTCGGCGTCGCGCTCGAAGCTGCCGTGATCGTCGAAGTGATCGCCGGTCAGGTTCGTGAACAGCGCATGGCTGAAACGCACTGCGCCGACCCGCCCTTGCTCGAGAGCAGCGGACGACACATCCATGGCGACGGCACCGGCACCGCGGGCGTGCAGCGAGGACAGGGTTTGCTGCAGGCCAACGGCGTCCGGCGCCGTCGGTCCGCTAGCGTCGAGCTCGCCGGGAAAGCCGCTGCCCAGGGCTCCTATCACCGCGCAGCGCACGTCGGCAGCCAGTGCCCGGGCCGCGAAATGGCCGACGCTCGTCTTGCCGTTGCTGCCGGTGATGCCGATCACGTCCATCGCTCGGCTGGGGTCCCCAAAGAATCGCGCCGCAATTTCTGCGGCGCGGCGGGAGAGATGGGCAACCGGGACCACCGGCAGCGCCAACTCCGCCGAGAGCCGCGCGAGATCGGTCTGCCCCCAGCGGCCGTCGGGTTCCGCGGCGATCGCGACGCAGCCGTTTTCCGCCGCCTGCTCGGCATACTCCAAGCCGTGGCGGCGCGTGCCGCGGCAGGCCAGGAATAAGCATCCCGGACCCGATTGCCGGCTATCGAGCGCCATGCGCTCGACGCGCAGCCCCGACTCGAACGGAAGCGCGGCGAAGCCGGCCAGCAAATCGGCCAGGCTCCAAGGACGTGCCGCCGCGGACTGCAGCGCGATCATCGTTTTTCCCCCACGCCCGCGAGCAGCAGCTCGCCTTGGGGATCATCGGGGGCGACGTTGTATAGACGCAGCGCCGCCTGCATCACTTTCGAGAAGGTGGGTGCCGCGACGATGCCGCCGTAATACTGTTTGCCCTGTGGCTCGTCGATCATCACCACCATGACGAAGCGCGGATCGCTGATCGGGGCCAGACCGGCAAATACCGACTGATACTTACCCTTGGCATAGCCTCGCCCGGTGGCCTTTTTCGCGGTACCGGTCTTGCCCCCGACTCGGTAGCCGGGCACGGCGGCGCGACGGGCGGTTCCTTTTTCGGAGACCACCGTCTCCATCATCAGGCGTGCCTGGCGGGCAGTCTGCTCCGAGAACACGCGCTCGCCCTGCGGGATCGCGTCGCGCTTGATCAGGGTGACCGGGCGTTTGACGCCGTCGTTGGCCAAGACCGAGTAAGCCTGCGCCAACTGCAGCGTAGTCACGTTCAAGGCATAGCCGAATGCGAGCGTTGCATGCTCGAAGCGGGACCAGCCCTCGAAATGGGGCAGCACGCCGGAGCGCTCGCCGGGGAAGCGCACCTCCGTGGGCCGCCCGAAGCCGAGTTGCCCGTACAGCTGCCACAGCACGGCGCGGTCCATCCGCTGGGCGATCTTCACGACGCCGACGTTGCTGGATTTGGTGATGACACCGGTCGCATCCAGCACGCCGTAATTTCGGATGTCGCGCACGCGGTTGCGGCCGACCTTTAAGTAGCCGGGAGCCGTATTGATGGCCGTTCGCGGAGAGATCAGCCCCGCCTCCATGGCCGCGGCGACAACGAACGGCTTGATCGTCGAGCCCGGCTCGAAAACATCCGTGAGCGTTCGATTACGCCGCGATTGCGCCGACTCGGTGCGTGCCCCGTTCGGGTTGAAGGCCGGCTGATTGACCATCGCCAGCACTTCGCCGGACAGCGCATCCAGCAGCACCGCGGAGCCCGATGCGGCGCGGTGTGTCGCCACCGCGCGCTTGAGCTCGCGGTAGGCCAGAAACTGCAGGCGACGGTCGATGCTCAACGACAGGTCGCGCCCGTGCGACGGCGCCTTGAGCTGTTCGACCTCTTCGATGACACGGCCCCGCCCGTCCTGAATGACGCGGCGCTTTCCGGGCTCCGCGTTGAGCCAATCGTTGTAGACCAGCTCGATGCCCTCTTGGCCGATATCGTCGATGTTGGTGAAGCCCACCACTTGGCCGAACATCTCGCCGCCCGGATAGAAGCGGCGATACTCGGTCTCCATCCCCACACCGGCCAGCTTGAAGCGGTCGATAACCTCGGAAACCGCCAGCGCACGCTGCGGATCGATGCGCCGGCGCAGATAGACATAACGTTTGCCGGCAGCGACGTACTCGTCGAGCTTGGCGCTGAGCTTGGCTTGCGGGACGTCGAGCGCCGTGGCCAGCGCCGGTAGTGTCTCGCGGCGCTCGGCAAGCAGTTGCGGATCGGCCCAAACGGTGGCGACCGAGGTGCTGATCGCCAGCGGCTCGCCGTTTCTGTCCAAGACCATGCCGCGCCGCGCGGCGATGGCCGGCTCGCGCACGAAACGGCGCTCGCCCTCGCTCTTGAGGAATTCTTGCTCCAGCACCTGTCGGTAGAAGGCCGCGCCGATCACGGATACGAAGGCCGCGGCCAGCATTAACCCAAGCGCGGCGCGGCGCGCCGCGAAGTTGGGCGGTCGCCGTTCCGCAAGCTCGAGCCGGCGCATGCGCTCTTTCATCCGCTCGCGACCCTGGTTGCGGTTAGCGCGCATCGGCCGGCCCTCCAGAAACGGTGACTTCGACAACGCGCACCTCGCCGCCCTGGGGCAGGTACATGTCGAGCTTGCGCCGCGCGTTCTCTTCGACGCGGGTATGCGATGTCAGCGCCGCCTCCTCGATCTGCAGACGCCCCCACTCGACGTCGAGGTCGTCGCGCTCGGCACGCACCTGCTGAAGCACGCCGAACTCGAGCCGAGTCAGGTACTTCACGTAAACCACGGCGACGCCGCTGCCCAAAACGGCGAGCGCCAGCATCGCAACGGCGGCGACACCGGATTTGCGGACGCGGCCGGCGCGCGGCGCACTCATTGCAGACGCTCCGCCGCACGCAGCACGGCGCTACGTGCACGCGGGTTGCGCGCCAGCTCATCGGCCGACGCATGGACAGCGCCGCCGATCGGGCGTAGACGGCGTCGGATCTCGGCGTCGCGCACCGGCAGCCCCTTGGGCAACTCGGCACCGCGGGACTCGTCGCGTATGAAGCGCTTGACGATGCGGTCCTCCAAGGAATGGAAGCTGATCACGACGAGCCGCCCGCCGGCCGCGAGCAATTCGCAGGTGCGAGACAGACAGGCGCGCAACTCGTCGAGCTCGCCGTTGACCTGAATACGCAGCGCTTGGAAAGTCCGCGTGGCGGGGTGCTTGCCGGGCTCTCGCGTCGGCACCGCATCCTCCACCAGCGCCGCCAACTCGCCGGTGGTGCGCAGCGGACGCGAGGCGCGGACTCGACAGATCGCGCGCGCGATCCGTTTGGCGAAGCGCTCCTCGCCGTAGTCACGCAGCACGCGCGCGATGTCCCGCTCCTCGGCGCGCGCCAGCCACTGCGCCGCGGACTCGCCGGCGTCCGGATCCATGCGCATGTCGAGCGGCCCGTCGCCGCCGAAGCTGAAGCCGCGCTCGGGCGCATCGAGCTGCGGAGAGGAGACTCCGAGATCGAGCAGCAACCCGTCGACGCGCCCGACCAGACCTTCTTCTTCGGCAATACGAGGCAGCGCCGAGAAGCTTTCCCGGCGAATTGAAAAGCGCGGATCTTCCGCCGCGAGCGCGCGGCCGGCGGCAACGGCCTCCGGATCACGGTCCACGGCCAGCACACGGCCGCGCGGGCCGAGTCGCGCGAGCATCGCGCGCGAGTGACCACCACGGCCGAACGTGCCGTCCAAATAGACGCCATCGTTCATTTCCCCCAACGCCTGCATGCTTTCCTCCAACAGGACTGGAATGTGTCTCCGCGTTTCCATGCGTGACCTGTTCTTTGTTTGTTCTTCGGCTATAGCGAGAAGTCGGCCATATTCGGATCGGCCGCAAGGGCCTCCAGGCCTATCTCCTCTGCTTCTCTCAAAGTCTTTTGCCAGACCTTTTCATCCCACAACTCGTAGCGGTTTCCGACGCCGACCAGCGCCACCTCTTTGGTTAAGCCCGCGAATTCGCGTTGGGCAGGGCTGATCAAGATTCGGCCTTGGGCATCCAGCGTCGCGGACGTGGCGTAGCCGATAATCACGCGCGTCAGCGCCCGAACGGCGGCGTTCATCGCCGGCTTCTCGTTGAGCTTCTTCTCCACCGCCTCGAAGTGCGGCTCCGGGTACACGATGAGACAACGCTGTGGGTCTGCGGTCACGATCAGCCGAGAATCGCAGTACTCGGCCAGCAACGCCCGCTGGGAGGCCGGGATGGCAAGCCGCCCCTTGGCATCGAGATTGAGAAAATGCGTACCCCGGAACAAAGACTGCTAGGCTCCCCACCGTGCACCACCAGTCACCATGATCCCCCACTTCTGCAGCGATCTTAGGAGACGACTTGCGGTTGGTCAAGGCCTTAGGGGGAGAATTCAGCGTTGCTTGTCAGAAACTTAGGAAGATCCCTTGACGGCCGGAACCCCAAAGTGGAACCCGACTCAATTCAACCTTCTATAGGGGTTTTTTACAGTCAAAACTAGAATAGGTTGCGCAGAGCCCCTACAAGGCAAGCGCCGTTGGTCGCCGACCGCCGGAGGTCATGCCAAGAAACGACCGTTAAAGCCCTTCAGTCTGTATGGAAGGGCGCGCCGCGCAAGCGGGGGGACAGGCAGGGGCGCCGCGGATCGCGCCGGTCGCAAGGACACGCGCCGACCAAGCCGGCAATGTCTCGAAATCCGCTACGGATCAGCCGGCGCCGCGCGTAACGGCCGCGGCAGCCGGCAAAAAGGGTCGCTCGGACGGCAGCGCCCGGCGGGGCGGCGCATTGCCGAACGATCGCCCGAGGAATAGAGCGGGAGCCGGCCGATAAGCCGGGTTCTGTCTTGGGCAGCCATTCATCTCGTGCGCGCGTCGCCGCGCGCCTCTAGCGACCTACCCGGGAGCGCCCGCGGGCCGCGGGATGCGGCGCGAGGCCACATGCTCCCCTATTTGGTCTTGCTCCGGGTGGGGTTTACCGTGCCGCCGCGTGTTGCCACCGGCGCGGTGCGCTCTTACCGCACCTTTTCACCCTTACCGGCCGCTTGCGCGGCTTAGGCGGTCTGTTTTCTGTGGCACTTTCCGTAGGCTCGCGCCCCCCAGGCGTTACCTGGCACCCTGCCCTGCGGAGCCCGGACTTTCCTCCCCCCGGCCGAAGCCGGGGAGCGGCTGCCTGGCCGACTCCCTAACCGGCCAGTGTAGCGCCGGCGGCTCGCCGTGCCAATGCCGGGCCCAATCGGCCCGAGCGCCGCCAGCGGCGCGATACGCCCGTCACTCGCTGTCGCTGCCCGCGTCGCGCGCGGTCAGCGCTTCCTTATACAGACGATTGCGGTTGCCGCCCGTGATCCGGGCGGTCAACGCGACCGCCTGCTTCAGCGGTAATTCTTCCGCCAGTATGCGCAGGATCGTGCGCTGGTGCTCGTCGTCGCGCTCGGCGTCGGCACGCAGGTCGCCCTCGATCAAGATGACCAACTCGCCGAGTTGCTGCTCGGCATCTTCCGCGACACGTGCAGCAAGCGCCGGCAAGTCCGCAGCCAAAAACGTTTCGAAGCGCTTGGTCAGCTCGCGCGCGACTACGGCCCGGCGCGGCCCGAGCACATCCGCCAAGTCCGACAGCGTCGCCGCCGCGCGACGGCCGCTCTCGTAGCAGATCAGCGTGCCGGGCTCCCGGGCCAGCGACGCGAGCCATGTCCGCCGCGCCTGCTCCCCGCGCGGCGGGAAACCGACAAACAAAAAGCGGTCGCTCGGAAGCCCTGCCGCGGACAGCGCGCAGGTGACGGCACTCGGGCCCGGAATCGGTGCCACCGCAAGGCCCCGCTCGCGCGCGGCGCGCACAAGCACGTAACCGGGATCATTGATCAGCGGCGTTCCTGCATCGCTGATCAATGCGATGTGCTTGCCCTCGGCAAGCAGCCCCAACAGACGCGGCAGCATCTGCGCCTCGTTATGCTCGTGGTAGCTGATCAGCGACGCGTCGATGCCGAGATGGCCGAGCAGCACGCGACTGTGGCGCGTGTCCTCGCAGGCGATCAGATCCACGTCGGCGAGCACCCGACAGGCACGATGCGTGATGTCGCCCAGATTTCCCATGGGCGTGGCCACGACGTATAGTACCCCCGATTTTTCAGTCACTTCCAATCCTCAACAAGCAATTTTTGCTCTGGCTATGGAGACGGTAATGCCGCAGCAGACGTACAGCTTTCAAGCTTCGGGAACAGGCGACACTCCGCTTTGCGGCGCCGCTCCGGCGCTCTTCGGTCTTTTGTTGGCCCTGCTGCTCGCGGGCTGCACCATCGACCCGGTCCGAGACGAGCAGCGCGTGCTTGCCGATGTACCCGCGGCGCCGCTCGGCAAGGCGCGTGGCCTGGAACAGAGCGGCGAGCCGGAAAAGGCGGCCGAGGCCTACCTCGCTTTGGCCGAAGACGCCGTCTCTCCGGCGAAAGAGCAGCTTCGGCTCAATGCCGCCGAAGCGCTGTTGCAGGCCGGCAAGCCGGCCGACGCGGACCGCGTGCTCGCCGAGATCGGCCGCGGCAGCCTTACGTCCAGCCAGCGCGAGCTGGTACTCATGCTGGAGGCCGAAGTTGCATTACAGCGCGGGCGCGCCGGTGAAGCCATCGCCAAGCTCGATCGCGTCAACAAATCAGCCCTGCCGTCCGACCTGAAGGCCCGCTATCTCGGCACCCAGGCCGCCGCCTACCGCCTGAACGGTCAACCGCTGGCCGCGGCCGAACGGCTCGACGAGCTCGACAAGCTGCTCACGAACGATCCGGCGGCGCGCCTGGACAATCAGGTCTCGTTGCTCTTCACGCTGTCGACGCTCGGGCGCGGCGGGCTCGCCGAGGCCGAACGGACCAGCCGCGGGCGCATGCAGGGCTGGGTTGAATTAGCTCGGCTGTTCAGCGGTCACGGGGCGAAAACACCGCAGCTGGATGCCGATTTCCGCAAGTGGCGCTCCGGCCGTGGCGGACATCCGGCGCTGCCCGGTTTATCCGAGGCTTACTACAACACGCTGGCCGGGGGCTATCCGGCAGGCATGGAAGTCTTGGTTTTGCTGCCCACGGGGGGACGCTTCGGCGTCGCGGGCGAGGCCATCAAGGATGGCGTGCAAGCCGCCTATGATGCAGATCGCAGCGGCCAGCGCCCGCAACTGCAATTTCGCAACAGCACCGGCAGCGTCGGCAGCGCCTTCGATCGGGGTGTCGACGGCGGCAGCGATTTGGTGCTCGGTCCGCTCGAGAAATCTTCCGTCGGCGAGCTCGCGCGACGTTCCTCGCTGCCGGTACCGACACTGGCACTGAATCGGACCGGCGGCGCGGCCACGGAAAATCTCTATCAATTCTCGCTCGCGCCCGAAGACGAGGCCATCAACGTCGCCAACTACGCCCATGCGTCCGGTCTGCGCTCCGCCGCGCTGCTGTACCCGCAAGGGCCGTGGGGCGAGCGGATGCGCGATGCATTCCGTACTCAGTGGCGCAGTCTCGGCGGGAAAGTCGCTGGCCAGCGCGCTTACCCGCCCGGCGACAGCAGCTATGGCGTCTCCGCCAATGCGCTGCTGAGCGCAGGCGATGCGGATTTCGTTTTCCTTGTATCCGGTGTACAGGATGCCGTCCCGCTCTATGGCTCGCTGCGCGAGGCCGACGCCCGCATGCCGGTGGTCGCCACGTCCCATGTCTACGACGGCGACTTCAATCCCACCCGCGACGCGGCACTATCGGGGCTGTATCTGGTCGACATCCCATGGATTCTGGATACCGAGCGCAGCGACGCGCTGTCGCGCAAGGCCCTGCGCGACAAGCTCCCGAATGTGAACGGCCCGCTCGCGAGACTCTACGCGATGGGCATCGACGGCTATCGCTTGGCGCCGCGGATCGCCGACATGGGTAATAGCCCCGGCATCTTCTTCCCCGGCGAGACCGGCGGTCTCAATGTCGATTCCCTCGGGCAGGTTCGCCGGCAGCTGGTGCTCGCCAAGTTCACCCCGTCCGGACCGGAGGTGGCGGATACCATCGAAGCCGAGTCGGCGTCGAGCGCGGCGCCCGACGCCGGAGCGCCACAATGACGGCGAAAGGCAAGCACCGCCGCGCGGGCCGCGGACGGCACTAGGGCGTGGCGGAGCAACGCCGCGGCGCCACCGCGCAGGTCGGCGCGCAAAAGGAGCAGCTGGCACGCCGATACCTGGAATCGCAGGGCCTGCGTCTTGTGGCGCATAATGTGCGCTGTCGGTTGGGCGAGGTCGATCTGGTCATGCGCGATGCGCAGACATTGGTCTTCGTCGAGGTCCGCTACCGCCGCAGCGAGCGCTTCGGCGGCGCCGCCGCCAGTATCGGCCACCGCAAGCGTGGGCGCTTGATCGCTGCCGCGGCCTTCTTTCTGCAGCGAAGCCCGATCGATTTGCCGTGCCGTTTCGATGTCGTCGCCATCGGCGCGGGCAACCGGATAGAGTGGATTCAGAACGCCTTCGACGGAGCCTTCAGTTGATCAGATCCCTGCCCCTGCCGCTGACGCTGCCCATCGCCGCAATACTCGCGGCGTTCCTATCCGTTCCCGCGCTGACGGGCTGCGCACCGGCGGTCGTTGTCGGTACCACCTATGGGGCCGCCGTCGTCTACGACCGCCGGGACGAGAAAACCGTCCTCGACGACGAATGGATAGAGCTCCGCGCGCGCGAGATCTATCTTCGCGACCGCGAATTCCGCCTCGGCGGCCAGTTCAGTGTCACCAGCTACAACTACGCCGCGCTGATCACCGGCCGTGCCGACACCGAGGCGGTTCGCGAGCGTTATGCCCAGCGCATCAGTGAACTGCCCAAGGTGCGGCGGGTCTACAACGAGGTCGCGGTCGGCCCCGGCCTCAGCCTGTCCCGCATAGCGCAGGATTCTTACCTGACGTCGCGCGCGAAGCTCGCCATACAGGCCATCGATCTCCCCAACTTCGACGCCCTGCGTGTCAAGGTCGTCACCGACGACGCGGTGGTCTACCTGATGGGCCTGGTCTCGCCGGAGGAGGGTGACGCCACCGCGGAGAGGGTCCGCCGCATCCCCGGAGTCGCCCGCGTAGTTAAGATTTTCGAGTATGTCGAGCCCAAAACCAAAGGCACCTAGGCTCCCGGATGCAGTCGCGCGCAGGCTGCGCGACGTCGTCGGGCGCGACGCACTGCTGAGCGAGCCCGCCGACTGCTGGCCCTACGGCTACGACAACAGCCGAAGGCAGGCACTTCCGCAGGCCGTCGCCTTTGTCGGCAACGCCGAGCAGGTGGCAGCCGTCATCAGCCTTTGCAACGAACACCGTATTCCGGTCGCGGCACGCGGTCTCGGCACCGGCACTACCGGCGCGACCGTACCCGAGCGCGACGGCATCGTGCTCGCCTTCGAGCGCATGAACCGGATACTGGATATCGACCCCGCCAATCGGCTGGCCAGGGTGGAGCCCGGCGTCGTCAACGAGCAACTGCAGCGCGCCGTGGCAGAGCACGGCTTTTTCTGGCCGCCGGATCCCACCAGCGCATCGGTCTGCACCGTCGGCGGTAACCTGGCCTACAACTCGGCCGGGCCGCGCGCCGTGAAATACGGCACGCCGCGCGAGAACACACTCGGATTGAGCGCAGTCACCGGGGCCGGCGAGCCCATCCGTACCGGCGTCATGACCACCAAAGGCGTTGTTGGCTACGACCTGACCCGATTGATTATCGGCTCCGAGGGCACGCTGGCACTGATCACAGAGGCAACGCTGAAGCTGACGCCGCTGGCCGAGGCAAAGCGCACCTTGCGCGCCACCTACCGCGACATCCATAGCGCTGCCGCCGCGGTTGCGGCGATCATGGCGCAGCCGGTGACCCCCTGCGCACTGGAGTTCATGGACGCGGCGGCCATCGACATGGTACGGCGCTTCTCCGATCTGCGCGTGCCCGGCGAAACCGGCGCGCTGCTGATGATCGAGGTCGACGGCCCGGCGGACTGTGTCGCGGCCGCCGCCGCGGCCGTCGGCGCCGCGTCCCGAAACGACGGACTGCTGGAATTGTCCGTGGCCGCGGATCAGGCGGAAGTCAACGCCCTGTGGCGCACCCGCAAGGCGCTGTCGCCAGCCCTGCGGCACGTGGCGCCCAAAAAGATCAACGAGGACGTCGTCGTCCCCGTCTCACGCATGGCGGAGTTCATCGATGGGCTCGACCGCCTGTCGCGAGATATGGCCATCCGCATCGTCAACTTCGGTCACGCGGGCAACGGCAACATTCACGTCAACCTGCTGGTCAATCCGGACGATGCGCACGAGATGGCGCGGGCCGAGCATTGCTTGAGCGCGGTGTTCGATTTGGTGGTCGCCCTCGGCGGCACGCTCTCGGGCGAGCACGGTGTGGGCTTGGAGAAGCGGGACTTCGTCGCCCGCGAGCTCGATCCCGCGGCGCTGCGCCTGATGCGCGGCATCAAGCACCAATTCGACCCCAACGGCATTCTCAATCCAGGCAAGGGCCTGCCGCCGGAAGGCTGACGGCGACAACGTCAGGCCGGCGATACGACTGCAACGCACCCGGTCTGCGGCGACCGCGCCCGGCCCGGGTCCGCGGGGCCGGCATCCGCTCGACGAGCCCCCGATGCACAGACGGCGTGTCGGGCGCGCTCCGTCCCGCGTATCGTGGAGATGCGGCGCGATACCGGCGCGACGCTCCGCGGAGGGCTCGGCCGGGTCACCCGTCGCCGCACACGGGTCATGCCGGTCCGTCGGCCAGCGGCGTGCGCTCCATCAACTCGCGCCCGGCGCCGCGCCTTGCCCAAATGCGCAGACCCGCGAACACGGCCAACAACAGCAGCGACAGCGTCAGCATCCAAGCCGACGATGTAACCGGGTGTCGCTCGAAGGTCGCGGCCTGGTAGAAGAAGGTCGCGCCGATGTAGGCGATACCGGTGGTCCAAACGGCGACGAAACCGGCCCATGCGGCGCCCGCCTCGCGCACGATGGCGGCGATGGTGGCCACGCAGGGGAAGTAGAGCAGCACGAACAGCAAGTAGGCGAAGGCGCCGATACGCCCGTCGAAACGGGCCTCCATGGCGCCGAAGGTGCCGGCGGTAATCGCCTGCTCGGCGGCGATGGCCTCGCGGTCGTCGAGATCGCCGACCCGCAGCCCGAGCGGATCGACAAAGCTCGCACCCAACGCGGCCAAATTGTCCGGCACCGTCGCCGCCGCCGCCGCGAGCGCGGCGCCGAGCGAGAAGTCATCCGCCGCCTCCTCGGGGGCTTCGTCCGCGGCGATGCGTCCATACAGCGCATCCAGCGTGCCGACGATGATCTCCTTCGCGAGCACCCCGGAGATGACGCCGAGCACGGCAGGCCAGTTGTCCTCATCGATCCCCATGGGCGCGAACAGCGGGGTCGCGGCGCGGCTGGCGGCGGCGAGCACGGACGCATCGCTGTCGGTCTCGCCGATGCTGCCGTCGGTGCCGATGGCGCCGAGGAGGTTCAACGCCACGACCATAACGACGATCACCCGTCCGGCCTCGCGCAGGAACAGCCGTACCCGGTCCCATGTGCGCAGCAGCACGCCGCGCAGCGTCGGTAAGTGGTAGGGCGGCAACTCCATCATGAAGCCGGTGCTGGTGCCCGCCAGCAGCGTGCGCTTCATCACCAGCCCGGTCAGCAGCGCCACCGCGATGCCGGTCAGATAGAGCGCAAAGACCACGTTCTGCCCCGATTGGGGGAAAAACGCGGCCGCGAACAGCACATACACGGGCAGCCGCGCGCCGCAGGACATAAACGGGTTCATCAGGATCGTCAGCTTGCGCTCGCGCTCGTTCTCCAACGTACGCGTGGCCATGACCGCAGGCACATTGCAGCCGAAGCCGACGATCAGCGGCACGAAGGCCTTGCCGGGCAGGCCGATGGAGCGCATGAAGCGATCCATGACGAAGGCCGCGCGCGCCATATAGCCGGAATCCTCGAGCGCCGACAAAAAGATGTAGAGGCTCGCGATGATCGGAATGAAGGTCGCCACCACGGTCAGGCCGCCGCCGACACCGTCTGCGAGCAGCAACCGCACCAGATCGGGCGCGCCGAGCCCGCTCAACAGCGTGCCGAGACCGTCCACGAAAAGCGCGCTTGCCGCGCCGTCGAAGAAATCGATGAAGGCTCCGCCGACATTGATGGTGAAGACGAACATCAAGTACATCATCAGCAGGAACAGCGGGATACCCCAAGCCCGGCTGAGCACGACTCGATCGATGGCGTCTGACACCGTACGCCCGGCACGCCCGCGCTGATGCACCACCCGCCGCGCCAACGCATGGGCGTGACCGAAACGGGTGTCGGCGATGCGCAGATCGGCGTCCTCGCCGGAACGCTCGGCGATGGCCCGCCGCCAGTGGTGCACCCGCTCGAGCACGGCCTCGTCGACCGGGCCGGCGGCGAGCGCATCGCCCTCCAACAGCTTCAGCGCAAGCCAGCGTGCATTGGTCTCGCCGCCTTGGGCGATGCACGCCGGCGCGAGCTCGGCCACGGCTTGGTCGACGATATCCTCCTGCGCCAGCGGAAAACCGCCACGCTCCCTGCCCTGCGCCACGGCCAGCGCGCGCGCATTCAGCTCGGTGACGCCCTCTTTGGTCACCGCAACCACCGGCACGACCGGGCAGCCCAGTTCCTCGGCGAGCAGCGGCACGTCGATGGTAATGCCGCGCTTGCGTGCAATGTCCATCATGTTCAGGGCGACGACGATCGGCACGCCCATCTCGAGCAGCTGCACCGTCATGTAGAGGTTGCGCTCGAGGTTGCAGGCGTCGACGACGTTGACGATCAGGTGGGCGTCTCTGGAAAGCAGATAGTCGCGAGTGACCCGCTCATCGAGCGAATCCGCATCGAGGGCGTAGATCCCCGGCAGGTCGATCACGCGCACTGCCCGGCCGTCGAGCTCGTAGCGGCCTTCCTTGCGCTCCACCGTGACGCCGGGCCAGTTGCCCGTGGTCTGGCGGATACCGGTGAGCGCATTGAACAATGCCGATTTGCCGCAATTCGGATTACCCGCGAGCGCCAGCGTCAACGGAGCATCGGTCCCGTTGCTCTTGGCCCGATCCTGAACTGTGAACGTCATTGTCGTTGCGCCCGCCAACAGAGGAAAATCATGCGCGCCGCCGGCCGGCGGCGGAGACCGGGCAGCGGGATCAGTCGCCCCCGCCCGAAAGGGCGGAGCCGGAGCCGGCGACCGGCCCGCCGGGCATCGACAGAGGCATCACCAGCACCTTCTCGACGATACCGCCGCCGAGCGCGACACGGGCCGCGCCGGCAGAGACCACGAGCCCGCGCCCACGGTGATGCTCGATGCGAATCTCGCTGCCCACCCGCAGCCCGAGGCCCAGCAGCTTGCGCGACAACTCGCGGCCGCCGTCGATTTGCACGATACGCGCTTTGGTACCGACCGGAAAAGTGCCCAGAGAGCGAGGCTGTAACACCGACTGCTGCATGATCCGATCAGCTTTGGCTGGTAGGTTTGATACGAACGATTAGCGTTTTATTATACAACGTTAGATCCACCGAGGCAGTAGCGGCTGGCCGCAGGTGACATCAATGCCGGGGCTTGCCTCCATCCTCGGGCAGGACGAAGAACGACGGCAACCGCGCATCCATACTCGCTCTCAATGCCGCCGTTCAGTGGCACCCGCCTGCATGGTCTCGGCGAGCTGCGCGTAGACCTGCTGCCAGGCGGCGCTCACTTCGGGCGTAAAAGTATCGCCGAGCGCCTCTGCGAAAGTCTGCATCAACGCATCGGCGAACTTGTCGTAATCCGCGTCCTCGACGCCGTAATCCGCGTGGCGTGCGCCGACGGTGCGAAGCAGGGGCACCACCGGCTCGGGGTTGTCCAATGCACTGACGGCTGTATTGATCATGGTCAGGAACAGATTTGCCTGACGCTCCATGTCGCCCTTGAAAAGGCGACGCAGTTCGGGATGACGCTCGAACAGGCAAGCGTAGAATCGTGTGCAGACCTGCTTGCGCTTGGGCAAAAGCTCTGCCCAGGACTGCCGCACCAGCGCAGCGGTATCCGGTGTCATCTTCGCATTAGGCGTCATTGGCATGGCACGGACCGGAACAACGGCCGCTGGATTACAAAAGTTCGCTGACCCCGGCGCGCCCCCCCCCGGGAGCTCGCCCCGCGAGTGACGGGGTCGACGAATTACAATATCCCGACGAGCGCTTTCGCGCGCCCTATTGCCGGATACTAGGCGAGCAATGCGTCGCGTTCAACGCCCGTCGCCGGGATATCGAAGAGGCGACGAATCGTTGCCGGCACCGGCGCAGCTTGCAACCGGCCGCCGCGGCGGCGGAACCGGCACCGGCGACCGGCCCCGATCGGCCCGGCCGCACAATCAGCATGTGCTTAAGTTAGGATAAGGTCTCGCTCAGCCCGGCACCGAGGATACGCTGCCGCACGGGCGCGATAAACTTGGGCGCCGCGCGCACAACGAGACAAAAGAGAGGGGTCGGCATGGGCAGAGTCCGCATCGGTTTGTCGTCGCGAGAGATCGCGGCGGCGGTATTCGCACTGATCGCGATTTGGCTCGCGGGTGTCGTGCCCTCGGTCGAGATTGCCTGGGTCATGGCCGTTCTGATCCTGACCATCTATCTGTTTGCGTTCGAAATCGTCGGCGTGGACGTCGCCGCGGTGACGGTCATGGTACTGCTCGGGTTGACGACGCTGCTCGCCCCGGTGATGGGGCTCGACAGCGGCCTGGTGCCCGTGGCCAATCTCTTCGACGGCTTCGCATCCAATGCGGTGATCTCGATCATCGCGGTCATGATCATCGGCGCCGGGCTCGACAAGACCGGCATCATGTCGCGGGTCGCCGCTTTCATCATGCGCATCGGAGGCAGCACCGAGACGCGCATCATCCCGCTGATCTCGGGCACCGTCGGCGTCATCTCCTCCTTTATGCAGAACGTGGGCGCCGCCGCGCTGTTTCTGCCGGTGGTGAGCCGCATTTCGGCGCGAACCCGGCTGCCCATGTCGAGACTGCTGATGCCGATGGGCTTCTGCGCAATCCTCGGCGGCACCATCACCATGGTCGGCTCAAGCCCGCTGATTTTGCTCAATGACCTCATCCTGACGTCGAACAAGGCGCTGCCGGAAGCCGTCGAGCCGATGCAGACCTTCGATTTGTTCGACGTCACGCCGATCGGGATCGCATTGCTGCTCAGCGGTATCGCCTACTTCGTGCTAGCGGGCCGGCTGGTACTGCCTTCTCGCGGCACCGACAAGATCGAAGCCCAGGACCCGATGATCTACTACGCCGAAACCTACGGCTACGCCGACTTCGGCGTGCACGAAGTCCGGGTACCGAGCACAAGTCCGCTGGTGGGCGTGAACGTGGACGACATGGAGCACCGCTGGCGAGTCAGAGTGGTCGCTGTCGATAAGGGAGACGGCGTGCGCCTGGGCTCGTCCGGCGTCGACCGCAGCCTCGGTATCGAGGCCGGCAGCCGCCTGGCGCTGATGGGGGCGCAGGAGAAGTTCGACAGCTTCGTCGAGGATACCGGCGTCGAAGTGCAGCCCGACATGGAGATCTTTGCCGAGGCGCTGTCCGCGAGCAAGGCCGGTGTCGCCGAAATCGTGATCCCGCCCGGCTCGGCCCTGCTCGGCAAATCCGCACGGGACCTCTGGATGCGTAAGGTTTACGGCTTGTCGGTGCTGGCGATCCGCCGCGGCGACGAGACCCTGACATTCGAGACGGGCGGCGTCCGCGACCTCCCGTTCAAGCCCGGCGATACGCTGGTCGTGCACACCACCTGGGCAGACCTGTCTCGGCTGGAGAAGGACCGTAACTTCGTCGTCGTCACCACGGAATATCCCCACGAAGAACTGCGCCCGCACAAGGTGCCGATGGCGATTCTGTTCTTCGCCATCACCCTCGGCCTCGTGCTGTTCTCGGATCTGATGCTTTCGGTGGCCCTGCTGACCGGAGCGGTCGGCATGATTCTGACAGGCGTACTGTCCATGGACGAAGCCTACGAGGCGGTGAGTTGGAAGACCGTGTTTCTGCTGGCCTCTCTGATCCCGCTGGGACTGGCGGTCGAGAGCAGCGGCACCGCGGCCTGGATCGCCAGCCAGACCCTGCAGGCCTTGGGCGACGTGCCGATCTGGGTCATTCAGGCGGCGCTGGCGGTACTGGCGACGTTCTTCACCCTGGTGATGTCGAATGTCGGCGCCACGGTGCTGCTGGTGCCGCTGGCGGTCAATATGGCCCTCGGCGCCGGCGCAGATCCCGCCGTATTCGCCCTGACCGTGGCCATCGCCACGTCCAATTCCTTCCTGATCCCGACCCATCAGGTCAACGCGCTGATCATGGGGCCGGGCGGTTACCGGGTTCCGGATTACATGCGCGCCGGCGGCATCATGACGATCCTGTTTTTGGTGGTCTCGCTGACGATGCTGAATCTGGTGTTCTGACGTCGGAAGCAGGTTGCTCGGGCGTCGCGGAGGCGCAGGCTGCGCGGAAGGATGACCGATACCCGAGACGCTGCCGGCTCGGAGGCGGAGCTCACGCGCTGTTGCCAACCGGCAGCGCCACGGTAGCGGGCGCTCGCGATCGGCTTCGGCTAGAGGAAGGCGCCGCCGACCGCGGCACGACCGAAGACGATATCGCCGCGGGTGCCGTCAGTCAGTTGCAGCTTGCCGATGCCGTTGCGGCCGGAGCGGTCCAGAATGATGTTGGCATCGCCGCGGGATCCGTCGTCGCATCGGACCCGGAAGATCGCCTCCGTGTCGCCGGCCAGCGCACTGTAGCGCCCGCGGCAGATGTTGTAACCGTTGCTCACGGTGAACGCGGCGGCCAGCGGCTGGGAGACGTAACTGCCCCGATATACGTCTTCCTCGAGAACGACGACGAACGGTCCCTCCGCGACATCTTGCTCATCCCCATCGCGACGGCTTGCGATATGGTGGTGCTGAATCACCGATGTCATGCAGGTGTGGCGATCTTCCATGGGGATACCGCGGCACAGAATGCGGGCGTACTCGATGGGCTGAACGTCGGTGAATACCAGGTCGTAGTCGACGTCGGCAAGGTTGCGACTGCCTGTGCACCCGACCGCCGCGAAGGCGCCGGCGACGAGAAGCAGGCGGGCGACGGCATCGAAATTCCTCATATTCCCTCCGGGCCGATGCTTCGGCGCCCCGAAAACAGCGCCGATCTCCGTACTATAGCGCGGCCTTGCGCTTCAGCCCTATCGGTGAGTCGATCGACATTCTACCCATGCGCGATGCTCAGCCGCCGGGACGCTCGAGCAAGTAATGTCCGACGCGCCACTCTTCGCCGTCGTGCAGGCCGAACAGTTCGGCACAGGCCATGAAGAACAGGCGCCAGCGCATCCACCAGATGCCGGCTTGATCGGCGCCGTAAGTCTGCTCGAGAATGGGCCAGACACGATCGCGGGCGCTATCCATCTTCGCCAGCCAGGCATTGAGCGTGCGCTCGTAGTGGCGCCCGCTCCAGCGCCAGCGGTCGACGAGTTTGAGCCGGTCCTGAAAATACAGCGGCAGGTCATCGCTCGGCATGATGCCGCCGGCGAAGAAATAGTGGCTCATCCAGTCCTCGGGGCCGGTGTCTTCGTAGGGGTAGGCATGCTCGCGGTGGCAGAACACGTGCATGAAAAAGCGCCCGCCCGGCTTGAGCCAATCGTGCACGCGGGCGAACAGCATGCGCCAGTTGCGCATGTGCTCGAACATTTCCAGCGAGACGATGCGGTCGAACTGTCCTGGCGCCGCGAACACGTTCATATCCGCGGTGATGACGGTCAGATTGTGGATGCCGCGGCGCGCGGCCTCGGCTTCGATGAAGGCGCGCTGGGATGAGGAATTGGACACCGCGGTAAACCGACCGGCCGGAAACCGCTCCGCGGCCCACAGGCTGAACGAGCCCCATCCGCAGCCAAGCTCGAGCACGTCCATGCCGTCGGCGATGCCGGCGCGCTCGGTGGTCGCCGCCAGCGACGCGTCTTCGGCCTGCGCGAGGCTATCGGTCCCCTTCGGCCAATAGCAGCAGCTGTATTTGCGCCGCGGCCCCAGCACGATGTCGAAGAAGGCCGCCGGCACCTCGTAGTGCTGCTCGTTGGCGCGCTCCGGCACATCGGCCACCGGCGAGGCATCCATCATCGCGATGAAGGCCTTCTTGTGCGCGGCGGCGGCCTCGCAGTCGTCTTGCGGCAGTCCGTCAAGCGTCTTGCGCAGTCGCTGGCGGATGCCGGCGCGGATCACGCTGTCCGGCACGCGGCCGCGCTCGACCCAGTCAATGATGGCGGCCTCTGCAAAAGGCATAGCTGTCTCCCGTCGGCAAATCTTGATGGCGATGAACAGGTATTGTCCACCCGACGGGAATGCAAGCGGCCTGTCGGACGGGAGATCTCCGCGCGCGGCGCCCTGCACGCTCCGGGGCACAACCAGGGGGCACCGCGCGCCGGAGGCACCGACTGCCGAGCGCCGGCGCGGAGCAAGCCGTCAGGCGCGCAGGACGCGCCCGGTGCGGGCGTCTCGAATCGTCGACGGCCGCGATGCCCCGCCGCAGCGGCCGGTGACCAGCAGCATGTCCGGGGCATGGGCCAGTTGACGCCGCACCTGCAGCGCATCGCGCGTCGGCGGCCGGTTGCTTCGGTTGGCGCTGGTGGAGACCAAGGCGCCGCCGACGGCTCGGCACAGAGCGGCCGCAACGGGGTGGGCGGTGACGCGCACCGCGAGGGTGTCGTGACGGCCGGTCAGCCAGCGCGGCGTCTCATCGTGCGCGGGCAGAAGCCAGGTGCTCGGCCCCGGCCAGCTCGCGTTGATCTCCGCCATGCGCTCGGACGGGAGGCGCACAAGCTCGACATAGCGCGCGAGCGCATCGAAGTCCGCGGCGATCAGGATCAACCCCTTGTCCTCGTCGCGTCCCTTGATAGCGAGGATGCGGCGCACGGACGCGGCGTTCATGGGATCGCAGCCGAGACCGTAAACCGCCTCGGTGGGATAGGCGACCACGCCGCCGCGCGCGACTGCCCGTGCTGCCGCGCGCATAGCCGATGGCGAACTGCCGACCGAGCGCATGGCTTAGGAAGTGGACTCCACTTCCGCCGCTTCCTCGGCCGGGGCGGCGTAGCCACATTCCTTTTGCGGGCAGACCTTTTGCGCGCCTTTGCTCTTGGTGACCTTCAATGTCAGCACCGGCCAGCCGCACTGCGGACAGGGCTCGTCGAGTGGCTCGTTCCAGACCGCGTAATCGCACTTCGGATAGGTCGAGCAGGAATAGAATATCTTGCCGCGCCGGGACTTCTTCTTCTGCAGCGTGCCCGCCTTGCATTTTGGACAGGCCACGCCCGTATCTTCGGGCTTCTCCAGCGGCTCGATGTGACGACACTTCGGGTAGGCGGTGCAGCCGATGAATTTGCCGTAACGACCGCGCTTGACGGACAGGTCGGAACCGCACTCGGGGCAACTGCGTCCTTCGACGATCTCGGGCTCGTCCTGCTCGGCCTTGTCGGCATGCAGATCCCGCGTGTAGTCGCACTCCGGGTAGTTGGTGCAGCCGATGAACAGGCCGTTGCGCCCGAGCCGCTTGGCGAGCTGTCCGGCACACTTCGGGCACTGCTCGTCGATGGGCTCCTGGGTCACATCGCTGCGCTGGACGTTCTCCTGGGTGTGCTCGATTCGGTCCTTGAAGGGCCGCCAGAATTGCTCGAGCAGCGGGATCCAGTCCTCCTCTCCGCGCGATACCGCGTCGAGCTCGTCTTCGAGCCGGGCGGTGAAGTCGTAGTCGACATAGGACGTGAAGTACTCGGTCAGGAACTTGTTGACGACGCGCCCGACGTCGGTGGGCATGAAACGCTTCTTGTCGAGGACGACATACTCGCGCTCCTGCAGCGTCGAGATGATGGACGCATAGGTGGACGGGCGTCCGATGCCGAACTCTTCCAGGGCCTTGACCAGCGAAGCTTCGCTGTAGCGCGGCGGCGGCTCGGTGAAGTGCTGCTCGGGCCGGATCGCGAGCAGGTCGACGACCTCGCCCTCCTCGAGCTGCGGCAGCATGCGCTCTTCGTCGTCGTCGGCGGACGTGGCGTCGTCGCGGCCCTCCAGGTACACGCGCATGAATCCGGGCTCCGACACCATCGAGCCATTGGCGCGGAAGCGGTTGCCCGGCCCGGCCGACAAGTCGACGGCCACCTGGTTGATGACCGCGTGGGCCATCTGACAGGCAATGGTGCGCTTCCAGATCAACTCGTACAGGCGGAACTGATCCTGGCTCAAATGCGCTTTCAGGTCAGGCGGCGCATTGCGAATGGACGTGGGACGCACGGCCTCGTGCGCCTCTTGGGCATTCTTGGACTTGGTCTTGTACTGGCGGGCCTGCGGCGGCAGGTTATCGCTGCCGTAGCGCTCCGCGATGTACTCGCGCATCTCCGTCAGGGCCTCTTGCGCGAGGTTGACGGAGTCCGTACGCATGTAGGTGATCAGGCCGACCGCCCCGGCGCCGATGTCCACGCCTTCGTATAGCTGCTGGGCGGTGCGCATGGTGCGCTGGGCGGTGAACCCCAGCTTACGCGCCGCCTCCTGCTGCAGCGTCGAGGTGATGAACGGCGGTGCCGGATTGCGCTTGCGCTGCTTGCGCTCGACCTTCTCCACGCGCAGCTTGCCGCCGGCGGCACGAATCAGCGCCTGCTCGACGGCCTGAGCACGCTCGCCGTCGGTGATCGTAAACTGCTCGATTTTCTCGCCTTGGAATTCGACCAACCGCGACTCGAAGGCCTTCTCCGGCGTCGTTGCATCGGCCAGTACGGTCCAGTACTCGCGGCGCTGGAAGGCCTCGATCTCCAGCTCGCGCTCGACGATGAGCCGAAGCGCGGGACTCTGGACGCGTCCGGCGGACAAGCCGCGGCGCACCTTCTTCCACAGCAGCGGCGATAAGTTGAACCCGACCAGATAGTCGAGGGCGCGCCGCGCCTGCTGAGCGTTGACGAGATCCTGCGAAAGCTCTCGCGGATTGGCGATGGCCTCCTGCACGGCGCGCTTGGTGATCTCGTTGAATACGACCCGGTAGACGGATCGCTCGCCGATCTGGTTGCGCTTGTACAACAGCTCGTAGAGATGCCATGAGATGGCCTCGCCTTCGCGGTCGGGGTCAGTCGCGAGGTAGAGGGCATCCGCCTTCTTCAGTAGCTTCGAGATCGTCTGAACGTGCTTCTCGTTGCGGTCGATGATCTGATATTTCATTTCGAAGCCGTGCTCCGGATCGACCGCGCCCTCCTTGGGCACCAGGTCGCGCACATGGCCATAGGAGGCGACCACCTCGAACTCGGGTCCGAGGTATTTCTTGATGGTCTTGGCCTTGGCAGGGGATTCGACGACGACGAGATTCATGGCGATAACGACCGAGGCTGTGTGGGCGCTTAGGAAAAACGATGCGGCCGGCCGGCGTCAAGTTGCACTGCCGGAGTGTGGCGCGGCCGCGGATGAGGCCGGCGGCAAGATTCGACGCCGGCGCGGCAGGCTTCGGCGAGCGCGGGCTCGGCGCGGCCTGGCTTCGGAGAGGACGGTGAGGGCGTTGCGGCGGCAACGCAAACGCGCCGAGCGGTCGGCGCGGTGCGACCGGACGCCGACCGAGTGGCCGGCAGCGTGCGGAAAAATCAGTGGATGTAGACGGGCGTTTGCCCGTAGACGAGGTCTTCCATCTGACTGAACGCCGATTCGCGTCCGGGGCGGTTCATCAGCACGAGCAGGACGATCCATTTCAGTTCGTCGACGCTGACGGCCGATTGCTCGATAGCGAGGGCCCGATCGACCACCAGCTCGCGCGAGAGCGGGTCGAGAATGCCGCTCTGCTCCAGGAACAGCAGGAGTCCGCGCGCGTCCAGGTCCAGTTTGGCGCACTCGGTAGCCGTGTAGACGCGCATGGCACCGTTGAGGCGCGGCGCGTAATCGGCCACGTCCATCCGGCTGGCCAGTTCATCGAGCCAGGTCAGCGCCTGCGCGATCTCGCCGGTGGAAAAGCCCGCTTCCGCCAACTCGGTTTCGAGCTCGTCCTGATCGACGGGCGCGCGCGACTCGCCGTCCATGTAGTTTTCGTACAGATAGATCAGGACATCGACCATGTTTTCGTACATGCACCAACCTCGAAGCGGCTGTCTGCCGCATTGACGGCCGAAAGGCCGCGACTGCCCGGCACACGCCCGATCCGTCCCGCCTTAGGAACGGCCGCGTAAGCTGTAGCGTCCACCAGGGTGTGATGATACATGCCCCTGCAGTTCCAGCAACAGCAGCATGGACGAGACGCTCTGGGCCGACAGGCCCGAGCGCGCGATCAGTTCGTCGGGGGCGGCGGGATCGTGCCCCATGCAATCAAGGAGTTGGCGATAGTCCGCATCCAACTCGGGCGGGTCGCCGTCGGGCGGGGCGTCGGCTGCAGGCGGCATGGTGAAGCGCGCCAACTGCGGCACCAGCTCCTCCAGGATCTGGTCGGCACTGTCGACCAGCTTCGCTCCCTGGCGGATCAGGATATGACAGCCGCGCGCCAGCGGATTGTGGATCGATCCGGGAATCGCGAATACCTCGCGGCCCTGCTCGGCGGCATAGCGGGCCGTAATCAAGGATCCGCTGCCGGGCGCCGCCTCGACCACGAGCGTACCCAGGGCCAGCGCACTGATCAGCCGGTTGCGGCGAGGAAAATGGCCGGGCCTGGGGCCGGTTCCCGGCGGGAACTCCGTCACCAGCGCACCGTTTTCGGCGATCCGACGGGCCAGCTCGCGGTGCGCCGCGGGATAGACTCGGTCCGGCCCCGTCCCGAGCACGGCGATGGTACGTCCGGTCTGAAGCGCACCGTGGTGGGCGGCAGCGTCGATACCGAGCGCGAGACCGCTGCCGATACACAAACCGATACCCGCCAGGTGGGCGGCGAAGGCGCGGCTGGTATCGAGGCCGCCGCGGGTCGGGTTGCGGCTGCCGACGACCGCCAATTGCGGGTCGCTCAGCAGCAGCGGATCGCCGCGCACGAACAGCAGCGGCGGCGGCGCGTCGATGGACGCCACCTGCGGCGGATAGCGCGGGTCGTCGAGGGCCAGGATGCAGGCGCTATCGTGTGCGGCCCAAGCCAAGGCCGCATCGATCGCGGCCTCCTCGGGCGCGCGCAACCCCCGCACCGACTGCGCCGACAAGCCAGCCTGCGAGAGGGCCTCGGCGTCGGCCGCAAGCACGGCGGCGACGCTGCCGAAACGCTCGAGCAAACGCGCCGCGGTGCGCGAGCCGACGCCCGGCGCTAGACACAGGGCGAGCCAGTCCTCCGTTCGCGCGGGGGGCGCGTTACCGGACAAGGCAGCCGAGCCGTGCCGTACGACGCATCGAGACTAGAGCGCTCTCGGCGCCGAGATCGTCTCGCCGATATGCATGGCGCGTGTGGCATGCATGACCAGACCGAAACTGACGCGCGAGAACACCTTGAACACCATGACGATACCCGAGCGCGAGTCTGGCTCGATGTACTCGCTGTAGGGCCTGACGGCGCGGCGATGCAGCGGCAACGGCGCATTCTCGGAGGGTCGGTTCCGGTTCCAGCCGTCGTATTCCCACTCGCCGAGCCAAAAGCTCGAATCGAGCGGGGTCTCGTTGCGCCAGTTCCAGTCGGCACGCCGCGTGCGCACCTCGTCGCGGCGAACGCCGCCGCCGCTGTAGGCCTCGAAGACGTGCCCGACCTGCACACGGTCCTCGGAGCCCTTGTTCAGCACGACGACATCGAACTGTCCGATCTGCGACACGCCGTTCAGCACCGCGATGATCTGCCCGATCATCCCGGCCGGTGCCGCCTCGGGGAAAAAGCTTCGAATCGGCTCCTCGTCCCGAGCCGAGCGTACCCGATCGCCGATGGCCACCTCCCGCTCCGTACTGGAGACGCGCAGCGTGGCCGGGTCGCCGAAGCGCTCGAGTCGCGCCGCGCCGACATAGGTGGCCTGGAAGCCGAGCAACTCACCGCTGGCGGGATCGCGGTACTCCTGCCCGGGCCGCAGAATTTCGTAGCGGTCTTCTTCCGCGGTGAGGATTGTTCGCACGTAAATCTCGTCGCCGCTGCTCGCGACAAGCTGGCCCTCGGGGAAGCCGACGACATAGTCGAGCGCGTCGATCTCATCGGCATCGGCCACCAGCGGCCGCGACAGGAACGGAGCGACGGCGTTGATCGGAATCGCGGGTATGGCCCGCTCGAGCTCGGTAACCCGAACACGCGGCGACAACTTCACGGTGCGCATCCCGCCCGAGGCGCCCGCTCGGCGGATACGCGGACGCCCTTCGCGGAACGTGAGCTCCAGCACGTCGCCGGGATAGATGAGATTCGGGTTATCGACCCCCGGGTTGGCCTCCCACACGTCGCGCCAGCGCCAGGGCTGGCGCAGGAAGCGCCCGGCGATGTCCCACAATGTGTCGCCGGGCTGCACGACGTAGGTCCGGGGATAATCCGGATTCAGCGCAACCTGCGCTGCCGCCGGCGCGACCGAGCCGAGCATCGCGACGATCAGAAATGCCCCGAGCCAAGACCCGTGGCGGCAGGCGGCTCGACGGCGCAATCGCGGGGCTGCGGACACGGGGAAGGCCTTCATATCGACTCCTTGGTGCTGAACCGCCGCGCGTTGCCCGGGCGCCATTGCGGGCCGAGGATGCGGCACGGGTCTCGCGTGCGCCGGGACGCGAGACAGTCAATCGCGCCCGGCTCGTTGCCAGCGCACGGCGAACGCGAAAGTAGCTTGCATCATGTTGTATGATCTGGATATTAGCGCAACGTGTCGGCATGACACCACAGTTTGAGCAATATTCCGCAAGACTATGGCAAAACTCGAAATCCTCACCTTTCCGGACGCCCGGCTCCGGCGCAGTGCAGAACCGGTCGAAAAAGTTGACGACAAAACCCGTCAGCTCGTGGACGACATGCTCGAGACCATGTACGCGGCGCCCGGCATCGGCCTCGCCGCGATCCAGGTCAATGTGCCCAAGCGGGTCGTGGTTATCGATATCTCGGATGAAAAGAACGCCCCCCTGTGCCTGATCAATCCGGAGATCCTGGAGCGCAGCGGCGAAGAGCAGATGGACGAAGGCTGCCTGTCGGTTCCCGGTTTTTACGAGACGGTCACCCGCGCCGATCGGATCCGCATGCGCGCGCTCGACCGCAACGGGGAACCGTTCGAGCTCGATACCGACGGTCTGCTCGCGGTCTGCATCCAGCACGAGATCGATCACCTCGACGGACGGCTGTTCGTGGATCATATCTCGGCGCTCAAGCGCCAACGCATCCGCAAGAAGCTCGAGAAAGACCAGCGTCAGGCGGCGCCGAGCTCCACGGACAGCGGCCGGAGGCGCGCGATCTAGTCCACTCGGGCGTCTCCTCTCGGACGTCTCGCCGGCCTGCGGCCCGCGGGACGCCGAGCAACCGTTGATCACTGCCTTCGGCGCATCTACTGCTGCACCCATGTCCACTGCCCGTATCATCTTTGCCGGTACCCCCGATTTCGCGGTGCCGGCACTGACGGCATTGCTCGCGAGCGACTGCGATGTCGTCGCCGTCTATACCCAACCCGACCGTCCGGCCGGTCGCGGGCGCAAGTTGGCGCCATCACCGGTGAAGACGACGGCGCTGGCGGCGGGCGTGACCGTGCATCAGCCGGAAACGCTGAAGGACGCGGACGCGCTCGCGCAACTCCAAGCGCTCGATGCCGACCTGATGATCGTCGCCGCCTACGGCCTGCTGCTGCCCCGCGCAGCGCTCGATGCGCCGCGGCTCGGCTGCGTGAATATCCACGCCTCGATCCTGCCGCGCTGGCGCGGCGCGGCTCCGATCCAGCGGGCGATCCTTGCCGGCGACCGCGAATCCGGCATCTCCATCATGCGCATGGCAGAAGGCCTCGACACCGGCCCCGTCTACCGCGTGGACCGACTCGACATCGCACCGGACGAGACCGGCGGCTCTCTGCACGACCGGCTCGCCGCACTCGGCGCCGATGCGCTGATGGCGGCGCTGCCCGGCATTATCGACGGGACGCTTGCGCCGCTCGCCCAGGACGACACGGCGGCTACCTATGCCCGCAAGCTAAGCAAGGAAGAGGCGCTGATCGACTGGTCCGGGACCGCGCCCGAGATCGAGCGCCGTGTCCGCGCGTTCAACCCGTGGCCGGTGGCACAGACGCGTCTCGACGACATCGTGCTGCGCATCTGGGCCGCTCACGCACTCGACAGTGAGCCGGGCGCGGAGCCGGGCCGCGTTGTCGCCGTCGGCCGCGAGGGCATCGATGTCGCCGCCGGCAGCGGGCGCCTGCGCGTCACCCGCCTGCAGCCGCCCGGCAAGCGCGCGATGTCCGCCTCGGATTTTCTCAATGCCCGCAGCTTGGAAGGCGCCCTGCTTGCCTGAAGCCCGTCATGAGCCGCCCCGCAGGCGCAGCGACAGCGGTGCCGGCGTTCGTGCGCAGGCCGCCCGCACGGTTAACGCCGTGCACGCCGGCGGCCGCTCGCTGACCGATGCCCTGGCCGAAGCGGCGGCATCGGTCGATGCGCGAGACCGCGCCCTGTTGCACGAGCTTTGCTTCGGCACGCTGCGCCTGCTGCCGCGGCTGCAAGCGCTGACCGGGCTGCTCTTGAAGCGCCCCTTGAAACCCGCCGACGCGATCCTGCAGGACCTGATGGCGATCGGGCTCTACCAGCTGACAGCCATGCGCATCCCGGCACATGCGGCGGTGGCCGCCACCGTCGGCGCGGTGCGCGTGCTCGAGCGGCCGCACGCGGCAGGCTTGCTGAATGCGACGCTGCGCCGCTTCCAGCGCGAGAGCGACGCCCTGCTGGCGCAGGTCGCCGACGACGAAAGCGCCCGCTGGCTGCTACCCCACTGGCTGCTGGCGCGGCTACGGCAAGCTTGGCCGCGGCACTGGCAGGCCATCGTCGATGCCGGAAATTCGCGCGCACCGATGACACTGCGCGTCAATCTGCTGCGCGGCACCCGCGCCGACTACGCCGCGGCACTCGCCGATGCCGGCATCGCGGCACGACCACTAGCGCAGCTCGAGGCGGCGCTGCAGCTCGATCATCCGCTGCCGACGGAGCGCTTGCCGGGCTTCGCCGAAGGCAAAGTCTCGGTACAGGACGCTTCGGCCCAGTTCGCCGCGCAATTGCTGGGCGCCGCTCCGGGGGAGCGAATCCTCGACGCCTGCGCGGCCCCCGGCGGCAAGACCGCGCATCTCATCGAGCGCACCGGGGGCGCGGCGCAAGTGACCGCGCTCGATGCCGACCCCGAGCGCATGCAGACCCTGCGCCGCAACCTGGAGCGACTCGGGCTCCACGCCGAGACCGTTGTCGGCGATGCCGCCGGCGACCATTGGCAAGACGGCCCCTATCGGCGCATTCTGCTGGATGCGCCGTGCTCCGCCACCGGCGTCATTCGCCGCCATCCGGATATCAAATGGCTGCGCCGCGACGCCGATATCGACGCACTCGCCGCAACCCAGCGCGCCATGCTGGACAATCTGTGGCCCCATCTGCTCCCCGGCGGGTACCTGCTCTACGCAACCTGCTCGTTGCTGCCGGAAGAAAACGAGGCACAAGTGCGCGCCTTCCTGCAGCGCCACGCCGACGCCCGCGAAGTCCCGCTGGCCATCGAAGGCAGCGAAGCGCGAGCGCCCGGACGCCAACTCTTCCCGCAGCCCGATGGCGGCGACGGTTTCTACTACGCGCTGCTGGAGAAGGCCGCATGACGGTCCGACACGCGCCGCGCGCCCGCAATCGCGATATTCGGCGACTGCAGCGCCTTTTTCTCGCCGCCGTGCTGCTACTGGTCTGCCTGCCGGTCGGCGGCGCCGACTTCGAGATCGTCAGCGTCGAGACACGCCTCGACGGCGATACCTACATGCTCGACGCACGTATCGATTTCAACTTCAGCGAGCGGGCCCTCGAAGCCCTCGACAACGGCGTGCCGCTGACGCTGGAAGTCCACGTCCAGGTGCGCCCCGAGGACGACTGGATTTGGGAAGCCAGCCTGGTGGATCAGCGCCTGCGCTACCGCATACGCTACAAACCCCTGTCCGAGAGCTACCTGGTCGCGCAACTTCCGGGCGAGGCCGGGCGTACCTTCGTGACACGCGAT
This sequence comes from Thiohalocapsa sp., assembly GCA_021736785.1. Taxonomy (GTDB): domain Bacteria; phylum Pseudomonadota; class Gammaproteobacteria; order Chromatiales; family Chromatiaceae; genus Thiohalocapsa. Next base: position 174,968 of record JAIPFF010000001.1, on the reverse strand, counting down.
GCGGCCGTCGCCGCTCTCGGAGATATCCGCGCCTTGCAATTGCTCGGCAAGGAACGCCTCGATCCGGATCAAGACTACGAAGTGCATCTGCGGGTTTCCCTGGACATCGAGGAATTGCCGCTTCCGCTGCGACCGATGGCCTACCTTTATCCCTCCTGGAAGCAATCCAGCAAGTGGACCAAGTGGCCGCTGAAACCCTAGACAGTCTCAAGCATCGCCTGCGCCACCCCGGCACCGTGGGTGTCGGCATTTTGCTGATCGCGCTGCTGGTTGCACTGCACCTGATGAGCGACGCGGTGCAGAACTCCGAGACGCTGAGCCGGATCTTCGTGCCGCTGCTGTTCCTGGTTTTGCTGGGGCTTTTCCTGCTCGCGCTGATGGTAGGCTTCAATGTCTTCCGGCTGGTCTCGAGCTATCGCCGGCAGGCCGCCGGCTCCCGACTGACCGCCCGCGTCGTGCTCTTGTTCGCGCTGATCTCGCTGCTGCCGGTGGGTGTCGTCTACTACTTCTCCCTCGGCTTCCTGCTGCGCGGCATCGACAGCTGGTTCGACGTGGAAATCGACAGCGCCATGCAGGATGCGCTGACGCTGAACCAGGCGTCGTTGGATCTGAACCAACGGGTCATGATGAAGTACGCCGCCCAGTTGCTCGACGGTATCGAGGATCGCTCGGCCACGGCACTGACGCTGACGCTCGACGATCTGCGCCGCCAGGCCGGCGCACTCGAGCTCACCGTCTACGAGCCGAGCGGACAGGTGCTCGGAACTGCCAACGACGATCCGACCCAGTTGGTGCCCGACCATCCGGAGCGGGAAATCATGCAGGGCGTGCGCATGGGCGTGGACTATGTGGGACTGGAGACAGGCCCCGACGACGAACTGATCGTGCGGGTGCTGGTCAACGACCCCCGCTCCCGCCCGCTGCTGCTGCAGGCCATCTTTCCGACCTCGGCGCGCATCAGCGAATTGGCCGCGCGGTTGGAGGACGCCTACAACCGCTACACCGAGCTCTCGTACTTGCGCCGGTCGCTGAAGTTCAGCTTCTCGTTGACGTTGTCCCTGGTGCTGGTTTTCGGCCTCATGGCCGCGCTGCTGGCGGCATTTCGCACCGCTCAGCGGCTCGCCGCGCCGGTGGCCGACATTGCCCGCGGCACCCGCGCGGTGGCCGCGGGAGACTACGAGCAGCAGTTGCCGTTGCCCTCCCACGACGACGAGCTGGCTTTCCTGGTCGCCTCCTTCAACGCGATGACCAAGCGCATCGCCCAGGCCCGCGACCAGGCCGCCCGCAGCCAGCGCGCGGTCGAGGAACAGCGGGCTTATCTGGAGACCGTGCTCGGGCGGCTGTCGAGCGGCGTCATCGCCTTCGACGAGTCACTGCAGCTGGGCACGATGAATCGCGCCGCGCGCCAGATCCTACGCCTCGGCGAGCCCGAGCCTGCACAGCCCCGGGAGCCGCCGGCGCTCACGCTGCAGACGCTCGAGCAAGCCTACCCGCGCCTCACCCACTGGGGCGAGGCCGTGCGCCGGCACATCGCCGCGGGACAGGAGTGGCGCGAGGAGATCACGCTGTTCGGCAACGACGGCAGACAAGTGCTGATGTGCCGCGGCAGCCCGCTGCCGAGCACCAGCGGGCCGAGCGCGGGCCATGTCGTCGTATTCGACGACATCACGACGCTGATCCGCGCGCAGCGCGACGCCGCGTGGGGCGAGGGCGCTCGCCGGCTCGCGCACGGAATCAAGAACCCGTTGGCGCCGATCCCGCTGTCGGCGGAGCCCCTGCGCCACAAATTGCTGACCAAGCTGCCGGACGACGACGCCCGCGTCGTCGACCGCGCCACGCACACGATCGTTCAGCAGGTCGAGGCCATGAAGGCCATGGTCAACGACTTTGCGAGCTATGCGCGCACGCCGCAGATGCAGGAAGAACCGTTCGCGCTGGACGCGCTGATCGCCGAGGTGACCGAGCTTTACCGCGGCGGAACCGCGCGCATCGTGACCGAGCTCGATGCCGAGCATACGTTCGTGCGCGGCGATTCGAAACGATTGCGCCAAGTCATGCACAATCTGCTCAAGAACGCGATAGAGGCATTGGAGCAGCGCAGCGAAGGCTGCATCACCGTTCGTTCGCGGGTCATCCGCGGCGAGGAGGTACCGGCGGCAGAGCTCAGCATCGAGGATAACGGCGGCGGCCTCGATCCGGACATGATGGACCGGCTGTTCGAGCCCTATGTGACATCGAAAGCGAAGGGGACGGGGCTCGGACTGGCCATCGTCAAGAAGATTATTGAAGAGCACGGCGGTATCATCTCGGCGGAGAACGCGGACAACGGAGCCCGCTTCACCGCCCGACTGCCAATCTGGCGCGAAGACCCGGCCGCGTCACCGACTGCTATCAGGCAAGCAGGAGAAACATGAGCGCGACCCACATCCTCGTCGTGGACGACGAGCCCGACATCCGCGAGACGGTGCAGGACATCCTCGAAGACGAGGGTTACGCCGTCACCAATGCGGAGAACGGCGAGGCCGCCCGCCATGCGCTGCGCGAGCGACGGCCGGATCTCATGCTGCTAGACATCTGGATGCCGGATCTCGACGGCATCAGCCTGCTGAAGGAGTGGGCCGAGGACGAGGGGCTGCCTTGCCCGGTCATCATGATGTCCGGCCACGGCAACGTGGAGACGGCGGTGGAGGCGACCCGACTCGGCGCCTACGACTTCCTCGAGAAACCGCTGTCGATGGCGAAGCTGCTGCTGACGGTGGAGCGCGCACTGGAGGCGGACAAGCTCGCACGCGAGAACGTGGGGCTGCGCCGGCGGGCGCCGCTGGTGCACGAGCCCGCCGGCCGCTCCGCCGCGATGCAGCGCCTGCGCGAGCAGGTCAAGCGCATCGCCCAGCACGATACCTGGGTGCTGATCACCGGGGAGGCCGGCGCCGGACGCGAGACCTTCGCCCGCTTCCTGCACTCCCAGAGCGCGCGGCGCGAGCGCCCGTTCGTCGATCTCGGCGTTTCCGCCATCGCCCGCGGCAATGCAGCGGTGGAGCTGTTCGGCACCGAGGAAGGCGGCCATGTGCACTACGGCAGCCTCGAGCAGGCCGCCGGCGGCACGCTGCTGCTCGACGAGGTCGCCGATATGGACCTGGAGGCCCAAGGCCAATTGCTTGGCGCGCTCGACACCGGCTCATTCCTGCGCGTCGGCGGCAGCGAGCCGGTGGCCATCGACGTTCGCATCATCGCCGCGACCCAGCGCGACCTGAAAGAAGAGGTCCGTGCCGGCAAGTTCCGCGAAGACTTGTTCTACCACTTGAACGTGGTGCCGCTACACATCCCGCCCCTGCGCGAGCACGCCGAAGACATCCCGGACCTGCTGAGCTACTACGTCGACTATTTCGCGACGCATGAAAAACTGCCGTATCGGCGCTTCAGCGTCGGCGCGCAGAACTTCCTGCGCAACTACAGCTGGCCGGGCAACATCCGCGAGCTGAAGAATTTGGTGCAGCGGGTGCTGATCCTCGGCGCCGGCGACGAGATCACGCAGACCGAGGTCGAGTCGGCGCTGGGCTCCGCGCCGCCGGTGCCGACGCAGCCGCTGGAGGGGATGGTCTCGTTCGACCAGCCCCTGCGCCAGGCCCGCGAGCAGTTCGAGAAGGCCTATCTGGAGTATCAGCTCGACAAGCACGCCGGCAACGTCAGCAAGATGGCGAAGGAAGCGGGCATGGAGCGCACGCACCTCTACCGCAAGCTGCGCTCGCTGGGCATCGAGATCAAAGAGCGCCGATGAGCATATCCCCTATCGCCGCGCGGATGACCTGCGGCGCGCGTCTGCCGTTGATCGTCGAACGGCGGGCCCCGGCGCTTGCCCCTCCATGCCGCGACCCGCGCGGCGGTCCGCCCCGCCTATGAAAATCATCATCCTCGGCGCCGGCCAGGTGGGGACATCCGTCGCCGCCAACCTGGTCAGCGAGGCCAACGACATCACCGTGGTCGACACCGAAGCGGCCAGGCTGCGGGAGCTCGCGGACCGCTTCGACCTGCGCACGCTGCAGGGACACGGCGCCCATCCCGACGTGCTGCTGCGCGCGGGCGCCGAAGACGCGGACATGATCATCGCCGTGACCAACAGCGACGAGACCAACATGGTCGCCTGCCAAGTCGCGTATACCCTGTTCCACACGCCGACCAAAATCGCCAGAGTGCGCGCGCCGACGTTTCTGGAGCAAGACAAACTCTTCGGCACGGATGCGTTGCCGATCGACGTGCGCATCAGCCCGGAGCAGCTCGTTACCGACTACATCCTGCGGCTGATCGAGAACCCCGGGACACTGCAGGTGACCGACTTCGCCGGCGGGCGCGTGCGACTGGTGGCGGTGCGCGCCTATTACGGCGGACCGTTGGTGGGCCACGAGTTGCGCACCCTCTACGAGCATATGCCGCATGTGGACGCGCGGGTCGCGGCCATCTACCGCCAGGACCGCGCGATCCACCCCAGCGGCGACACCGTCATCGAAGCCGACGACGAGGTCTTCTTTGTCGCCGCACCGAAGCATATCCGCTCGGTCATGAGCGAGCTGAGACGCCTGGAGAAGCCCTACAAGCGCTTGCTGTTCGCGGGCGGCGGCAACATCGGTACACGGCTCGCGCGGGCCACCGAGCGCAACTACCGCGTCAAAGTGATCGAGCGCGACCTGGACCGGTGCAAGCACATCGCCGAGGCCTTGGAGCGGACCATCGTGCTGCACGGCGACGCCGCCGATGAAGAGCTGCTGCTGGAGGAGAACGTCGAGGACACCGACGTCTTCTGCGCCGTCACCAACGACGACGAGGCCAATATTCTGTCGGCGATGCTGGCCAAGCGCCTGGGCGCGCGGAAGGTCATGGCACTGATCAACCGCACCGCCTATGTGGACTTGGTTCAGAGCGGCCCCATCGATATCGCGATCTCGCCGCAGCAGGCCACCATCGGCAGCCTGCTCAAGCATGTGCGCCGCGGCGATGTCGTGGTCGTACATTCCCTGCGCCGCGGTGCCGCCGAGGCCATCGAGGCCATCGCCCACGGCGACGAGAGCTCGAGCAAGGTCGTTGGCCGCGCCATCGAAGATATCCGCTTGCCGAAGGGCGCCAGTATCGGTGCCATCGTGCGCGGCGACGAAGTGATTATCGCCCATCACGATGCGGTCATCGCCTCGGAAGACCACGTCATTCTGTTCCTCCAGGACAGGCTCCGGGTTCCCGAGGTCGAAAAGCTGTTCCAGGTCGGCATCACCTTTTTCTGAGCCGCTTGGAGCAAGCACGGATGGTCATGCAGCCTGCCCGCGCCGTCTGGCGCTTCGCGACCGTACAGAAGGTGCTCGGCCTGTTGCTGATGGTCTTCAGCGTCACGATGCTGCCGCCGGCGGCGGTATCGCTGGTCTACGGCGACGGTGCGGGGATGCCGTTCGTCTACGCGTTCCTTGTGATCCTGGTGGTCGGGGTGGTGATCTGGGCGCCGGTGGCGCGGCTGCGCCAGGAACTGCGCCTGCGCGATGGCTTTCTGGTCGTGGTGCTGTTCTGGGTGGCGCTGGGACTCGCCGGCGCCATCCCGTTTCTCTTGTCCGAGGAACCGGACCTCTCGCCGACCGACGCGGTCTTCGAGTCTTTATCGGGGCTGACGACGACCGGCGCGACCGTGATTTTGGGCATCGACGAACTGCCGCACGCGATGCTCTGGTATCGCCAACAACTGCAGTGGCTCGGCGGCATGGGCATCATCGTGCTCGCCGTCGCAGTGCTCCCCATGCTCGGCGTCGGCGGCATGCAGCTCTACCGAGCCGAGACGCCGGGGCCGATGAAGGATACCAAGCTGACGCCGCGCATCACCGAGACGGCGAAGGCACTTTGGTACATCTACCTTTGGCTGACGATTGCCTGCGCGCTGGCCTATTGGCTTGCCGGCATGTCCGGCTTCGACGCCATCGGACACGCATTCTCCACGGTCGCGATCGGCGGTTTCTCTACCCACGACGCCAGCATCGGCTACTTCGACAGCACCGCCATCGAGATGATCGCGGTGGTATTCATGCTGCTGTCCGGGGTCAACTTCGCGCTGCACTTCGTCGCCGTGCGCAGGCTGGACCCGATGACCTATGTCCGCGACAGCGAGTTTCGCTTCTATCTGCTGCTGCTGGCCGTGGCGACGGTCATCGTCACCGTCGCGCTGTACTACACCAACACCTACATCGACTGGGAGGAGTCCTTTACCAAGGGACTGTTCCAAGTCGTCTCCATCGGCACCACCACGGGCTTCACCACCGCCGAGTTCTATTACTGGCCGCCGTTCACCGGGATCCTGCTCTTGTTCATGGCCTTCGTCGGGGGCTGTGCGGGGTCCACGGGCGGCGGCATCAAGGTGATCCGTTTCCTGTTGCTGATCAAGCAGGGACTGCGCGAGATCGGCCGCCTTATCCACCCCAGCGCCCAGATGCCGGTGCGTGTCGGAAACAAGGTCGTGAGCCACCGCGTCGTGGACGCGGTGTGGGGCTTCTTTTCGCTCTATGTCGCCACGTTCACGGTGATGTATTTGGCACTGGCGGCCACCGGGCTCGATCTGATGACGTCGTTTTCGGCCGTTGCCGCCTGCATGAACAACCTGGGACCCGGTCTCTCCACTGTCGGCGCTCACTATTTCGACATGCACGACCCCGGCATCTGGATCCTGTGCTTCGCGATGTTGCTCGGGCGCCTGGAGATCTTCACGCTCCTGGTGCTGCTGACACCGGCTTTCTGGCGGCGCTGAGCAAGGCGCGTCAGGCGACGTGCGCCGGCGCGAGCGTCGTCTTCAGCTCGCGGATGCGCCGCGGCACCGATTCGCTGTGCTGTAGGCGTTGCCGACGGCGCCGGGCACGGCGACGGCGTTGGTCCGGTACTTCTCGGTCACCCGCTCGAGCAGGGTCTTCCGCTTGTTCAGCAACAGCCCCATGTAAACATCGAGCCCGAACAGACGAACGATGCGGCCCGGATGCCGCAGACAATACGCGCGATCGATGACGGCTTGCATGGCGGGTACCTCGGCGGGGAATGAGTCGACGCACTGCGTCTCCTACCGATCGACGCGGAGGCGGCGCAGGGCGACGGGAACGAACCGCGGACAAGCGGTCCTTGTCGGCGAATCCGCCCTCGGATAATAGCCCAAAGGCGCTGCGCGACGACGCCGGCACGGCCTCCGCGGGCAACGTAGAACGATCCCGCCGCGGCCCCGGGGCGGGCACATAACCAGTTGGAGCAGCGGAAATGGGCATGATCGAGAACCTCGAAGCCATGCGCGCACGCGGTCAGGACTCGGCGCTGCTGCGCTACAGCTTGGGCAACGAATACCTCAAGCGCGACGACACCGATGCGGCCATCGCACACCTGGCCGAGGCCGTGCGCCTGGATCCCGGCTACTCGGCGGCCTGGAAACTTTACGGCAAGGCGCTCGACGCCGCCGGCCGGCACCGCGAGGCCGTCGAGGTCTTCGACCGGGGTATCGACGCCGCCGCCGAAAAGGGCGATGTACAGGCATCGAAGGAAATGCAGGTCTTCCGCAAGCGCGCGGAGAAGGCGCTTGCGAAAACCGCGCAGTGACCGGCGGCAAGCGCTCGCGCTGCGCTATCGCCCGGCAAACGGAGCGCGGCTCCGGTAGCGCGCGCGGCGCCGGTCACGAGCGGCGCCTTTGTACCTGTAGACCGTATTTGACGATCTTGCGGTCCAGTGCAGGCCGCGAGATGCCGAGGATCTCGGCGCTGCGGCCCTTGTGCCCTTCGGTGTGCGCAAGGACGCGCCCGATATGCTCCGCCTCGACCTCATCGAGGGTGCGCAGCGCCGCCGCGGTCTCGGCCGGCGCTGCCGCTGTTGCGCCCGACGCCTTGCCGCCTGCCGGCAGATCCAACAGGTCCGGAGTGATGACGCCGTCGCGCGCATTCACCAGCGCGCGGGTCAACAGGTTTTCCAATTCGCGCACGTTGCCCGGCCAATCATAGGCCTGCAGCGCGGCGAGCGCCGACTCCGCGAAGCCGGGCACGGGACGCTCCAGCCGCGTCGCAATGCGCGCCGCCAAGCCTTCCACCAGCAGCGGAATGTCTTCTTTACGCTCGCGCAGCGCCGGCATGCGGATCTCGATCACCCGTAGCCGGAAGGCGAGATCCTCGCGAAAGCGCCCGACGGCCGCCTCCGCCATCAGGTCGCGGTTGGTGGCGGCGATGATGCGCGCGTTGCTGGTCAGCGTTTCGGTGCCGCCGACACGCTCGTAAACCCGCTCCTGCAGCACCCGCAGCAGTTTGGCCTGCAGGTGCGGCGCCAGCTCTCCGGCTTCGTCCAAGAACAGCGTACCGTCGCTCGCCAGTTCGAGCTTGCCCGGCTTGCGGGCCTGAGCGCCGGTGAACGCACCGCGCTCGTGGCCGAACAGCTCGCTCTCGAGCAGCGTATCGACGATGGCCGCGCAGTTGAGGGCGACGAACGGACCGGAAACACCGCTGTGCTGGTGGATCAAGCGTGCGGCGACCTCCTTGCCGGTGCCCGATTCGCCGGTGATCAGCACCGTGGCCGAACCCCGGGCGCCGAGCGCGATGGCCTTGCTGACGACCAGCATCGCATCGCTGCGACCGATCAGGTCGCGCTGAACCACGGGCGCGCCGATCGAGGCGGGCTTGACGGTCTCGCGCGCCATGCGCCGATTATCGAGCAGGCGCTCGACCGTGTTCTGGAGATCGTCGGTGCGCACGGGCTTGTGCACGAAGTCCGCGGCACCATGCTGAATCGCCTCGATGGCTAGCTCGAGATCGTGCTGCCCCGTCATCATGATGACGGCCAGCTCCGGCGCGGCTTTCAGCAGACGCGGCAGCAGTGCGCTGCCCATGCCGTCCGGCAACTGCTGGTCGAGCAGCGCCAAGTCGAAATCGTCCGCGGCGACGGCCTCGAGAGCAGCCGCGCAGCGCTCCACGAGGCGGACTTCAAAGCCTTCGTCCTCGAAATGCAGCGCCAGCATCTGCCCGAGTGCCGCGTCGTCTTCGATGATCAGGAGTCGTTGTCCCATCGTTGCATCTCACGGTCCGCGTGCGGATGTGCGCGCCGGCATGCCGGATCACCGGGATTGACGGCGCGGAAAATATTGACACACATCACGAGTTGCGAGGACGTCTATTGGCCAAGGGTTGAAACATTAGAAAATGCTTATATAATGATTCCCATCTTAACCAAGTCACTCTTTTCGGAGGCTCGATATGCTTGCACCTCTCGCCGTAGCCGCACTTTTGATCGGCAGCGTGTCGACGGCAGTCGTCGTCAACGACGATCAGGCCGTGAACGCACAGAAAGACCGTGCGCCGGTGGTCGAAGTTCAGACCATCGAAACGGCCAATCCGTTTATCGAAGATTAAGGGCCGAAAGGCCGCTTGGCCAAGGACCACGTCGGGGAAGGCGCCAGGTACGGCTGCGGGGGCTGCTTTGTCCCCGTGTCTTCTTCGCGAAGCCCCGCCCCGCAGGCGGGGCTTCGTCGTTGTGCGGGACGCTCAGTCCAGACGCTGGACGTCGATCTCGGTTTCGACGCCGGCGTACTCGCCGTCGCCCTTGTAGCTGTGCCGAAAGCCGCGCACGTCGTGCCGATCCCGGCCGACCGCAAGACGGACGTAGGAATCATCGGCCAATAGCCCTCGGGCCGCATCGAAGCCGCGCCAACCGGCGCCCGGCACCAGCGCTTCCATCCAATAGTGCAACGTCTGCGGCAGCGGCTCGGATGTCCGCGGCGGGTCATCGTCCGACTCGAAGCAGTCGGCGTCGACATAACCTGCTGCAAAACGCGCGGGCATGCCCCAGGCACGCACGATAGCAATCGCCAGATGGGCCAGATCCGCGGCATGGCAAGCATCTCGGCCGACGACTTCCGCAAGCGTCTGCGCCGGCTCCCGTTGTGCCGGGTCGTGCTCAAACCGGTCCCCGATCCACTGCAGGGCCTGCTGGATGCGCTCGAGCATCGGGACTTGCTCGCCGGGCCCCGGCCAGCAGTCGCCCTCGCCCAGCAACTCGGTCGCCGTGGCCGGCGTCAGCACCGGCGTCAGCGCACTGCGATACAGCACGAAGTCCCATAATCTCGGGGCCTGGCGCAGGCTGTCGGCGATCCAGGCACCCTCGCGCGCCGGCGCCACCGGTTCGAAATCGAAGGGATTCGGCAGCAGCGTCTCGACGTCGGCGCGCACGCGCACCGCCAAGGCATCATGGGCGCCGAGCAGCGCCGAGCGATGCACCTGGTTGCCGAAGCCATCGCGATGGGATGCAAAGTCCGCGGTCGGCTCGGACAGCACCTCGAATCGCTTGAGCCGCTGGGTAGCATCGTCCCAGGGCGCGACGCGGCATTCGAAATGGTGCTCGCGCACCGCCGCGCTGAAATGCAAACGGTCGATACGCTCGATACGGTAATTCACCCGGCCTCTCCTTGCGGATGCGGCTCCGACAACTCGGGCTCGCCCATGTGCGCTTCGAAATAATCCGCTTGCAGGGCGGCGGTCAACGCCGCCAGCAGTGCAAGGAAGTCGTCCAAGTACTCGTGCAGTCCTTGATCCAGCACGGCTCGCGGCGAGGTGGCGTCGAGATGCGCGCGCAGCGCCGCCAGGCGCTCCGCGACCAAGCCTCCGCGCACCAGTCCGATGCGCTCGATCGCCCGATCGAGCCCGTCTACGCAATAACGCAGCGAGCGCGGGAAATCCGGATCGAGCAAGACGAACTCGACGACGTCGATGGGCCGAATACCGCTATGGTATTTCCGGCGGTAGGCCTCGAAGCCCGACAGCGACTTCAACAACGCGCCCCACTGATAATAGTCCAACGGCGAGCCGACCAACGTCAGATCCGGCAACAATAGATGGTAGCGGACATCGAGGATTCGCGCCGTCATATCGGCGCGCTCCTGCAGGCTGCCGAGCACCGTAAATCCGTAAGCCTCGCCGCGCATCATGGTGCTCTGCGCAAGCCCGAAAAACAGCGCCACCTCGCGGTGCACGTAGGCGTAGAACTCGGCCGCGCGCCAGGGCTGCAGTTTGGCCTTGAGGTGGCGGTCGGTGGACAACCAGAACTCGTTGATCGCCTCCCACATTTCCTGAGAGATGCGGTCGCGCACGACACGGGCGTTCTCGCGCCCCGTGCGCAGGCTGTTGTACAGCGAGCCGCCGTAATCCTTGTCCTGAGTCAGCAGATGAATCACGCGTTGGACTGTCACCTTGCCGTCGGGATGGCGCGCAAGATAGGCCTCGTCGGCGCCGACAATGGACAAGAGCGGCGTCCATTGCATCTCCTCCGTCGCGCCCTCGTCGGCCTCGAGCATGAAGACGACGTTGATATCGAGAATACGCGCCGTGTCATCGGCGCGCTCCAGATTTCGCGCCATCCAATAGAGGGATTCGGCGATTCTACTCAGCATGGATGCCTGACCGGGAATTGGCTTGAGAGACACGGGGAGACGCGGCCCGGCAACCTCGGTGCGCGAGCACGCCGCAAACGCGCCGCCCGGCGGCATCGGCCGCGGGAGGTGCTTGCGCCGGGCGTGAAGCGAAATCGCTCATCGAGCGATGATCGCCGCGCCCGACCGGGCAGCGGCACGAAACGGCAACGGCTCGCAGACCCGAGCTTCCTCCCGTTCGCATGCCTCGCATCCGTTTGCGTCATGATCGTGCATCGAACGAAGACGGGGGCTCAGTCCGCCAACACCCAGGTGTCCTTGCTTCCGCCGCCCTGTGAAGAGTTGACCACCAGGGAGCCCTTGGTCATCGCCACGCGGGTCAGACCGCCCGGCACGACGTCGATGCCGTCTCCGTAGATAATGAACGGACGCAGGTCCAAGTGGCGTGATTCCAACTCGCCGTCCAAATAGCAAATATGTCGCGACAGCTGGACCACCGGCTGGGCGATATAATTGCGCGGATCATCTTCGATCTTGCGCGCGAACTCGGCCCGCTGCGCCGTGGTCGAGCTCGGCCCCATCAACATGCCGTAGCCGCCGGATTCGGCGACCGCCTTGACCACCATACGCTCCAGATTATCGAGCACGTAGGCGCGATCCTCCGGGTTGGTCATCTGGTAGGTGGGCACGTTCTGCAGAATCGGCGACTCGCCCAGGTAGTAGCGAATAATCTCGGGCACGTAGGCGTAGACGGCCTTATCATCGGCGATCCCGGCACCCGGCGCGTTGACCAGTGCGACGTTCCCCGCGCGCCAAGCGTTGATGACGCCGGCAACGCCGAGCACGGAATCGGCGCGGAAGACAAGAGGGTCCAGAAAGTCGTCGTCGACCCGGCGGTAGACGACGTCCACCCGCTCGAGGCCGTGCGTGGTCTTGAGATAGACCTTATCGTTCTTGCAGACCAAGTCCCGGCCCTCGGCGAGCTCGACGCCCATTTCCTTGGCCAGGAAGGTGTGCTCGAAATAGGCGGAGTTATAGATGCCCGGTGTTAGTACCACGATGTTCGCCCGGTCCTTGCCGCGTGGCGAAAGGTGGCGCAGCGCCTGCAGCAGCAGCGCCGGATAGTGCTCGACGCGGCGCACCCGGTAACGGGCGAAGAACTCCGGCAGAATGCGCCGCTCCACCACCCGGTTCTCGATCATGTACGAGACCCCCGACGGCGTGCGCAGGTTATCCTCGAGCACCAGGTAGCGCCCGTCCTCGTCGCGGATCAGATCGACGCCGCTGATATGGGTGTAGATGTCGTGCGGCGCGTCGATATCCATGATCTCGCGGCGAAAGTCCTTGCCGTTGTAGATCAGCTGCGCCGGAATCACGCCGTCTTTCAAGATGCGCTGACCGTGATAGAGATCTTTCAGGAACAGATTGAGCGCCCGGATCCGCTGTTTCAGGCCGGCCTCGATATGGGCCCATTCCCCGGCCGTGATGATGCGCGGCAGAATGTCGAAGGGCCAGACGCGCTCGATGCCCTCGTCTTGGTTGGAGTAGACGGTGAAGGTCACGCCTTCGGTGTGCAGCGTCAGATGGGCCTCGCGCGCCTTGTCGCCGAGCAGGTGCTGGCCGGTGCGCTGGATGTGCTCCCACATCGGCAGATAATGCTCGCGCGGGCGAAAGTCGTCGCGGTAGAACTCATGAAAGGCCATGCTCTGGCCTGCGCCGCGGCCGGGCCCGGCCGGTGTCTGCGTAGGGCCCCGCATGCTCTGGAACTGACCGGTGAAAGACTGAAATTGATTCGTGGACATCCGCATGACTCGCTCGGCCCCCCGAGGAAACTTCGCGCCGCTAGGTCGTTCGCCTGCGGAACGAGACGCTACCGAAACAGGCCCTATGCAGAATACGCGCCAAAGTTACGAACACAGGGACACGCGGTGTCGAGAGCAGGCGCGGTCGCGGCGAGGTCCGCGCGCCGGCGTGCCGACGTGCTCTGGGCCGCGGCATGCGGCAGCAGGAGGGCCACGAGCGTGCGCAGGCCGCGCAACGCATCGGCTTCGGCTCATCGCAGACCCGGCGCGCGCCCTGAATTCGCGCAAGCGCCGACAGCGGGCGGTCCAATTCGGTGCAAACGTCCACGCAATCCACGGCCGCGGACGGCACCGGCGCCGACCTGCAGCCCCGGCGACCCAGCAGGAATGATTCTTGCCAGCGGCTGATCAACCCCTTCCTCCCCTTCAGTACAGCAGTACACAGGCATGTCGATTCTCGTTGCCATCAATCACAAAACCGAATATCGGTTCGACCGGTCCGTCTCGCTGGCGCCGCACACCGTGCGCTTGCGCCCGGCGCCGCACTGCCGCACGCCGATTCGCTCCTACTCGCTGCGCATCGAGCCCGAAGCGCACTTCATCAACTGGCAGCAAGACCCGTTCGGCAACTATCTGGCCCGACTGGTCTTCAACGAAGAGGCGCGGGCGCTGACCGTCGAGGTCGACGTCATCGCCGAGATGGTGACCATCAATCCGTTCGACTTCTTCGTCGACGACTATGCCTACCAATTTCCGTTCGAGTACGAGCACCAACTGACCAAGGAACTGTCGCCCTACCTGGTGCGTCGCGACGACGGCCCGCTGCTGCGCGAGTGGCTGGCCGAGATCGACCGAAGCCCGCGCGAGGTGGTCTACTTTTTGGTCGACCTGAATCGCAAGCTGCAGCAGGACATCGGCTATGTCATCCGCATGCAGCCCGGCGTTCAGACCAGCGAAGAGACGCTGCGCCTCGGCAAAGGCTCCTGCCGCGACACGGGCTGGCTGCTCGTGCAGATCCTGCGCCACCTCGGACTCGCCGCACGCTTCGTCTCGGGTTACCTGGTTCAGCTGACCGCCGACGTCAAATCCCTCGACGGCCCGAGTGGTCCCGAGCGCGATTTCACCGATCTACACGCCTGGGCCGAGGTCTATGTGCCCGGCGCCGGCTGGATCGGCCTCGATCCCACTTCCGGATTGTTTGCCGGCGAGGGTCACATCCCGCTCGCCTGCACGCCGGACCCGGTCTCCGCCGCGCCGATCACCGGCGCCACGGACCCATGCGACGTGACGTTCTACTTCCACAATCGGGTCAAGCGCATCCACGAAGACCCGCGCGTCACCAAGCCCTACACCGAAGACCAGTGGCGCGCCATCGAGGCGCTCGGTCACGCCGTCGATGACACCCTCGGGCGCAATGACGTGCGCCTGACCATGGGCGGAGAGCCGACCTTCGTCTCCATCGACGATATGGACGGCGCGGAATGGAATATCGACGCGCTCGGCCCGACCAAGAAACCCCTCGCCGAAGATCTGCTATTACGGCTGAAGGAGCGCTTCGCGGCCGGCGGAGTCCTGCATATCGGCCAGGGCAAGTGGTATCCCGGCGAGCAGCTTCCGCGCTGGGCGCTGGCCTGCTACTGGCGCAAAGACGGCGAGGCGATCTGGCGCGACGAGTCACTGCTCGGCAGCGAGCGCGAGGGCTACGACCATGGCCCCGAAGAGTCGGCCCGATTCGTCGAGACGCTGGCCGTCAAGCTGGGCGTCGATCCAAGCCACGCGCAGCCGGCACACGAGGACGTGTTTTATTATCTGTGGCGTGAGGCCCGGCTGCCGGTCAATGTCGATCCGCTGGACAGCAAGCTAAAGGATCCGATCGAGCGCGCGCGCATCGCCCGCCTGTTCAGCCAGGGCCTCGATCGCGTGGCCGGCCACGCGCTGCCGCTGCGCTGGGCCGGCCTCACCGTCGACGGCGGCGGCGGCTGGGTCAGCGGCAAGTGGGCCCTGCGCGACGGCAACCTGTTCCTTATCCCCGGCGACTCGCCCATGGGCTTCCGGTTGCCGCTCGACGCGCTGCCCTATGTCCCGGACAAAAACCTGGACACCCATCCAGAGCGTGATCCGTTCGAGCCGGTCGCCGCGCTGCACACCGCGTCGCAACGCCACGCCTCGCCCGCGCCGGGCGGCGTCCGCACGGGGAGCGCCGCAGCGTCGTCCATCCCGCACCGCGCACTCGGCGCGCAGGGCTCGGATCCTGCCGCTACCGGGCGCCGCTACGCAGGCGCGCCCGGCGAGCACGAGCGCGGCCAACCGCTCTCGGAGCAGTCGCCTCTGCCCGGCGATTATCCATCGACACAGGTACGCACGGCGCTCTGCATCGAGCCACGCGACGGCAGGCTGTATTGCTTCATGCCGCCGCTTACCCACCTGGAGCACTGGCTGGATTTGGTCTCGTGCATCGAGGCGGCCGCGGCGGAAACGGGTCTGAAGATTATCCTCGAGGGATACGAGCCGCCGCGGGATTTCCGCCTGCACAAGCTCGCGGTCACGCCCGACCCCGGCGTCATCGAGGTCAACGTGCACCCGGCCGAGGCCTGGGACGATCTGGTCAACGTCACGCACGTTCTTTACGAGGAAGCGCGTCTGGCGCGACTCGGCACCGAAAAATTCATGCTCGACGGCCGCCACACCGGCACCGGCGGCGGCAATCACGTCACGCTGGGCGGCCCGACGCCCGCCGACAGCCCGCTGCTGCGCAAACCGGACCTGCTGCAGAGCCTGATCACCTACTGGCAGCATCACCCGAGCCTGTCCTACCTGTTCTCGGGCACCTTCATCGGTCCAACCAGCCAGGCGCCGCGTGTCGACGAGGCACGCGACGACAGCCTCTACGAGTTGGAAATCGCATTCAGTCAGATGCCCGCGGGGCAGGTGCCGCAGCCCTGGATCGTCGACCGCGTGCTGCGAAACTTGCTGGTGGACGTGACCGGCAACACCCACCGCACCGAGTTCTGTATCGACAAACTGTACTCGCCGGATTCCGCGTCGGGCCGCCAAGGCCTGGTGGAGTTCCGCGGCTTCGAGATGCCACCGCACCCGCGCATGAGCCTGGCGCAGATGCTGTTGCTGCGCGCGCTTGTGGCCCGCTTTTGGGAGACGCCCTATACCCGCAAGCCAGTGCGCTGGGGCACGGCGCTGCACGATCGCTTCCTGCTGCCGCATTTCGTACGCCAGGACTTCGGCGACGTGATCTGCGACCTGCAGCGGGCCGGCTACCCGTTCGACCCGGCCTGGTTCGAGCCGTTCTTCGAGTTCCGCTTCCCGCACTACGGCGACCTGATCACCGCAAACGGCATTCGTATGGAATTGCGCGGCGCCATCGAGCCATGGCATGTGCTGGGCGAAGAGGTCACCGCGCTCGGCACGTCGCGGTTCGTCGACAGCGCGGTGGAGCGCATGCAGGTGCGCGTCGACGGCATGGTCGGCGAGCGCCATGTACTGGCCTGCAACGGCCGCCGTGTGCCGCTGCGACCGACCGGACGCAAGGGGGAGTTCGTCGCCGGCATCCGATTCAAGGCCTGGAGCCCGCCATCCGGGCTTCATCCGACCATCCCGTCCCACAGCCCGCTGGTGTTCGACGTCGTCGATACCTGGAACCGCGCCAGTCTCGGCGGCTGCACCTACTATGTCGCGCATCCCGGCGGGCGCAGCCACGAGACCTTTCCGGTCAACAGCTACGAGGCCGAGGGGCGCAGAATCGCTCGCTTCCGCCTGATCGGCCACACGCCCGGGGATATCGACGCGCCGCCCGAAGAGCCGGCAGGCGAGCACCCACACACGCTGGACTTGCGCTACCGGCCGGGTTGCTGAGGAACCGCCGCACCCGGCGCTTCCTATACCAGATCGAAGCGCTCGAACTGCATCGTGAACTGGCCGCGGCCCTGGGTCAGACTGCGCAGTTCGGTGGCATAGCCGAGCAGCGCCTTCAGTGCGACCTCGCAGCCGATACTTGCGCTGTCGTCGCGGATCGCGGTCGACTGGATCTCCGCGCGCCGCTGCTGCAGGTCGCCGAGCACGGTGCCGAGGTTGTCCTCGGGCACGACGACCTCCACCCGCATCACCGGATGCAGCAGCGCCGCACCGGCCTCGGCGAGGGCCTTGCCGAGGGCGCGCGCGGCAGCGGCGGCAAGCGCGTCCGGCGTCGAGGCCGGGCCGAACAGTTCTACCGCCGTCAGCTTTACGCTGACATCTTCGACCGGTGCGCCCTGTTGCGGTCCCGCCGTCAGGCCGAGCCCCAGCCCCTGCTCCAGCGCCGTGCGCTGCTCCGGCGTCAGTTCCGCGCCTTCCGGGCGTACCTCCGGCGCAACGGACACCACCGAGCCTTCGCCGCGCGGGCGCGGGGCAACCGACAGCGCCACCCACGCGGTGGCCTCCGGCTGCTTGCCGTCCGGCGACGGCGGGCGCGTGTAGTGTATCTGCGCCGAGGCGCTGGCGGTGACGGTCTCGCGCACGGCGACCGCCGGGCGGCCGCTGCGCACACGCTGCTGGAACTCGCGCTCGAGACGCTCGAGCACGATCTGCAGGTGCAGCTCGCCCATGCCGCGCAGCAGGCGCTGACCGGTCTCCGGATCCTCGACGACCTGGAGGGTCGGGTCCTCCTGCTCGATCTTGTCCAACGCCTCCAGCAGCTTCTCTTCGTCGGTGCCGGCGGCGGGCTCGATCGCGAGGCTCAGCACCGGCTTGCGCGTCTCGATGCGCTCCAAGCTCAGCGGATGATCCACGGCGCACAGCGTGTCGCCGGTGGAGGCGTGGCGCAGACCGGCCAACAGCACGATTTGCCCCGGGTCGGCCTGCTCGAGCTTGGTCTTGCGTCCGGCATCGATGTCGAAGATGCGCGCCACGTGCTCGCTGACGCTGCGCCCGTCGGCGCCGATGAAGGCGACCTTATCGCCGGGCTTGAGGCGGTTGCGATAGACGCGGGTGAAACAGTGACGGCGCCCGTCCCACATCTGCACCTTGAACACCAGCGCAACAAGCGGCCCGTCGTTGCCGAGCACGACTTCCTCGGTCTCGCCGTCCGGTCGCTCGGCACGCCCCGGCGGGCGATCGAGCGGCGCCGGGAGCAGGTCGACCGCGGCGTCGATGATCGGCTGCACGCCGAGGTTGCGCAGTGCGCTGCCGCCATAGCAAGGAAACAGCCGCCCGGCGAGGGTGCCCCTTCGCAGCGCCGCCAGCAACAGCTCGGTGTCGGGCTCCTCGCCGGCAAGGATGCCGTCGGCGAGGCTGTCGTCCTCCTCGGCGACCGCCAGCAGCAATGCTTCGTGCAGGGCCGCGACCTGCGCCCAGAGCGGCTCGGGGCAGGCTTCGCTGATGACCTCTTCGCCCTGCTCGCCGGCAAAGCGCAGCAGACGCTTGTGCAGCAGATCGATCACGGCGCCCTGCTCGCCAAGCGGAACGGTGATCGCCACGGGCTCGACGCCGAGACGCTCGCGAATATCGCTCAAGCTACGGAGAAAATCGGCGCCGGGGCGGTCCATCTTGTTGATGAAGAACAGCACCGGCAAGCCGAAACGGTTACGCTGCCGCCATACCGTCTCGGTTTGGGGCTCGACGCCGCGCACACCGTCGAGCACCAGGATCACGCCGTCGAGCACGCGCATCGAGCGTTCCACTTCGATGGTAAAGTCCACGTGCCCGGGCGTGTCGACCACCTGCAGCACGTGCCCGCGCCAGGGCGCGCGCGTGACGGCGGCGGTGATGGTGATGCCGTGCTCTTGCTCTTCCGCCATCCAGTCCATGTGCGCGGCACCGTCGTGGACTTCGCCGATCTTGTGCCAGGCGCCGGTATAGAACAGGATGCGCTCGGTCAGCGTCGTCTTGCCGGCGTCCACATGGGCGGCAATGCCGATGTTGCGAATATGGGAAAGCTTCGCTTGCGGCTTCGCGGGCTTGGTTGAATGACTCATCGACGGAATATTCTTGGCTGCCTATTACTGGGTGTGGTGATGTGTTTTTTTTGGGGGAGATAACGACATGAACTCTGACGATCGGCGCACGACACGAGCCCGTTTCCTGCACCGCACGGTCCTGTGTGCATTCGCCGCAGTGCTGACCCCGACCCTCGCCGCGGCCGAGGTCTACCGCCTTGCCGACCCGAACGACAGTGTTATCGGCACGCCGTTCTATGTAAAGGCGAAGGCCGAGCATACCCTGCTCGACATCGGCCGCCACCATGGTCTCGGTTACGACGAGATGAAACAGGCCAATCCGACCGTGGACATGTGGGTGCCCGGCGATGGATCGGACGTACTGGTGCCGGCGCAGCACGTGCTGCCGGATGCGCCGCGCGAGGGGCTGGTGATGAACCTGGCGGAAAAGCGCATGTACCATTTCCGCTCGCCCACCGAGATCGAAACGTTCTCGGTGGGCACCGGCCGCGAGGGCTGGGAGACGCCGGTCGGCACCTACAAGATTATCGAAAAGATCAAGGATCCGACCTGGACGCCGCCCGAATCGATCCGACGCGAGCATGCGGCGAAGGGAGAGATTCTGCCGGCAGTGGTTCCGGCCGGTCCCGACAATCCGCTGGGCCAGTTCGCACTCAGGCTCAGCAACCCCAGCTATCTGATCCACGGCACCAACAAGCCCTGGGGCGTCGGTATGCAGGTCAGCCACGGCTGCACGCGGATGTACCCGGAAGACATCGAGCGCCTGTTCGGCAAGGTGGAGAAGGGAACGTCGGTGAGAATCCTCGATCAGCCCTTTAAGGTCGGTTGGCTCGGGGATCAGCTCTTCATAGAGGTCAATGCGCACACGGACGAGGCATTGAACAAGCCGGTCCGGGACATCATCCCGGCGGAGATCGCCAACGCCGATGGCGTGGTGGTGAATTGGGAGGAAGTGAAACGGGCCCGCGAGGAGAACGCCGGCCTGCCACGACTCGTGGGAGGCCGGCGCGGCTCAATGAGCTGGCATCACTTGGACATGATCTTCTGATACATGCGGTTGATGCGCTCCTCGTTGGCCTCGCAGCAAGCCTGGGACGCGTTGGCGGCGTCCATAGCGGCCTGGGCCATGTCACGAGCTTCCTGATCGGTGGCGCAGCCGCCGAGCAGGGAAGCGCTCAGCAGAGCAGCGGCGGACAGGGAAGCGAGCTTCACTTTCTTGGTCATAGCGGTTTCTCCATTTTGAGTTTGCCGATCGGCACTCGGTTTATAACACACGTCTAGGGTTTTTCCGAACCCTCGGCTCTGAATGTTAGCAGAATGGGACAGCGTCGTGCCGCAACCACGGCAGCGGCACCGGAACCAACTGCCATGCGGCTATTTGCGCGTGGTTAAGGCAAATTCAAGCCGTATTTTCACCGACTTGACAAAGCCGAAAATGGTAATGCAGCAACACAACGTTGCAACAAGCAGACAGGCGTCATTCGCGCCGCTGCCGGACGTACTCGTACATCGCGATGGCCGCGGCCACACTGACATTCAGGCTCTGGATGTGTCCGAACTGGGGAATTCGCAATGCCGTCATGCCTGGGTAGTCGTGTGCGGCGAAGCTGCAGCCGAGCTCCTCATGCCCGAGCACGAAGGCGCTGCGATCCGCAAACCGCTCGTCGGCAAGGTCGTTCTCGGCATCCGCGGAGAAGCGGTAGATCCGATAATCGGCACTCATAAGCGACCGATGGCTCTCGGCGAAGCTATCGAACCAGCGTGCCGGCACTGCTTTGAAGCCGCCTTTCGCCGGCGCCGGATCGAAGGGCGGTATTCCGATCAGATGCACGCCCCGTGCGCCGAACGCCTCGGCGCTGCGGAAAATCTTTGCGACGTTGAATCCGGCCTTGAGATGATCGAGGACGATCACGAGCCCGTGCACCCCGGGCCGGGCGAGCAGATTCGCCCGGCGATGACGCTCGTAGCGAGCCAGGGCATTGGCGCGGGCGAACTTTCCGGGGCGCTTTGCGTTCATTCCCCTATTTTGCCATCGGAGACCGGATGAGACCTCTTTTCGATCGCGGCCGCCGCCGCAGCGACCTACACATCGCCACGGAGCGCGGCATCCGCCATGGTTGATCGTTATTACCACAAGCCTGCGCCCGACAGCGGGCCGAACCCGTTCCGCTGCGAAGGTTTCGTGCGCAACGGCACGATTGCCGGCGCCGGTTGCGAGCCGATCCCCATCGAGACGCTGCCGCCGTTCCTGCGCGCGCTGCTGGTCACCGACGGCACGGTCACCAAGATCCTCGAGGCCTATTTTTGGGAACCGGTGGCGGTGGACACGCTGAGTCAGGAATTCGTGACCGCGGAGGCCGAGATCCGCTGGATCGACGTCCGCCGCGGCGACCGCATCATGGTGCGCAGGGCCTGTCTGCGCGGCGCCGACAGCGCCAATCACTACGCTTTCGCGGTCTCTTTGATCCGCACCGAGCTCATCCCCGCCCATTTTCGCCAGCGCCTGATCGACCGAGAGATCGGCATCGGTGCGCTGATCCGCGACAGCGGTCTCGAGAGTTATCGGGAGGTCATGGAAGTGGGCGTCGAGCCGTCGACCGGCGAGGTCGACTCCGGCGGCGTCTTTCGCACTTACCGGATCATCATCGGCAGCGAGCCGGTGATCCTGATTACGGAAACCTTCCCGCTGCCTCTCTACCGTTGAATCGGCACGCTTCGATCGATCATTCGGCGAAATTGCGCCGCACTGGCCGGGCGACAGTGCCGCCAGCGAGTCCGGCTCCGCCGTTGTCTCCGCGGCGGAACCGGCGTCCGGCATGAGCCTCCCCGCGACACCGATCGCTGCCCGCACGGCCATCGACACCCTGCGCCGGATCGAGACCCCCGAGGGCGCGGATATCGCCCTGCGCTTGGCAGGCCCGGTACCCCGGGCCGCGGCCTTCGCCCTCGATGCGCTACTCAGACTCGGGGCCTATCTGCTGCTGACGCCTTTGATCGCGGCCAGCGAGCTCGGCTTGGGTCTGCTGCTGTTGATGCTGTTCGCAATCGAATGGCTCTATCCGGTGCTGTTCGAGATCAGCAGGGGCGCGACGCCCGGCAAGCTTGCCTTGGGGCTGCGTGTCGTCCACGACGACGCCACCCCGGTCGCGGGCCCCGCCTCGCTGCTGCGCAACTTGCTGCGGGTTGTGGACTTCCTGCCGCTGTTTTATGCGGCTGGTCTGGTATGCACGCTGATCGATCGGGACTTTCGTCGCCTCGGCGACCTCGCGGCCGGCACCCTCGTCGTCTACGCAGACCCGCCGCCACGCCGAGCGTCCATCCCGCAACGTCCGCCGCGCAGACCACCGCGGCCGCTGGACGCCGAGACGCAGCGGGCGATCCTCGATTTCGCGGAGCGCAGCAACCGGCTCGGCCCGCAACGCAGCGCCGAGCTCGCGGAACTGATCGCCGATGATCCGCACGCCGGCGGCGGGGCGGCGCTCGAACAGGTGCTCGGCATGGCCAACTGGGCGGCGCGCGGGCGATGAAGCAACAGCAATTCGAGCAGGCCCACGCGGCCCAGTGGCAGCGCCTTCGGACACTGCTCCGGGTGCTCGATCGAGGTACCGCACCGATGGCCGGTGCCGCCGCCGCCGAGCTGCCGCGTCTGCTGCGCGTTGTCAGCGGTCATTGCGCGCTGGCGCGCAGCCGCGGCTACAGTCCGGGCCTGGTGTCGGACCTGCAACTGCTCGCGGAGGCCGGATACCGGCTGTTGTACCGGCCGCGGCCGCGCTGGCCGCGCCGGGTATTCGCATTTCTGGCCACCGGCTTCCCGCGCGCGCTGCGCCGCAACGCCGCGCTGTTCTGGCTCGCCTGCGCGCTGTTCTTCGGCCCGATGACGGTCATGGGGCTCGCGTGCGCCGCCGACGGCACGCTGATCCACAGCTTACTCGACGCCGACGACATCGCGTCGCTGGAGTCCATGTACGACCCGACCAACCGCAAGCTCGGCCGCCCGGCGCAACGCCAGGCCGACGGCGATATGATGATGTTCGGCTACTACGTGCGCAACAATGTGGGTATCGCCTTTCGCACCTTTGCGCTCGGCTTACTGTTCGGGGTGGGATCGGTCTTCATCCTGGGCTTCAACGGCTTGGTCACCGGCGCCGCCGCGGGACACTTGACGCAGCTCGGCTACGGCGAGCCGTTTTGGTCTTTCGTCAGCGGCCACAGCAGCCTGGAGTTGACAGCCATTGCCGTTGCCGGCAGCGCGGGCCTGCTGCTCGCGAAGGCGCTGCTGGCGCCGGGCCGGCGCACACGCGCGGCGGCCCTGCGGGCGAACGCGGCCGAGGCCCTGCCATTGATCGTCGGCGCCATGTGCCTGCTGCTGCTGGCGGCGGCAGTCGAGGCCTTCTGGTCGTCGAGCCCGGCGCCGGCGCCGGCCGTCAAGTACGCCGTAGGATTCACCGGTTGGCTGCTGCTGGGTGCCTACCTGACACTTGCCGGGCGAGAGGCAGCGGATGGAGCTTGAGCGGATCGCGGCCAAACTGCGCCCGCGCACCGGTTGGGAGAGCATCGACCTGGGCTTCGCGCTGGCGCGCCGATGGTTCTTGCCCCTATGGGCTCTCTGGTGGATCACCGCGGCACCGACCGGCATCGCCGCGCTGATCTGGCTGCACGACCACGCTTTTCTGTGGCTGCTGCTGATCTGGTGGCTGAAGCCGATGTTCGAGGCGACGCTTCTGTTCTGGCTCAGCCGCGCGCTGTTCGGCGAGTGCTTGTCGCCGAGCCGAGCCCTCGAGCAGTTCGGCCGCGCCTTCCCGCGGCGTCTCTGGCCTCAGATCCTGTGGCGACGCATCGGATTTACCCGCTGCCTGAGCATGCCGGCCACGCTGCTGGAGAACCTGCACGGCAGCGCCAGGCGCCGGCGCCTGGCGGTCCTCGAAGGACAGGGCCTGGCCAGCTGGCTGACGCTGATCTGCGCACACTTGGAAGCGGTGCTTTGGATCGGCGCTCCGCTGACGCTCGTGCTGCTGATTCCCGGAGCCCTTCCGGGATTCGATGCCGGAGAACTGCTGCTCGAGCAGTTCGGTCCCGACGCCGGAGAGGCGCCGGGCGTTTGGCTGGGAATCGCCGTCATGCTGCTCGCGATGTCCGTCATCGCACCGTTTTATGTCGCGGCGGGCTTTGCGCTCTATCTCGGACGGCGTACCGAGTTGGAGGCCTGGGATCTGGAGCTCGTGTTCCGCCGCGTCGCATCCGCGGAGCGTGCCGCGCCGACAGCACCGCGTCGCGCGGCACGCGGCTCGCGGACGCCGGTCTTGGTACTCGCCTGCGCGATCGGACTCGGCGCAAGCGGCGATACGGCATCTGCCGACGGCGGCGCCCCGACCGACCCGACCGCCCCGGACGAGGCGCGTGCGATCATCACCGAAGTACTGGCACACGGTGACTTCGGCGCCACGCGGACCGAGAGCGTTTGGGTCTATGTCGGCGGCGACAACGAGGACGGGGAGCAGCCCGACGACACGGCGCCGCCGCGGCTTCCCTCGGACTGGATCGTCGCCATTGCCACCGCACTCAAATGGTCCCTCGCGGCCGGTGCCGCCGCGGTGATGCTGATCCTGCTGCAAGGACTCCGGCAAGGCCGAGCCGCGCTGCCGCGGCTCGGCCGCGGCAAGCGCTCCGGTGCCGGCCTCTGCACCGAGACGCCGACCAGGACGGTGACGTCGCCGCCGCAATCGCATTGCGAGCCGATGCCCGCCGCGGCGGCGCGGCTGCTCGCCGCGGGCGATACCCGCGGCGCGCTGGCCCTGATGTACCGGACCCGGATCGAGTCCCTCCACGCTGCCGGCCTGCCGCTGCGCCCGTCCGCCACCGAAGCCGAATGCCTGGCAGCCGCCGCGGCGCTGGCGCAGCCCGCGGAGCATGACTGGCTCGCACGCGTCGTCGCGCTCCGCCAGGCGGTGGCTTACGCGCACGCCCCGGTGGAGCGCACCGCCGTCGAAGCACTCATCGCCACCGCCACGACACTCCCGCAGGAACCGGTTGTACTGTCGAAAGGGCCGGCGGCATGAAGGTGCTCGGGCTCAGCCCCTGGTGGCTGCTCGCAGCCGCGCTCGCCGTGCTCTTCGCCTGGCGCGGCTGGCTCTGGCTCGACAACAACTTCGAGCGCCGTGTGCAGCATATCGAGACGGGTCCCTCCCCCGCAGCCAGACGCAACGCCTTCCTCGCGGCGGAGCGCTACCTGCAGCGGATCGGCGTCGACGCCCGCGGCCGTGCCGGCCGCGAGTTGCTGCTGGCGCTGCCGCCTCCGACACAGGCGCTGATCGTCCGAGGCCCGGGGCCGCTGAACGCCGCGCGGCAAGCCGCGCTCACCGATTGGCTGCAGCGCGGCGGACACCTGGTGGTCGAGGCGATGCGCACCGACGAAGGCGACGAAGCCGCCCGCCGCGATGATTTTCTGGCCGGGCTCGGCATCACGCTGGCCGTTGACACCTCTCTCCCCGCGGGCAGCCGGGTGATCGCCGAGATCGAAAGCGCGGGGCTGGCGCGCCCGATGCGCGTGGCTTTTCTGGCCCGGTGGTCGCTGCGCGCCCGGGATGAGAGACAGGTCACCGCCGTGCTCGCCGACGGCCGCCCGCGCCTCCTGCAGTACCGCATCGGCGAAGGCCTGCTGACGGTGACGAGCGATCTCATTTTCCTCACCAACGAGGCGATCGCCGAGCACGACCACGCGCTGTTCCTGGGCCGACTGGTGGCCGATGCGGAGCAGGTCCGGCTGCTCCACGACCAAGCCCTGCCGTCGCTGCCCGTGCTGCTGTACCGCGCGGCTCCGGAGGCCATGATCGCCTCGGCGGTACTGCTCGCGGCACTGCTCTGGCACATGGGCGGGCGCTTGGGGCCGCTGCTGCCTTCGCCGGCACGCGGCCGGCGGGATTTGCTCGTGCATTTGCAGGCCGCCCCGGCCCTGATTTGGCGGCTCGGCGGCGGCCCGGACCAGCTTGCCGCTGCCCGCCGGCGTATCGAGCACGCCTGGATCGTCCGTCATCCCGCGCTGGCGACACGCGATCCGCCCGCGCGGGCGGCATGGATCGCAGAGCGCGCCGGCCTGCCGCCGGAAGACGTCGCCGCCGCGCTCGGCGCCGCCCCGGCCCGCCGCGAGCAGGATCTCCTTGCCCGCGCGCGGATACTCCAGCAATTGCGTCGCCCGCGCTGACGGCGCGGCTTATCCCGACTGCCCGCCACCCCGGCGGTGCCCCGACCGGAGCCCGATCCATGACCAGCCCACCGCCGCCGTCCCCGGACATCATCGAAGCCGCCGCCGCGCGGTTGCAGGCGCTGGAACGACAGATTGCCGGCGCAGTGCTCGGACAGGGGCAGGTCATCCGAGAGCTGATAGCGGCGGCAGCGGCGGCGGGGCATGTGCTGCTCGAAGGCCTGCCCGGCGTCGGCAAGACGCTGCTGGTCCGGGCAATGGCAAAGGCCGTGGGCGGACACTACGCCCGCATCCAGTTCACACCCGACCTGATGCCCGGCGACGTCACCGGTCACGCGGTCTTCGACCTGCGCAGCGAGCAGTTTCATATTCGCCGCGGACCGATCTTCTGCAACATCTTGCTCGGCGACGAGATCAACCGGGCGCCGGCCAAGACGCAGTCGGCCATGCTCGAGGCCATGCAGGAGCAGCAGGTCACCATCGAAGGCGAGGCGCTGGCGCTCGAGCCTCCGTTTCTCGTGCTCGCGACTCAAAACCCGATCGAGCACGAGGGCACCTATCCGCTGCCCCGCGCGCAACTCGATCGTTTTCTGATCAAGTCGGTCATGGGCTATCCGGACGGCGCGGAGGAATCCGCAATCGTGCGCCAGATCACAGCCGGGGCGGTCGGCGACCGGCTTGACCTGAGCCGGGTGCAGCCGATCATGGGACCCGACGATCTGCTCGCTATCCAGACCGCTGCCGCCGCACTCACCGTCGACGACAGCGTGCTCGACTATGCGGTGCGCCTGGTGCGCGCGACGCGCGACTGGCCCGGCATCGAGCACGGCGCCGGACCGCGGGCGGGCATCGCGCTGATCCGTGCCGCGCGCGGGCATGCGCTGCTCGCCGGCAACGGCTACGTGATACCGGACGATGTCAAGCGCGTCGCGGCCGCCGTGCTGCGCCACCGGATCAAGCCAACCGCCGATGTCGAGATCGAGGGCTTCGATCCCGACCAACTGTTGGCCGGGCTGCTGGCCGACGTCCCGGCGCCGCGTGTTTGAGCACCCGCGGTGAGACCTCGCCGCCCACTGCTTGCGGCGCTCGCCGGCTGGACCGGGTTGGGGCTGGCGGCGGCCTGGCTCCCGGCGCTGTCGCCGTGGTGGCTCGGTGCCGCCGCGCTGCTGGCGGGCATCGCGGCCGGTGACGTGGTGCTGCTGCTGCGCAGTCGCACGCCCTCGGTGCACCGTAAGATCGGGGCGATGCTGCCGCAGGCACTCTGGCAACCGGTGGAGCTGACGCTCTCGCACCCGCACGGGCGAGCGCTGCGCCTCGACTGCCACGATCTGCACCCGGGCGACTTCGCCGTCCGCGGCCAACCACGGACGCTGACACTCGCGCCGCGCACCCGCACGGCGCTGCGCTATGAAGTGTGCGCCCCGCGCCGCGGCCGGTTCCGTTTCGCCGGCTGCGACCTGCGACTGCATTCGCCGCTCGGACTCTGGAGCCGGCGCCGCCGCGGCGAAGCCGCCGACAGCATCAAGGTGTATCCGCGACTCGGAGCCGCCGAAGGCTATCCGTTGCTCGCCGACAGCGACCGGCTGGCGCAGTTCGGCATCCGGCGCCATCCGCGCCGCGGCAGCGGCAGCGAGTTGCACCAGCTGCGCGACTACCGACGCGGCGACACGCTGCGCCAGATCGACTGGAAGGCGACGGCCCGCGTGCGCCGGCCCATCGCCCGCGAGTATGAAGACGAGCGCGACCAGCGCCTATTGTTCCTGCTCGATTGCAGCCGCCGCATGCGGCATGTGGACAGCCGCGGACGCGGCCATCTGGACGAGGCCCTGAATGCACTGCTGCTGTTGTCCCGGGTCGCGGTCCGCCAGGGAGATGCCATCGGGCTAATGACCTACGGCGGAGTGCGCCGCCGCTTTGCGCCGCAAAAGGAGGCTGGAACACCGGCTAGGCTTGCAGAAGCGGTCTTCGACCTCGAGGCGGGCTTGGACGCAGCAGACCCGATCTCGGCCGCCGCCGACGTGCTGCAGTGCCAGCCACGGCGCGCCATGATCGTCATCGTCACCAACAGCCGCGACGAGGATGACGAGGATCTCGAGCGCGCCGTCGATATGCTGTGCCGACGCCATCTGGTGGTGGTTGCGGACTTGCGGGAGTCGATACTCGACGACGTCGCCGACTCGCCGGTTACCGATGTCGTGTCGGCGCAGCGCTTTCTCGGCGTCGAGGCCTACCTGGCCGAGCGACGGCGCCGGCAGGAGCGTCTGCAGCACCTGGGTGTCCGGGTGCTGGACTTGCTGCCGAGCCAGTTGCCGGTGGCGCTGGTCGACCAATACACCGAAATCAAAAGGGCTGGATTACTGTAGCCGATACGGGGAGGCGACCGAAGCAGGATCAGTGGCGCCATCACCGGCGCTGCGGCACGCGGACTGGCGCGACCGACCGGTGTTCAGACGCCCGGCGCCGCGCCGTCGATCTCGGCCGCGCCTTCGATCGGCTCACGGCCGAGCGCTTCGGCGATCAGTGCGGCAAGCCGCCACTCGATTCGATCGGCCGGCGGCAGCGGCACCAGATCCGCGAGCCGGGTGACGGCGAGCCCGCTGTAGCCGCAGGGGTTGATGCGCCCGAACGGCTCCAGGTCCAGATCCAGGTTCAGCGCGATTCCGTGGTAACTGCAGCCGCGACGCACGCGCAGGCCGACTGCGGCGATCTTCGCCCCGTCTACATATACCCCGGGCGCATCCGCACGGGCCGCGGATTCGATGCCGCGGTCCGCCAGCAGGGCGATGACCGAGCTCTCCAGCAGGTTCACGAGGCGCTTCACGCCGATGCCCGCGCGGCGCAGATCGAGCATCAGGTAAGCGACCAGTTGCCCCGGCCCATGGTAAGTGACCTGGCCCCCGCGGTCGGTCTGCAGCACCGGGATCTCGCCAGGTGCCAGCAGATGCTCCGGGCGGCCCGCCTGGCCGAGGGTGAAGATGCGCGGATGCTGCAGCAGCCAGAGCTCGTCGTCGCTGTCGGCATCGCGGAGATCGGTGAGCCGCCGCATGGCCGACCAGGTGGCCCGGTAATCGCGCAGGCCGAGGCGACGCACGGTGAGGGTTGAACGGGACATGGTCGGGATCCCTCGGAGACTCTGTTCGGGTGGCCCGGGCCGGGATTCGCATCGGCGCGCCGTGACCCGCCCGCCGAGCGGAGCGCCGCACTCAGAGCGCGTAGACGACCAATTCGTGGGCAGTCAGCTCTCGGTAGATCGCGTCGAGCTGCCGCTTGCTGGTGGCGTCGATGATGATCGTGACAGCGAGCCACTTGCCTCCGCTGCTCGCCCGCGTCGTGATGGCCTCCGCGTGGAACCCCGGGGCATGGCGGCGGACAATGTCGACCACCACGGCCTCGACCCGCGTGCCTGCACGCCCCATGGCCTTGATCGGGAATCTGCACGGAAATTCGAGCAGCGTCTCATCGTTGTTGGATTGACCGTCAGAATCAGACATGCCCGCTCCGAAGCCGCATCTTGTAGTCTTGATAAAGGCGGTCCGCCTCGCGCCAAAGCGGTCCCGGCACACCCGTGCCGACCGGCTGCCCGCCGATGGCTGTCACCGGCGCCACTTCGCGCGTGGAACTGGTGATCCAGACCTCGTCGGCCTGTTGCAGCACCGGGACCGACACGGCCTGCTCCATGCATTCGATGCCGGCCGCCCGGAGCAGTTCCGCAAGCAAATCGCGGGTGATGCCCGAGAGTAGCCGAGGGCTCGTCGGGGGCGTCATCACGCAATCCCCCGCGACGACGAATACATTGCTGGTAGAGCCCTCGGTCACCTGCCCGTCGCGATACAGGATCGCCTCCTCGGCCCCCGCTTCCGCCGCCTGCTGGCGCAGCAGGACCGCGGCCAGCAAGCCGATGGCCTTGATGTCGCAGCGGCTCCAGCGGATATCCTCGCACAGGATGGCGCGGACACCGTGCTCGGCAATGGACGGCGCGCGGGGCGGCAGCGGCTTGCTCATGGCGACGACGGTGGGGGTACTTGCCGCCGGAAAGCGATGGTCGCGCACGGGGGCGGCGCCGCGGGTGATCTGCAGATAAATGGCTTGGTCGGTATCCGGCGCGGCCGCGAGCAACCGCGCAAACACCGCCTGCCAGGCGTCGCGGCCCAGCGGATCGCGCATGCCGATGCCGGCGAGGCTGCGGCCGAGCCGCTCCAGATGTCGATCGACGCCGAGCGGACGGCCGCCGTAGCACGGGATCACTTCGTAGACGCCGTCGGCGAACAAAAAGCCCCGGTCCATGACCGAGACTGTTGCCTGCTCGGCGGCGACATAGGCTCCGTTGAGGTAGATCTCGGCCATCATGCGGCCCGCGGTCAGAACAGGCGCAGCACCGAGTCGACGGCGCGGCGCATGAATCCACCCTCGCCGACATCCGCGAGGGCAGCCGCCGGCTCGCGCTTGATGTCCGTCTCGCCGAGCGAGAAGACGATCTCGCCGACAGTGTCGCCCCAGGTGACCGGTGCGTTGATGGTGCCGGCGGGCTCGAGCCGGGCCGACAGCTCGGCGTATTTGCCGCGCGGGATCGTGACGTAAAGGTCGCGCACCGGCCCCACGGGCAGCTCGGTGGTATCGCCGGCCCATATGCGCAAGACCTCGACCGGCTTGCCGCCGGCGAAGGCATTGTGCGTCTCGAAGAAACGATAGCCATAGTTCAACAGGGCCTGGCTTTCGCGTGCGCGGGCCGACTCGCTGGCGGTGCCCATGACCACCGACGTCAAGCGCTGGCCATCGCGCACGGCCGACGCCACCAGGCAGTAGCCGGCGGCCTCGGTATGTCCCGTTTTGACGCCGTCGACGCTTGGGTCTTGGCGCAGCAACCGGTTGCGGTTGGACTGCGTGATTCCGTTGTAGGTGTATTCGGGAATCGAATACCAGGCATAGTATTCGGGAAACTCGCGGATAACCGCGGACGTCAGCGTGGCGATGTCGCGCGCCGTCACGGTGTGATCCGGATGCGGCAGGCCGGTGGAGTTGAGGAAGTTGCTGTTGCGCATGCCCAGGCGCTGCGCATGGCTGTTCATCAGCCCCGCGAACGACGACTCGGCCCCGGCCACATGCTCTGCCACGGCGACGCTCGCATCGTTGCCCGACTGCACGATGACGCCCTTCAGCAGCGCCTCGAGCGAGACCCGATCACCCACCTCGATAAACATCTTCGAGCCGCCGGTGCGCCATGCCTTCTCGCTGATCAGGACCTGATCGTCCAGGGAAATATTGCCCTCCGCCAGTTCACGCAAGGCTACGTAGACCGTCATGATTTTGGTCAGGCTGGCCGGCTCCAGAGGTTCGTCGGCATTGCTTTCGGCCAGGATGCGGCCGCTGTCGTGGTCGATCAGCAGGTAGCCGCGGGCGCCGATCTGCGGCGGGTCCGGGATCGGCACCTCCTGAGCCTGGACCACGAGCGAGCAGGCGAGCAAAGAGACTGACAGCAGGAGGTGCAGCGGAAGCATCATGGACATGCAAAGTGGGCGCAGGCTGGTCGTCCCGAGCGGGACCGTATCCGGCATTTTAACCCAGAACGCCCGGCCCGAAACGGGCCGCGGACGATGACCGCCAAGGGTTGGCTGACGGCCGGGCATCCGCGCGACCGGCCGGCGAGACGGCACGGGACGGGAGAAGCGCGAGCCGCACGCGGCGTCGGCGCCTCGGCGTCACTCCGCCGCGACCAGAATCGGGCGGCCGATGCCGAGTGCGTCGAGCTTACGGGTGAGATCGCTGGCGTCCGCCTGTGTCGCCACCGGTCCGATGCGAACGCGATATAGGCCCGGCTGCGCATCGCCGGTTGCGCCGGCCGGCTCGCTGACCTGCACGCCCGGATCCTGCAGCAACCCCAGCAACTGGCCGCGCAACTGCTCGGCGTTGTCCCTGGTGCCGAAGGCGCCGACCTGCAGATATAGCGGCCCGGAATCGCCGGCGGCCACCGCCGGTTGGGCAGCCGGGAAGGAACTGCTCGGCCCGAGCGCGCCCGGCGCGCCTTCGACGCCGACTACCCTCGCAGCAGTCGCCGACGGCGGCGTTGCAAACGACGGGACTGCAGTCGATGCACCGCCGGCGGCGGCCAGTTCAGGAGACGCGACGCGAGCCGTAACCACCGGCTCCGCACCGGCCGGCCGTGCCCGCAGTTCGCCGAACGGGTCGTGATCGGCCGAGGCCGCGGCCGCATGCTTCGGCGCAGCGGCGGGCGCGGACACGGGCGCGGCCGATGCCACGCGATGGCGCCGCGGCACCTTGCCGCCGTGGTCGCGCGGATCGATGGAGACGACCTCGACCTCCGCGGTGCCGTTTTTCACCACATCGAGCTTTTCGGCGGCGGCAAGCGACAGGTCGATGACCCTGTCACCGACGAAGGGGCCGCGGTCGTTGATGCGCACCACCGCACTGCGGCCGTTTTCCAAGTTCGTGACGCGGGCATAGGTGGGCAACGGCAGCGTCTTATGCGCCGCCGTCATCTGGTGCATGTCGTAGATCTCGCCGCTGGAAGTCTTGCGGCCGTGGAACTTCGGCCCGTACCAGGACGCGATTCCGCGCTCGACGTGATCCCGGCTGGTGGGCTTGGGATAGTAACGCTGCCCGAAGACCACATAGCTTTCCATATTGCCGTATTTGGCCTTCGGCTCGACCTTCGGCACCGGATCCGGCGGCCCGCCGAAGTCCGCCTCGTTCTTCTTCTGCGGACCGGCGCAGCCTACGATCAGCAGAGCAGCCAGTGCAGCGGAGGGCAGCGCCGGCAGCAAGCCATTGCGGGCGCGCAACGCGGCGGCGGGCGCCGCGCCGCCGAATCGAATCGAGGCAAGCATGTCATCCCCCGTGGCGCGCTAGCGGCGCGCGATCTCTTGGCTCAGCTGGTGAACAGCCATGGCGTAGAGGTTGCTGTGGTTATAACGCGTGATCGCATAGAAATTGCCGAAGCCGAGCCAGTATTCGGGGCCTTCTCCATCCAGTTCGATCAGCACGACACGGGCGTCGCTATCCGGTATCGGAGTACCCGCATCCGCCACCGGCTCGACACCCGCCGCGGCGAGCGTTGCGAGCTTTGCCTCCGGGGCAAGCGGACGCTTCTCGGCGATGGTCACGCCCGCCGGCTTGCCGGCGGCGAGACGCGCCGCCAGCGCGACGGGCTCACCCCGGCGCCAGCCGTGGCGCGACAAGTAATTGGCCACGCTACCCACCACGTCGGCATTGCTGTTCCAGAGGTCGCGGCGACCGTCGGCATCGAAATCGATGGCATAAGCACGATAGCTGGAGGGAATGAACTGCGGCTTGCCGACGGCGCCGGCATAGGAGCCCACCACGGTGCGGGCATCGACGTCCTCGTCGCGCGTCAGCAGCAGGAATTCTTCGAGCTCTTTGCGGAAGAAACCGGCGCGCCGCGGGTAGGAGAATCCGAGCGTGCTCAGCGCATCGATCACACGGTGGCTGCCGAGATTGCTGCCGTAGTTGGTCTCGATGCCGATAATGGCGGCGATGACTTCGGCCGGAACGCCGTAGGCCGCCTCGGCCTTCTTCAGCAGCGCGGCGTTCTCGCTCAGGAACGCGACGCCGCCGGCGATCCGCTCGGGGGTCAGGAACAGCTTGCGGTAGTCCCGCCAAGGCTTGGCCTCGTAGGGGCGGTTCATCGCGTCGACGATGGATTGGCTGTAGCGGGCCTCCGCCAGCAGCGCGGCGACATCGGTCTCGGCAAAGCCGTGCTTGCCGGCCATCTCGGCAGCGAACGCGCGGGCGCCGTCTACGTAGGATAGGGGCTCGGCGGCGACGGTGGCGGCCGGAACCGCGAGAAGGCCGGCGACGGCAAGCATCCGAAAGCGCAAGATTGTATTCATGGGCGCCAAAGTAGCGGCCCCGCACGCCTAAAGCAATACCTGCAGTATAAGGCAGAACCCTCTAAACTTACAGTATTTTCCGATGCGTGTGGATCGACATGACGATGCCGAAGCCGGCCATGATGGTGACCAGCGACGTGCCGCCGTAGCTGACCAGCGGCAGCGGGACGCCCACCACCGGCAGCAGCCCGACGACCATGCCCGTGTTCACGAACAGGTAGACGAAGAACACCATGGTCAGCGAGCCGGCCAACAGGCGCCCGTAACTGTCTTTTGCGTGGGCGGCGATATACAGCCCGCGCAGGATGATCCAGAGATAGACGACCAGCAGCAACAGAATGCCGAGCAGGCCGAGCTCCTCGCCGATGACGGCGAAAATGAAGTCCGTCGAGCGCTCGGGGAGAAATTCCAGATGAGACTGCGTGCCCCGCAGCCAGCCCTTGCCGTAGAGGCCGCCGGAGCCGATGGCGATCTGCGACTGAATGGTGTGATAGCCGGCGCCGAGCGGGTCGGAGGTCGGATCGAGGAAGGTCAGCACGCGCTGGCGCTGGTAGTCGTGCATCAGGTGCCAGACCACGGGCGCCGCGGCCGCCGCCAAAAGACCCAGCAGCGCAATCAGCCCCCAGCTCATGCCGGCCAAAAACAGCACCATCGCGCCGGCACTCGCCACCAGCAGCGAGGTACCGAGGTCCGGCTGCTCGGCGATGAGCAGCACCGGCAGGGCGATCAGCAGCGCCGCGAAGAAAACCCGCAGCGCGCTCGGCGGCAGCGAGTAGCCGGACAGAAACCAGGCCAGCATCATCGGCACGGCCAGCTTCAGCAACTCGGACGGCTGAAAGCGCACGAAGCCGAGATCCAGCCAGCGCTGCGCGCCCTTGCCGATGTCGCCGAACAGCAACACCGCCACCAGCAGCAGCACGCCCACCGCGAACAGCGGCAGGGACCAGCGCCGCAACACGGTCGGGGGCACCTGTGCAACCGCAAACATGACGCCGAATGCGAGCACCAGGCGGATGACTTGGCGCTGCACCTGCCCGGCCGACTGGTCCGAGGCGCTGAACAAAACGGCGAGCCCGATGCCGCAGAGCACGAGCAGACCGACCAGAAGCAGCGGGTCGATGTGCGCTCGTGCCATCAGCCCCCGAGACTCTCCGTCACGCTCGCCGTGCAGCAGGATACCTTTCACGCCGGCAGTCCCCCCGGGCGTTGCACCGCCGGTCGAGACGCCGTTACCTGCGAACGCGCGGGCACCGAGTCAGCCGGCACCGTTCGCCTCCGCATCGGGATCGGGATCGGGATCGGGATCGGGATCGGGATCGGGATCGGTTACAGCGTCGGCTTCGGGATCAAGGCCGACCTCATTGTCGCCCGCGCCGTTGCGCTCGAGCGTGACACGTTTTCCGAGTAGGTAGCTGTCCATCACGGCGCGGGCGATCGGTGCCGCGACCGAGCCTCCGTGACCGCCGTTCTCGACAATAACGGCAACGGCGATACGCGGCGACTCTACCGGCGCGAAGGCGACGAACAGGGCATGGTCGCGCATGCGCTCCGCCACCTCCGCCTCGTTGTAGGTCTCGTTCTGGCCCACCGTAAACACCTGCGAGGTGCCGGTCTTGCCCGCGATCCGGTAATCGTCGCTCAAAATGCGCTTGGCCGTGCCGCGGCGGCCTTCTACGACCTCGGTCATCGCGTCGACGATGGCCTGCCATTGTGCCGGATCATCAACGCCGATGCGGCGCGTGACCGGCTCCGTGGGCACCAGCGGCTTGCCCACGCCGGCGCGGGTCGCCTGCACCATCCGCGGCACGATATACACGCCGCGGTTGGCCGTTGCCGCCGTTGCCGCCGCCAACTGCAGCGGTGTGGCCAGAAACGATCCTTGCCCGATACCGACGATCAGCGTCTCGCCCGGATACCAGATCTGGTTGCGTACCCGTTCCTTCCAGGCAGGCGACGGCAGCAACCCGCCGAGCTCGCCGGAGATATCGGCCCCGGTCCGCTCGCCAAAGCCGAACTCGGCCAGAAAACCGGTCATGCGCTCGATGCCCAATTCATTGGCGAGACGGTAAAAATACACATCGCAGGACTGCACGATGGCGCCTTCCATCGCCAGCGTACCGTGGCCGCCGCGCCGCCAGCACCGGTAGCGGTGCGTATGACCCGGTAGCTGGTAGTAACCGCCGCAGTACTTACCCTCGAAGCGGCTGACGGCGCCGAGCGAAAGGCCGCCGAGTGCAACGAATTGCTTGATCGTGGAGCCGGGCGGATACTGACCGCGAATGGCGCGGTTGTAGAGGGGAATGTCGATGTCGTCGCGCAGCGCCGCGTATTGCGCATGCCCGATACCGCCGACAAACGGGTTCGGATCGTACGTGGGCGTGCTCGCCAGCGCCAGCACACCGCCCGTCTGCGGATCCATCGCGACCAGCGCGCCCCGATAATCCCCGAGTGCGGCGATCGCATCCTTCTGCAGGTCGATATCCAGGAACAGGTGCAGGTCACGCCCCGGCACCGGCGCTTTTTCCTCGCGGCGTTCCAAGACCCGGCCGCGGGCGTTGACGACCGCGTGCTCGTAACCCACGTGGCCATGCAGCCACTCCTCGTGTGCCTTCTCGACGCCCAATTTCCCGATATGGGTGGTGCCGGTGTAGTCGGAGACGTCGATGCGGGCCATCTCCTCTTCGTTGATGCGGCCGACGTAGCCCAACACGTGGGCCGTCGCGCGCCCGTGCGGATAATGGCGCAGCAGTTCGACTTGGATGTCGACGCCGGAAAACCGGTGTCCGTGCACGGCAATGCGCGCGCGCTCCACCTCGTCGAGGTTCAGGCGGATCGGCACACCCTCGAAGCGCCGGCGCTTGGGCAGCATGCGCGCGAAACGCTCGCGGTCATGGTCTTCGATGGCGACGATACGCGCCAACGCGTCGATGGTGGCATCGAGATCGTCCACCTTCTCGGGCGTTATCTCCAATGCATAGGACGGCAGGTTGTCCGCGAGCAGGACAGCGTTGGCGTCGTAGATCAGGCCGCGGCTCGGCGGCAGCGGCTGAATCTTGATGCGGTTGTCTTCCGATAGCGTCGAGTAATGCTCGTGCCGGGCGATCTGCAGCTTCGCCAACCGCACCACCAATAGGGACAGGCAAATGACGACCAACAAGACCAACAGCAGCACGCGGCGTCCGAACAGTGCGTTTTCGCCGCGATTGTCCTGAAATCCAAGATCAAGGGGCATGGTTGCTTCTCAGGCCGGACCGAAGCGCTCGCGCAGCGACTCCAGCGACGCGAGCAGCCAAGGCCATAGCAGCATGCCGATCACGGTCGGCACCCAGTAGTCGAGGGACGGCGTCGGTTGCCCGGTCGCGCCGAGGATCCATAGCGACAACAGTCGCTCCACCAACAACAGCACCCAGACCGACAGGGCCTGCTGCCAGGCCGGAAAAGGCAGTATCCGCTGGCGCAGCTCGACCGCCAGGAAGCCGACCACCGACAACGTCAGCGCATGCTGGCCGAGCACCGTACCCGTGACCACGTCGAGCACCAGTCCGGCCGCGAATGCCGCGAAGACACCGACCCGCCGCGGGACGCTCAGCACCCAGAAAATCAGTACCAGCGTCACCCACTGCGGCCGGTACTCCGCGGCCCAGTGAGGCAGCGGCAGCAGCGTCAACAGCAGCCCGAGACCGAAACTGGCCAGGATCAAAGCCGTGCCCCGCCGCTCGGAGGCCGTCATCGCGAAGTGTCCATGCCGGCCGGCGGAGCGGCGTCGAGAGGACGCTCATCGAG
Organism: Thiohalocapsa sp.; assembly: GCA_021736785.1. Lineage (GTDB taxonomy): Bacteria > Pseudomonadota > Gammaproteobacteria > Chromatiales > Chromatiaceae > Thiohalocapsa. The sequence goes on along the minus strand of JAIPFF010000001.1, from coordinate 136,977 downwards.
CTCTCCGGCGCGGGACAGCGCCGGCAGCGTCCACACCAGCAATACCTCGTGGCTGCGGTCGAGGCGCGCCGTCGGCTGCGCGATGACGCTGGCGAAATGGCTGCCCGGATCGTCGCGAACCTCGGTGATTCGCGCCACCGGATAGCCCGGCGGGAACACGCCGCCGAGCCCGGAGGTGACCAGCAGATCGCCGACACGCACGTCCGCATTCTTGGCCAGGTGCAGCAACGTCAGCCGGTTGATGAGGCCGCTGCCGGAGGCCACCGTACGCAGGCCGTTGCGGTTGACCTGGACCGGAAGCGAGTGGGCGGCGTCGGTGATCAGCAGCACCGTCGCCGTCAGCGGGCTGGTGCGAATGACCTGCCCCATCACCGCGTTGGCGTCGAGCACCGGCTGGCCGACGAAGATGCCGGACGAGGCACCCTTGTCCACCAGCACTTGCTGGCGGTACGGATCGAGATCGACCTCCAGTAGCTCGGCCACCATGACCCGATCGCGCAGCTTGAACGACGAGCCGAGCAGATCGCGCAGGCGCCGGTTTTCCGCCTGCAGCGCCTGGTGGGTCTGCATCAGACTCTTCAGCTCCAGGTTCTCGCGCTCCAGCAGCGAATTGCGCTCGCGCAGATCCGCCTCACTCGCGAGCCTGCCGTCGACGGCGCGTGCAAGACGGGGCGGCAGCGCCGCAAGATAGTGAATCGGATAAAACGCCACGGAAAGCGTCGAGCGGACGAAGTCGAGGTGGCGGTAACGGCTGTCGACAAAGATCAGCGTCAGCGACAGCAGCAGAGCGACGGTCAAGCGCAGGGCGGGCGATGATCCGGTGACGAACAGCGGCTTCATGGGGGCTCACCTTACCACTCGACCGGGTCGGCGGCATGCGGCCGACGCGCGGTACGCCGTGCTGCTTGCGCGGGCGCCGAACCGCTCATGGCAACCGAAGCTCGGCGCGGGGTGCCGAGGCGCCGCCGCGCGGCGGCGAGGTCTCACGGGCAGTCAATGCCGGCGCCCGCCAAGACCGGCGCGTGCGAACGCCAGCCCGCAGCACCGGAACGCAAAACCGCGTCGCCCCGACGCGGGACTACTCGGTGGCGAAAAGATCCATACCGCGCTCGTCGATCATCTCGAGCGCCTTGCCGCCGCCACGGGCGACGCAGGTCAGCGGGTCGTCGGCAATCACCACCGGCAGCCCGGTCTCCTCGGCCACCAGGCGGTCGATGTCGCGCAGCAACGCACCGCCGCCGGTCAGCACGATGCCGCGCTCGGCGACGTCGGCGCCCAGTTCGGGCGGCGTCTGCTCCAGGGCCTGTTTGACGGCCATGACGATGCCCATGAGCGGCTCCTGCAGCGCCTCGAGGATCTCGTTGCTGTTGAGCGTGAAGCTGCGCGGCATGCCCTCGGCGAGATTGCGGCCCTTGACCTCGATCTCGGTCACCTCGCTGCCCGGGAACGCGGAGCCGATGGCGTGCTTGATCCGCTCGGCCGTCGCCTCGCCGATGAAGGTACCGTAGTTGCGCCGCACGTAGCTGACGATGGCGTCGTCGAAGGTGTCGCCACCGACCCGCACAGAGTTGGAGAACACGATGCCGTTCAGGGAGATCACGGCGACCTCCGACGTACCGCCGCCGATATCGAGCACCATCGAGCCGCGCGGCTCGTCCACCGGCAGCCCGGCGCCGATGGCCGCGGCCATGGGCTCGTCGATCAAATAGACTTCGCGGGCGCCCGCGCCCACCGCCGATTCCTTGATGGCACGGCGCTCGACCTGGGTCGAGCCGCAGGGCACACACACGAGCACGCGCGGACTGGGCCGCATGATGCGGCTCTCGTGCACCTTGTGCAGGAAGTACTGCAGCATTTTTTCCGTGACCGTGAAGTCGGCGATGACGCCGTCCTTCATGGGCCGGATGGCGGTGATGTTCTGAGGCGTGCGCCCCAGCATCAGTTTCGCCTCTTCGCCGACGGCGGCCACCGACTTGCGCCCGCTGCTGCCCTCCTGGCGGATGGCGACGACCGACGGCTCGTTCAGGACGATGCCCTGACCGCGCGTGTAAATGAGCGTATTGGCGGTCCCGAGATCGATCGACAGATCGTTCGAGAACATCCCCCGCAGGCGTCTGAGCAACATCGGCGTCTTACCCCAAAAGCGTAAATTCGTCCTGTCCCGTCGCGTCGTGTCCCGGACTCGAGTGCGACCTCGCCTGCACGCCGCCCGCGCGGCTCCGAGCGCAGTGCATCGGCCGCCTTGTCGAGCACCGGTGGGCGTGGCGCGGACGCCACCGAGACCACCCACCCAGCCCCGCCCGCCGGGCACGACCGGGCGCACACACGCCGGCCCGATCCGCAGGTGAGCCCTCGCAGCCCGCGATTGCGCTGTCAGCCGGAGATCCGGTACCCGGAAAGCATCTGGACCGGGCGCCTATTGCGGCGCCAATGACCGTCTGCGTGCCGCGCGATGCCGAGCGGGGTCGGCGGCGGCGCGAGCGGCCGGCAAGCCCTCGAAAACGAGGCGGGTAATCTAGCAATGCGGACTCTGAACGGCAAGGCGGCATTACCGCTCGCCGGAGCGATATGGTAGCTTTCGGCGTTTACGCAGGCAGCAGCAGGAATCGCTCCCGATGGCACTCGACAACAAAGATGTCGCCGATATCGCGCACCTGGCCCGGCTCGCGGTCGAGCCACAAGACCTCGACCACTACAGCGCGGAGCTGACCCGCATCCTCGACTTGGTGGAGCAAATGAGCGCCGTCGACACGGCAGGGGTGGAGCCGATGGCCCATCCGCTGCACGTGGCGCAGCGGCTGCGCCCGGATCAAGCCGACGAGCCGAATCGGCGCGAGCGGTTCCAGCGCATCGCGCCGCTGACCGAAGACGGTCTCTACCTGGTGCCCAAAGTCATCGAGTGACGCCGCCTCGGCGCACATCGCCGCGCACGCGAGCGCGCATTGCGCAGACGCCGCGAGCGTATCGCGACCAGCCGACATTCGCCTCCGGAATCCAGACATCATGCATGATATGACCATCGCCGAGCTTGCAGCGGGGCTGCGGGCGAAGCAGTTCTCGAGCCGCGAGCTGACGCAGCACTATCTGCAGCGCATCGACGCCGTCGACCCCGGGCTGAACGCATTCATCACGGTGGCAGCGGACCATGCGCTCGACGCGGCGGGCGCGGCCGACCGCGCGCTCGCCGCCGGCGAGGCCGGTCCGCTGACGGGCATTCCGATCGCCCACAAGGACATTTTCTGCACCGACGGCATCAAGACGAGCTGCGGCTCGCGGATGCTCGATACCTTCATCGCGCCCTACGATGCAACCGTGGTCGAAAAGCTGGCCGCGGCCGGCTGCGTCATGCTCGGCAAGACCAACATGGACGAGTTCGCCATGGGCTCGTCCAACGAGACCAGCTGGTATGGCCCGGTGCGCAATCCCTGGGACGAGACGCGGGTGCCGGGCGGCTCCTCCGGCGGCTCCGCGGCCGCCGTCGCGGCACGGTTGTGCGCCGCCGCCACCGGCACCGATACCGGCGGCTCGATCCGTCAGCCCGCCGCCTTTTGCGGCATCACCGGCATCAAGCCCACCTATGGGCGCTGCTCGCGCTGGGGCATGATCGCATTCGCGTCGAGCCTGGATCAGGCCGGTGTCATGGCCAGGTCGGCGGCCGACGCGGCCGCTGTGATGACGGCCATGTCGGGCTTCGATCGGCGCGATTCCACCAGCGCCGATGAGCCCGTGCCCGACTACAGCGCCGCCCTCGACGACGACATCGCGGGACTGCGCATCGGACTGCCGAAGGAGTATTTCGGCGAGGGACTGGATGCGGAGGTGGCTGCAGCGGTCGAGGCGGCCGTCAAGGAATACGAGCGCCTCGGCGCCAGCGTGCAGCAAATCAGCCTCGCCAACAGCCCGCTGTCGGTGCCGGTCTACTACGTCGTCGCCCCCGCGGAATGCTCGTCGAACCTGGCCCGCTTCGACGGCGTGCGCTACGGACACCGCTGCGAGGAGCCGCGGGATCTCGAAGACCTGTACAAGCGCAGCCGCGCCGAGGGCTTCGGGGCCGAGGTGAAGCGCCGCATCATGATCGGGACCTACGCCCTCTCTGCCGGTTACTACGACGCCTACTACTTGAAGGCCCAGCAGATCCGCCATCTGATCAGCGACGACTTCCGCCGCGCCTTCGAGCAAGTGGACGTCATCATGGGACCGACGACGCCGAGCACCGCCTTCACCCTCGGCGCCAAGACGGCGGACCCGGTGGCGATGTACCTCAACGACATCTACACCATCGCGACCAACTTGGCCGGCCTGCCCGGCCTGTCGATCCCGGTGGCGCCGGCACGCGGTCTTCCCGTCGGACTGCAGATCATCGGCAACTATTTCCGTGAAGGGCAACTGCTGAACGTCGCGCACCGACTGCAGCAGGCCACCGACTGGCATCGCGCCGCACCGCCCGCGACCGCCTGAGCAAGGAGCCCCGGCCGCCGGCCGGCGCAGCACGGACCGCGCGCACCCTGTGGTGCGGCGCGGCACGCGGAGCCGGTCATCGAGCCGACGTGATCGGGATCCGCCGCGGATCAGCTGCCGTCGGCGTCGCGGACGCTGCCGAGATGCTGCTCCAGGCAGCGCACGCGGCTGCGCAGTCTGTCGATTTCCTCGAGCAGATCCAATGCCAGGGCGGCGCCGGCCAGGTTCAGCTCGAGGTCGCGCTGCAGCCGCAGCGCCCGGCGCGCTCGCTGCACCTCGGTACCGGAGAAAGACCATTGCTCGGGCGCTGCGCCGCGGGGATGCAGCACACCCTCGCTGACCATCATTCGCACGACCTCGACCTCGATGCCGCAGACGCTGGTCATTTCGGTGATGCTGACCGCCATGCGCTCGTCCAACACCACGCCTTCGATTCCGTTGTTGCTTGTGGGCATCTGTCACACTCCCAGCTTCGAGCGTGGATTGAAGTGGTCGAAGCGCTGCGAGAGCTCGCGATAGGCGGCCTTGGCGTCGTCGCTGTCGGCCGGCGGATTGACGATCTGCAGCTGCACGTAAGCATCGCCCGGCGTCTTTCCCGGCAGCCCGCGTCCGCGCAGACGCAGGCGCTGAGTGCTTTGGGAGCCGGCCGGGATCTTCAGCGTCACCGTGCCGCCGAGGGTCGGCACCGGCACGGTTGCGCCGAGGGCGGCCTCCCAAGGCGCAACCGGTAAATTCAGGTGCAGATCCCGGCCCTCTGCCCGGTAGAGCGGGTGCGGAAGAAGCTCGATCTGAAGGTAGAGGTCTCCGTTGTCGCCGCCGCGTCCGGGACCGCCCTGCCCCGCCAAGCGGATCTGCTGCCCCTCGACGACACCGGCGGGAATGCGGACCTTCAGTGTGCGGGTGCGCATGGTGACGCGCCCGTCCCGATCGATCTCCGGCACGTCCAGCTTCAGCTGCCGCGACGCACCGTGGTAGGCATCTTCCAGCGAGATTTGAATGCGCGCGGTCTGATCCGCACCGCGCTGGCGAAACATTCCCTCGTCCATGCCCGCGCCGCGGAATCCGGATTTTCCTCCCATGCCGCCTCCCATTCCGCCCCCCATTCCGCCCCCCATTCCGCCGAAGATACTGGAGAAGAAATCACTGAAGCGGGCGGCATCCTCGGGCGAGAAGTCGTACTCGCGGCGATGCGCGCCGGCACCGGGCGGCGGGCGGAACTCGTCGCCGGCGCTCCAGCCGCTGCCGAGCGCGTCGTATTGCGCACGCTTCTCCGGGTCTTTCAGGACCTCGTTGGCCTCGTTGACCTCTTTGAAGCGGACCTCGGCATCCGGTTCCTTACTGACGTCCGGGTGAAACTTGCGCGCGAGCTTGCGGTAGGCGCGCTTGATCTCATCCTGACTCGCATCGCGACTGACGCCGAGGATTTTGTAGTAGTCCTTGTATTCCATAGCGAATCTCGGATCGGGTGGGCTCGGCTCTGGACCTGGGCGGCGGAGCCGGATGTGTCGGCCGCGGCGCCCGCCGGACTTTCATTGTAATTGACGCGAGGGACTGTCGCTGCAGCGCGGGACGGGACAGCGCAGCACGGTCCGGCGCCCCGGGCTCGGTGCCGGCGTATCCGAGACGATGAGCCGCGTCATCGGCCTGGCCGGGAAATCGAGCCAAAGCCCGATCGGGGAGTTGCAGCCGCACCGGCGCCCGCGCTAGAGGCGTCGCGCTCAGGCCGGGACAGTGCGTCCCTGCGCCCAATGGCGCAACTCGCCGATTTGGCGGTCCATGACCACCGACAGGGGTTGGGTGCCTTCCAGCTCGGCGACGATGGTGTCGGTGGTCGGACCGCCGTCGGCCGCTTCGGAGGCGTACAGCGCGGATACCACGGCCTGCTCGATCCCGGCGCCGGAGAAGCCGACGCTGATTTCCGCGAGCCGCGCCAAGTCGTATCGCGTCGGATCGAGGCCGCGCTTGGCCAAATGGATGCGGAAGATTTCCCCTCGCACCTCGGCATCGGGCAAGTCGACGAAGAAGATCTCGTCCAGCCGGCCCTTGCGCACCAGTTCCGGCGGCAGCTGCTTGATGTCGTTGGAGGTCGCGACGATGAACACGCGGCTCTTGCGCTCCGCCATCCAGGTCAGCATCGTGCCGATAATGCGCCGGGCGGGTCCTTCGTCGCCGCTGCCGACGGCAAGCCCCTTTTCGATCTCGTCCAGCCAAAGGACGCAGGGGGCCATGACGTCGGCGGTCTTCAGCGCCTCGCGCAGATTACGCTCGGTCTCGCCGATATACTTGTTGTATAGCGCGCCGAAGTCGAGCCGCAGCAGCGGCACGCCGAGACGCCCGGCGACGGCCTTTGCGGCCAAGCTCTTGCCCCCGCCCTGCACGCCGAGCAGCATGATGCCCTTCGGGCGGTCGTGCGCGGCCTCGGCGTCGAGGAACGCACCGCGACGGCGGTCGATCCATCCCTTCAGGTTGCCGAGCCCCGCCACGTCGCCGAAATTGGCCGTATCGTATTCGAACGAGACAGCGCCCTCCGGGCTCAGCAGCTCGTGCTTGGCGCGGGTGACATCGACGACATCGCTGTCCGTAATCGCCCCGTCGTGGCGAATCGCGTTGCGGATCAACCGGCGCGCATCCGACTCGGTGACGCCGAGCAGATTGCGCGAGAGCCGGTCGACGGCGTCGCGATTGGCGCGAAAGCTTCGGTTCGGTGCGCCGTGCTGCCACTGCTGCGCTTCCTCGCGGATCAGTGCCAGCAGGCGGTTGCGGTCCGGCAGGCGCAGGCTGAACCGGGCGCTCAGATGCTTCAGCTCCGCGGGCGTCTGCAGCGCATAGCTCACCAGCACCAGTCGGCGAGGCACTGCGCCGAACTGCTGTGCGATCTCCTTCAGCAGGCGCACGTGCAACGGATGATCAAGAAAGGGGTGGAAATCCAGCAGGACGTAGATGCCCGGCTGCGAGGTTGCCTTGATGTGGCGCAACGCCTCGGGGGGCTCGGACAGGTGCTTCTGCGCGGTCGCCGCGTATTCGGCGCGCCGCAGACCGTCGGTCAGCGTCCACGAGAACAACGGGTCACCGAGCTTCACTGCGAGCCGGGTGAATAGTTCCAGGATGCGCTGCTCCTCCAGAGACTCGATCAGCAGGATCGGTGTCTCCGAGCGCAGCATCAGGTCGAGATCGTGCAGGTCGGTCATCGCCGGTCGCCGCGGCCATTGGAACGACGTCGAATCTAGCACGGGCGGCGCCCGCAAAAGGCCGACGCGCGTCACAACGCAACGCGACAAATGCCGGCCGAGTATGGACAATCGGGACGGATAATAGCCACGATGCCGCGCCGCCCGAGTCGTGCGCCGCGGCCCCACAGATTGCCAGCCGAGAATGAGCATGAGCGCAAAAGAACCCCTAATCATCTTCGACACCACGCTGCGCGACGGCGAGCAGAGTCCCGGTGCCTCGATGACGCGAGACGAAAAGGTCCGCATCGCCAAGGCGCTCGAGAAGCTTCGCGTGGATGTCATCGAGGCCGGCTTTCCGATCGCGAGCCCCGGCGACTTCGACGCGGTGAAGGCGGTCGCCGAGGCGGTCAAGGACAGCATTGTCTGCGGCTTGGCAAGGGCCCTGGACAAGGACATCGATCGCGCCGGCGAAGCACTGCGCAACGCCAATGCCGGGCGCATTCACACCTTCATCGCAACCTCCCCGATTCACATGGAGAAGAAGTTGCGGATGTCGCCGGACCAAGTCGTCGAGCAAGCGGTCCATGCGGTGCGCCGTGCCCGGCAATATACCGACGACGTCGAATTTTCACCGGAGGACGCGGGACGCTCCGAGATCGATTTTCTTTGCCGCGTGCTCGAGGCCGTCATCGACGCCGGCGCGCGCACGCTGAACATCCCCGATACCGTCGGCTATGCGGTGCCGCACCAGTTCGGCAACCTGATCGCGCAGCTTCGCGAGCGCATACCCAATGCCGACAAGGCCGTCTTCTCCGTGCATTGCCATAACGACCTGGGCCTGGCCGTCGCCAACTCGCTGGCGGCGGTGCGCAACGGTGCGCGCCAGGTGGAGTGCACCATCAACGGCCTCGGCGAGCGGGCCGGCAACGCGGCGCTGGAAGAGATCGCGATGACGGTGCGCGTACGCCAGGATCTCTTCGAGTGCGATACCCGACTCGATACGACGCAGATCGTCAATTGCTCGCGGCTGGTCTCGGGCATCACCGGTTTCCCGGTGCAGCCGAACAAGGCCATTGTCGGTGCCAACGCCTTCGCCCACGAGTCCGGCATCCACCAGGATGGCGTGCTCAAACACCGCGAGACCTACGAGATCATGCGTGCCCAGGATGTGGGCTGGAGCCACAACCGGATGGTGCTCGGCAAGCATTCGGGGCGCAACGCGTTTCGGGTCCGGCTGCAGGAGCTCGGCGTCAACTTCGACAGCGAAGAGGAGGTCAACGCGGCCTTCAGCCGGTTCAAGGATCTGGCGGACAAGAAGCATGAGATCTTCGACGAAGATCTGCAGGCGCTAGTCACCGACGCCATCCTCGACGCCGCCAACGAGCGCGTGAAGCTGGTTTCGCTGCGGGTATGCTCGGAGACCGGCGAGACGCCTCTCGCGACGATCGTGCTTGCGCTCGACGGCGAGGAGCGCTCCGGCAGCGCGACCGGCGGCGGGCCGGTGGACGCGACCTTCCGCGCCATCGAGTCCATCGTCGACAGCGGTACCACGCTGAAGCTCTATTCCGTCAATGCCATCACCAGCGGTACCGATGCCCAAGGCGAAGTGACGGTGCGTCTGGAGAAGGCCGGACATATCGTCAATGGCGCCGGCGCCGACACGGATATCGTCATCGCGTCGGCCAAGTCCTACATCAACGCCGTGAACAAGATTCTGCAGCCGCGCGAGCGCGCGCATCCCCAGACCGGCGACGTCTGAGACCATGGACCGCGCCCGCAGCCGTCGATATTTGGCCGCCATCGGCATCCCGCTATGGCGCCCCAGGTCCGCCCGCGACGGCACGGGCGAGGCTGGCGATGCCGGGCGCGCGGGACTCCGGCGGAGCGAGTCGGGAGATGCCCTCGCGGCGTCCGGCGGCGGCGCGCCCACAAGCACGTCGTCGGCGCCCTCCGAAAGCTCCGACGCGCATCGCAACCCGTCGCTCCCCCCTCGCACCGAGGCGGCTGACGCGAGCCCACGCGCCGGCGGTGACGCACCGACGCAACGCACGCGGCCCCGGCCCGCGCCTAGCCCGACCGCAGGCCGTGAGCCGCCCCCCGCAAGCACCGCTGCCGCGGCATCGACCCCCGACGCTGCCGGCGGCGGCGCGCCGCGATCCACTCCTTCGGCGCCTGCGCCCGCCACCGGCGCGGCGGCATCGGCAACCACCGCCGTCCCCGTCGGCCGCGCTCGTCCTGCTGCCGACGACGCGCCGCCGCCCTACGACGACATTCCGCCCTGGATCGACGCGGACTACGAGATCGACGACTTCGGCGCGGCGCCGGACGGCGACGCGCCGGCCGATCGCGATGCGCCGAGCCCGGTCGCGGCCATGGACTGGGATGCGCTGGAGCAGGCCGTCGCAGGCTGCCGCGCCTGCGGGCTCTGCGAGCGACGCACCAATACCGTCTTCGGTGTCGGCGACCGCAACGCCGAGCTGATGTTCGTCGGCGAGGCACCCGGCCACGACGAGGACCTGAAGGGGGAGCCCTTCGTCGGCCGCGCCGGACAGTTGCTCGACCGCATGCTTGCAGCGGTCGACATGACTCGCTCGGAGGTTTACATCGCCAACGTGGTGAAGTGCCGCCCGCCCAACAACCGCAACCCGCAGCCGGAGGAGGCGGCCGCTTGCCGTGCCTATCTGATGCGGCAGATCGAATTAGTGGCGCCCAAGCTCTTGGTCAGCCTCGGAGGCGTCTCGGCCACCAACCTGCTGGGCAACGAAGAGTCGGTGGGGCGCCTGCGGAACAAGATCCACAGCTACGGCGCAAACGGGACAGCCTTAGTGGTGACTTATCATCCGTCGTACTACCTACGCAGCCCGGCCGAGAAGGCCAAGGGGTGGCAAGACCTGCAGCGTATCGTCGCCCTGCTTCGCGAGGCCCGCGCGGCAACCGGCCCGGCAACCGGCGCAGCGCGCTAGGCGGGCTTCAGCCAAAAGATCATCGGCTTCGGCGTCTCCGCCGCCTCGCCGATTTCGCGCCACGAAAACCGGGTGCGCAGCTGCGGATGCCGGGTGTAGCCGCGACGCTGCCAGAAACCATCGAGGGGGACATAGCCGGCCGGTCGCCGCGTATCGTCGGCAGCGCGCTCGACCGCGCAAAACGCAAACCAGCGAGGGTCGGCGACAACTCGCCCGTGCGCTTCGCGCTGTTCGAAGAATCGCACACCGATACCGCGGCCCCGGTATTCAGGCAACAGCACGGACTCGCCAAGGTAGTAGACCTCGGCCGGGTCGTAGCCTTGATCGATGAATGGGGCCCTGACCTCTGCGGTCTCCTGCCCGAGGGGTAAGGCCGTCGACGCGCCGACGACACGCTCGCCGTCGAAGGCCAGCACCGCGACGCTGCCCTCGGCCTGCTGATAGGTGCGCAGGTACCGGGCCTCGTAGTCCGGGTCCCCGTCGTAGAGGTAGGGATAGTCGCTGAACACGGCGATGCGCAGGCGCGCCAGCTCGGGGATATAGCTCCCGAGGGCGGGGCCGGTGACCGGGATGATCCGGATCGAATCTGTCATGGCGTCGCGGATGCGTCTGGCAGCCAGCGGTTTGCGGGTAGCGCCGTTGCCGGCCGGGCCAGGCCGGCAACGGGCAGGCTGTCGCCGAGGGCGATCGCCGGCCTAGCGCGGCAGGTCGGTCTTGCCCATCAGCCATTCATCGACGGCGCGGGCGCACTGGCGGCCTTCGCGAATCGCCCACACCACCAGCGATTGGCCGCGGCGCATGTCGCCTGCAGCAAACACGCCGTTCACGTTGGTGAAGTAGGCCTCGGAGCCTTCGGTGCTGCCCTTGACGTTGCCGCGCGGATCGAGCTCCAGGCCCTTGGCGGAGGTCAGCGCCTCGATCATGCCCTCGTGCACCGGATGCACGAAGCCCATGGCGAGGAGCACCAAATCGGCCTTCAGCTCGCCCTCGCTGTCGGGCACCTCCGACATCTGCCAGCGGCCGTTCTCGTCCTTGTCCCAACGCACCAGCACGTACTGCAACGCCTTGACGTTACCGTCGCCGTCGTCGACGAAACCCTTCGTCAGCACGTTCCACATCCGCTGGCAGCCTTCCTCCTGAGAGGTGGAAGTGCGTAGCTTATTGGGCCAGTCGGGCCAGGTCAGCCCCTTGTCTTCCTTCTCGGGCGGCTTGTCGAGGATCTCGATCTGGGTGATCGAGCGAGCGCCATGGCGGTTGGACGTGCCGATGCAGTCGGAGCCGGTATCGCCGCCGCCGATGACGATGACATGCTTGCCGTGGGCGCTGATGAAGTCGTCGTCGGAGACATAGACCCCTTGCACGCGCTTGGAGTTGGCGCGCAGGAAGTCCATCGCGAAGTGGATGCCGTTGAAGCTGCGTCCGGGCACGTCGAGGTCGCGGGGCTTCTCGGAGCCGCCTGCGAGCACCACGGCGTCATAGTCGTCGACCAGCGTCTGGACCGGAATATCGACACCGATATGGCAGTGGGTATGAAACTCCACGCCTTCCGCACGCATCTGGCTCATGCGCCGGTCGATCAGCGTCTTGCTGAGCTTGAAGTCGGGAATGCCGTAGCGCAGCAAGCCGCCGATGCGGTCTTCCTTTTCGTACAGCGATACCGCATGACCGGCACGGGCCAACTGCTGCGCGCAGGCCAGACCCGCCGGCCCCGAGCCGATCACGGCAACGCGCTTACCGGTGCGGTGCATCGGCACCTGCGGCTTGATCCAGCCCTCTTCCCAGGCCTTATCGGCAATGGCGCGCTCGATCGCCTTGATCGCGACCGGCTCGTCGTCGATGTTCAGCGTGCAGGAGGCCTCGCAGGGCGCGGGACAGATGCGACCCGTGAATTCCGGAAAGTTGTTGGTGGAGTGCAGGACATCGATCGCGGCCTGCCAGTCCTGGTGGTAGACCAGGTCGTTCCAGTCCGGAATGATGTTGTTGACCGGGCAGCCCTGGTGGCAATAGGGAATGCCGCAGTCCATACAGCGTGCACCCTGGGTGCCGATCTCGGCATCCGTCATCGGCACGATGAACTCTTCGTAATGCACGACGCGGTCGGAGACGGGCTCGTAGCTCATCTCCGCCCGCTCGTATTCCATGAATCCGGTTGGCTTACCCATGTTGGACGACCTCGCCTTTCAACGTCGACGGGTGCGGTTTAGAGACACTCGGCGGCCGGCTCTGGCTGGATTGCATCTGCTCCAGCGCGCGGCGGTAATCCACCGGCATCACCTTGACGAACCGGCTCAGCATCGCCGGCCAGTCTTCGAGGATGCGGCGCGCGACGTCGGAATCGGTATAGCGCAGATGCTTTTCGATCAGCCGCCGCAGCCGGATCGCATCGTGGCGCGTCATGTCGTGGCTGACGTCGACAAGGCCGTGGGCCTCGAGATCGCCGCCTTGGTGATCGAGGGCCTCGAGCGCGTCGTCCTCGGCGGCGATAGGCTCCAGCGCGACCATCGCCATATTGCAGCGGTCTTCGAAGCCGCCGCTCTCGTCGAGCACGTACGCGATACCGCCGGACATGCCCGCGGCGAAGTTGCGGCCGGTCGGCCCGAGGCAGACCATAATGCCGCCCGTCATGTACTCGCAGCCGTGGTCGCCGACCCCTTCGACGACCGCGGTCACGCCCGAGTTGCGCACGCAGAAGCGCTCGCCCGCGACGCCGCGGAAGTAGCACTCACCGGCAATGGCACCGTAGAGCACCGTATTGCCGACGATAATATTGTCTTCCGCGCGGGATATACCCGAGCGCGCCGGCGGGTAGATGATCAGCCGCCCGCCCGAGAGCCCTTTGCCGACGTAGTCGTTGGCCTCGCCCTCGAGCTCGACGGTGATGCCCTGCGCCAACCAAGCGCCGAACGACTGCCCGCCGATGCCGGAGGCCTTGATATAGATGGTGTCGTCCGGCAGGCCTTTGAGACCGTAACGCTCGGCGACGCGGCCCGAGAGCATCGTGCCGAACGTACGGTTGTAGTTCTTGATGCCGGTCTCGATGCGCACGGGCTCGCCATGCTCGAGCGCCGGGCGTGCCTGCTCGATCAACATGTGATCCAACGCCTTGTCGAGGCCGTGATCCTGCGCCTCGCAGTTGTAGCGCGCCACTTCGGGTCCGACGTCGGGCTTTGCCAGGATGCGGGAGAAGTCGAGGCCTTTCGCCTTCCAGTGGTCGATGGCCTTGCGCATCTCCAGTCGGTCCATTTGCCCGATCATCTCGTTCATCGTCCGGTAGCCGAGCCGCGCCATGATCTCGCGGATTTCCTCGGCGACGAAGAAGAAGAAGTTGATGACATGCTCGGGCTTGCCGGTGAACTTCTTGCGCAGCTCCGGATCCTGGGTGGCCACGCCCACCGGGCAGGTGTTCAAGTGGCACTTGCGCATCATGATGCAGCCTTCGACGATCAGCGGTGCCGTCGCGAAGCCGAACTCATCGGCGCCGAGCAGCGCACCGATCACGACGTCGCGGCCGGTGCGCATGCCGCCGTCCACCTGCACCGCGATGCGCCCGCGCAGGCGGTTGAGCACCAGCGTCTGGTGGGTTTCGGCGAGGCCGATTTCCCAAGGGCTGCCGGCGTGCTTGATCGATGTCAGCGGGCTGGCGCCGGTGCCGCCGTCATACCCGGCGATGGTGACATGATCGGCGTGTGCCTTGGACACACCCGCGGCAACGGTGCCCACGCCGACCTCGGACACCAGCTTGACCGATATGCGCGCCTTCGGGTTGGCATTCTTGAGGTCGTGGATGAGCTGCGCCAGATCCTCGATGGAGTAGATGTCGTGGTGCGGCGGTGGTGAAATCAGCCCGACGCCCGGCGTCGAATGACGCACACGCGCAATCTGCGCATTGACCTTGTGGCCCGGCAGCTGGCCGCCTTCGCCCGGCTTCGCGCCCTGGGCAACCTTGATCTGGATGTCGTCGGCGTTCACCAGATATTCCACCGTCACGCCGAAACGTCCCGACGCCACTTGCTTGATCGCGGAGCGCTCCGGATTCGAGCTACCGTCCGGTAAAGGATTGAAGCGCTCGGCTTCCTCGCCGCCCTCGCCGGTGTTCGACTTGCCGCCGATGGCGTTCATGGCCCGCGCCAGCGTCGAGTGCGCCTCGTAACTGATGGAGCCGAACGACATCGCACCGGTGGCGAAGCGCTTGACGATCTCCGCCGCCGGCTCGACTTCGTCCAGCGGGATGGGCTCGTCCGCCCACTTCAGATCCATCAGGCCGCGGAACGTCAGCAGCCGCTCGTTCTGCTCATTGATCAGGCGCGAATACTCGGCGAACGTCTTCGCGTCGTTGGCACGGGTGGCGTGCTGCAGCTTGGCGATGGTCTCGGGCGTCCAGACGTGGTCCTCGCCCCGCAGACGGAAGGCATAGTCGCCGCCGGCATCCAGATGACGGCGCAGGATCTGCTCCTGGCCGTAGCCGCGGCTGTGCCAAAGCACCGCCTCGCTGGCGACCTCTGCCAAGCCGATCCCTTCGACCATGCTCGCGGTGCCGGTGAAATAGCGGGCGACGAAATCGCGGTTCAGGCCGATGGCATCGAAGATCTGCGCACCGCAGTAGCTCTGGAAGGTGCTGATGCCCATCTTCGACATCACCTTCTTCAGGCCCTTGCCGACGGCCTTGATGTACCGGGACTGGGCCTCCTCGAAGCTCAGACGCTCGGGCAGGCGCGGCAACAGCGACTGGATCGTGTCGAAGGCCAGGTACGGATTGATCGCCTCGGCGCCGTATCCGGCCAGTGTCGCGAAGTGGTGGACCTCGAGCGCGGCACCGGTCTCGACAACGAGCCCGGAGCTGGTACGCAACCCGCGTCGGATCAGATGGTGGTGGACCGCCGAGGTGCCCAGCAGCGCCGGGATCGGGATGTGGTCGGCGTTGGTGTTGCGGTCCGACAGAATCAGGATGTTGTGGCCGTCGAGCACGGCCTGCTCGGCCTCTTGACACAGCCGCTCCAGCGCCGGGGCCATGCCCTGTGCACCCTCGATGGCCGGGTAGACCATGTGCAGCGTCTGCGTGCGGAAGGCGCCGCCGGAGTTGTCCTGGATGTGGCGAATGCGCTCCAGGTTCTCGTTGGAGAGCACCGGCTGGTCCACCTCGAGACGCCAGTGGGTCCCGGCCTCGTTCAGGCCGAGCAGATTCGGCCGCGGACCGATCAGCGACACCAGCGACATGACCAGCTCTTCGCGGATCGGGTCGATGGCCGGGTTCGTGACCTGGGCGAAGTTCTGTTTGAAGTAAGTGGACAGGTGCTTGGAGCGCGAAGAAAGAACGGACGGCGGGTTATCCGCCCCCATCGATCCGACCGCTTCCTGCCCCGTCATGACCATCGGGGTCAGCAGAAACTTGACGTCCTCCTGCGTGTAGCCGAAGGACTGCTGGGCATCGAGCAGTACGTCTTCCTCGGGTGCCATCGGCGCGACGTCGGTCGGCAGCGAGTCCAGATGGATTTGCGTGCGCTCCAGCCACTCGCGGTAGGGCTGGGCGTCGGCCAGCTGCGACTTGATCTCGACGTCGTCGATGATGCGGCCTTCTTCGAGATCGATCAGGAACATCTTGCCGGGCTGCAGGCGCCATTTTTTGATGATGCGCTCTTCCTCGATGTCGAGCACGCCCATCTCCGAGCCCATGATCACCAAATCGTCGTCCGTCACCAGGTAACGTGCCGGGCGCAGGCCGTTGCGGTCCAGCGTCGCGCCGATCTGGCGCCCGTCGGTGAACGCAATGGCGGCCGGACCGTCCCAGGGCTCCATCAGCGCCGCGTGGTATTCGTAGAAGGCCCGGCGCTTCTCGTCCATCAGCTTGTTGCCGGACCAGGCCTCCGGAATGAGCAGCATCATGGCGTGGGCCAGCGAATAGCCGCCCATCACCAGCAGCTCGAGCGCGTTGTCGAAACAGGCCGAATCGGACTGCCCCTCGGGAATCAGCGGCCAGATCGTATCGAGGTCGTCGCCCAGGACATCCGAGCGCATGGTGTGACGGCGCGCCGCCATCCAGTTGACGTTGCCGCGCATGGTGTTGATCTCGCCGTTGTGGCAGATCATCCGGAACGGCTGCGCCAGATCCCAGGTCGGGAAGGTGTTGGTCGAGAAGCGCTGATGCACCAAGGCCAGCGCGGACTCGAAGCGCTCGTCCTGCAGGTCGAGATAATAGTTGCCGACCTGGGCGGCGAGCAGCATGCCCTTGTAGTTGACGGTCCGCGACGACATGGACGAGACGTAGTAGGCCGTCTTCGCATAGCCGGCGGCGCGGATCTCGTTGTCCATCCGCTTGCGCACGACGAACAACCGCCGCTCGAAGGCGTCTTGATCGGGGCAGTTATCTCCGCAGGCGACGAAGACCTGCTTGACCACCGGCTCGGTGGGCAGCACGCTCTCGCCGAGATCGCTGTTGTCGACCGGAACGTCGCGCCAGCCGAGCACCGTCTGACCGCCCTCGCGCAGGTGCCGCGTGACCGTCTCCTGCATCTCGGCGCGGGCCGCGTCGTCTTGCGGCAGGAACACCATGCCGACACCGTAGTGACCGATCGGCGGGAGCTCGAAGTCGACCTTGGCGCGGAAGAACGCGTCCGGGATCTGGACCAGGATGCCGGCGCCGTCTCCGGCCTTCGGATCGGCGCCGACGGCACCGCGGTGCGTCAGTCGCTCGAGGATCTCGAGGCCTTGCTCGACGATGCGGCGGCTTTTTTGATTTTTGATATGGCAGACGAAGCCGACGCCGCAAGAGTCGCGCTCATGGGCGGGGTCGTATAGGCCCTGTGCAGGTGGATAGGCACGAAGGTTCATCGGCGGACCTCGCTGTAACCGATTTCTTGGCGAACGATTGTGACTTCCCGTTCAGTGGCGTTACACCGTGCGGAAGTTCCGGTTTGCACAATCGGCGTTCGGGATACTGTCCGGTGCCGTGCTGCACGGGGTCTTTGGCCCGGCGAGCACGGCCCGGAGTCGAATGATCGAAAATTCTCTAATCCGGCGCCGCCGCGCGCAACGCAACGTAAGCGGCGAACCGGCAATTCTAGCCAAGATGCAGAAGGTATGCCACCGACGGAGCCTGCAATACGATGGCTCGGCGACACCCGAGCCGCCCGCGCGTCCCGCTCTTAGTGCGCCTGCGGTGGCCGGCGCACGAAGATGGTGCGGTTGCATACCGGCAAGCCGGCACCGGCAACGAGGTCATCCGAAGCGATGATCGAGAGAGCGCCGATCGACGTCAGCCAACGGGCCGCTCGCCGGCTTCGCCGATGGCCGCCGCGATGGCGTCGCGCAATTGATCGACCGCGAAGTCCGAACTAACGACGGCGTGGCCGATGGCCCGCAGCAGCACCAGGCGAATGACGCCGTTCTGCACCTTTTTGTCGACGGCCATCAGTTCCAGCCAGCCGTCGGCGCCCGACAGGGGCGGCGGGTCGATAGGCAGATCGAAACCTCGCAGCAGCGATGCGATGCGCGCCGTCGCGTCGGCGTCCAGCCAGCCGAGCCGATGCGACATCTCGGCCGCCATCACCATGCCGGCAGCGACGGCCTCGCCGTGCAGCCAATTTCCGTAGCCCGCGCCGGTCTCGATCGCGTGGCCGAAGGTGTGGCCGAGATTAAGCAGCGCCCGTTGGCCGGACTCGCGTTCGTCCGCGGCGACGATTTCCGCCTTGCTCAGGCAAGAGCGCTCGACGGCCTCGGACAGCGCCGCCGCGTCGCGGGCGAGTAGCTGCAGCCGATGCTGCTCGATCCAGTCGAAAAAGTCCGCATCTCGGATCAGGCCGTACTTGACGACTTCGGCAAGCCCTGCGGCGAGCTCGCGCTCGGGCAGCGTGCTCAGCGTCGACGTATCGGCGATGACTGCCCGCGGTTGGTGGAAAGCGCCGATCATGTTTTTGCCGGCGGCATGGTTGACGCCGGTCTTTCCGCCGACGGAGGAGTCGACCTGAGCGAGCAGCGTCGTGGGAACCTGAATGAAGTCCACGCCGCGCTGATAGCAAGCCGCGGCAAAACCCGCCATGTCGCCGATGACGCCGCCGCCGAGCGCAACAAGCGTGCAGTCGCGCCCGAAACGATGCTCCAGCAACGCGTCGAAGATCCGATTCCAGGTGACGAGATCTTTGTAGATTTCACCGTCCGGCAGCACGACTTCCGCGACCCGAAAGCCTTCGAGCGCCGCCTTGACCCGCGCCAGGTAGAGCGGCGCGACGGTCTCGTTGCTGACGATCATGACTTGCGACGCCGCCACGTGCGGGCGATACAAGGCCGGGTCTGCGATCAAGTCCTCGCCGATGTAGATCGGGTAGGAACGCTCGCCGAGATCGACTTCCAAGGTGCGCGCCGGTGCCGCCATCAGAGGTCTTCGCTCTCGAGGCGCCGGCGGATCTCCTTCACCACCGACGACGTGCCGCGGCGCTCGGTGGAGACGACCATGTCCGCCACTTGGCGGTAGATCGGCTCGCGCTCGCTCATCAGGTCGCGCAGACGCTGTTGGGGGTCGTCGGTGTGAAGCAGCGGTCGGCTGCGATCGCGCGCGGTACGCGCGTACTGCTGCTCGGGGCTGCAGTGCAGGTAAATGACGAAGCCACGGGCCGCGAGCTGCTGGCGATTCTCCGGGGTCAGGACCACGCCGCCGCCGGTGGCGAGCACGATGCCCTCCTGTCCGGCAAGATCTTCGATCACTTGGCGCTCGCGGGCGCGGAAGCCCGATTCGCCTTCGTACTCGAAAATCGTGGCGATATCGACACCGGTGCGGCGCTGTATTTCCTGGTCGCTGTCTTGGAAGTCGTACCCCAGGGTTTCAGCGAGCTGTCGGCCGATCGTGCTCTTTCCGGCCCCCATAGGACCGACGAGAAAAATGTTTTGTGGGCGGATCATGGGCATCAGGTATGCCAGATTTGCCGCCCGCGAGCAAGACCGCCGGCATCGTTACCCGCTCCGACGGGGGTCGTGGCCGGCATCCCCGGATCAACGATTCGCAAGATCCCCCTTGAGAATTTTCGGCGTCACGAAGATCAGCAGTTCCTCATTGTTATCAGCGCGCTGCGTAGTTTTGAACAGGTTTCCGACCACCGGCAGCTCGCCGATCCAGGGCACCTGCTCGCGCTGAAATACCTGCTCGCGCTCGTAGACACCGCCGAGGACAACGGTTTCGCCGTTGTCCACCAAGACCGAGGTCTCCACGGAGCGGGTATCGATGGGCGGGGTACCCAGAACCGTGCGCGTGAAGTCCGGATTGTCCTTGGTCACTTCGAGATCCATGATGATGCGGTCGTCCGGGGTAATGTGGGGCGTCACCTGCAACATCAGCACCGCCTCCTTGAAGGACACCGTGGTATTGCCCTGGCCGGTGGCCTCCTGATACGGGATCTCCTGGCCGACTTTGATCACGGCCTCGTTCTGGTCGGAAGTGACGACCCGCGGCGAGGAGACGATCTCGCCCCGGCCTTCGCGCTGCATCGCCGAGAGCTCGAGCTGGATCAGATGCGAGCCGACCTTACCCAGCAGGAAGTTGACCGCACCCGACGGCGTCGGCGCCGGCAGATTGACCCACAATGACTCGCTCTCTTCGCCGGCGGGGATTTCGATGCTGGAGTTGAATGGCACCAGGGGATTTCCGGAGCCGCGATAACCGCCGCCGCCGGAGGGCGGCGGCTGGGTGTAGAAGCTCGGATCGTAGGCGCCCATGAACGGGCCCTTGTCGATGTTGGTGGTGCCGGAAAGATGCCCCGGCCGCCCGCCGCCGACCAATAGCTCGTTGCCGCCCGCCGCCCCCATGGAGCCGGTGATACCGAAGCGCACACCCAGATCGCGGGCGAAATCGTTGTTGGCGATGACGATGCGAGACTCGATCATGACTTGCCGCACCGGCACATCGAGCCGCCCCACCAGCCGGCGAATATCTTCCAGTTTGGCGGCGGTATCTTGAATCAGCAGGGTATTGGTTCGCTCGTCCACCGTGACGCTGCCGCGCTCCGGCGTCAACAAATTGTTGTTTTCCGATTTCAGCAACGCCGCCAGTGTCGAGGCCTTGGCATAATTCACTTGGAGGAACTCGGAGCGCAGCGGAGCGAGCTCCTCGATCTGCATCCGCGACTCCAACTCCAGCCTCTCCTGGGCGGCGATTTCCGCGGTCGGCGCAACCATGATCACGTTGCCGGTCTGGCGCATCGAGAGTCCTTTGGTCTTCAGGATGATGTCCAACGCCTGATCCCAGGGCACGTTCTTGAGCCGCAGCGTGATGTTGCCCCGCACGGTGTCGCTGGCGACGAGATTGAGGCCGGTGAAGTCCGCCAGCAGCTGCAACACCGCACGGACCTCGATGTCTTGGAAGTTCAGCGACAGCCGTTCCCCGTCGTAGACGATCTTCTCGCGTTGAAGTTGCTCCTTTTCGGCGGGCGTCAGGCCACGCAATTCAACGGTGAACAGGTTATCTGTCTGGTACGCGAGGTACTCGTATTCCTCGGTGGTCTGGATGTCGACACGCACGTCGCCGTTTCGGGCGCGCGACTCGACGGCGACGACCGGGGTGCCGAAATCAACGACATCGAGCCGCCGGAACAGCCGCTGAGGGAGCTGCGCGCCTGCGATCTCGACCACCACATCGCGCCCCTCTTCGCGCACGCTGACCGGGGTATCCGGCGATGGCAGCGTAATCAGAACCCTGCCCTCGCCGCTCGCGCCACGCCGGAAATCGACATCCTTCACCGCGCCGCTGGCCCCCGTACGGGTCGCCGCGCGGACCCGGCTCGTGGCAGTGGCCGACGAGCGGGCAGGCGCCGCCTGCGTCGATGCCGCGCGCGCCGGATTCAGCGAGATGGTCACGCGATTACCCCGCGTGCTCAGGTTGTAGGGCACCGACTCGTTCAGATTCAGGACAACGCGGGTGCGGTCGCTCGCCTCGATAGCCACCAGGCTATGCGCCACGCCCATTCCGATCGACATTGTTTTTTTGTCCAGGCCGCTGCTCACCCCGGGGAAATCGATCGCGATTCGCGCCGGGTTTTCGGTGGCGAAATCGGTGGGTGTCGGCACGGCGCCGGAAAACACCAGATCGATATCCACCTGGTTCCCGGGGAGCGAAGCAAATTCCACGTCCTCCAGCACCGACGCGACAGCCGCGGCAGGCTGAATCGCCCAACAAGCCGCGACCCCGACGATCAGTGCGATGAGGCGGCCCGCTCGAGCTCTGTGTCCGGCTGTTCGCTCGCCGGTGAATCGGATCATACCCATTGTTCGGTCGCCTCCACCGTGTGCTATTGGCTGAGCGCGATCCCGGCTTGGCGCTCCCGCCAGCTGCCCTGACCGCTGCCGACGATCTCCGTTAGCTGGATTTCGTCAGGGCTGATTCGAATAATTTGGCCGTTGTTGGTACCCAGATAGTTACCCACCTGTACCCGGTGCAGAATGCCTTCCGGCGTCAGTACCAATGCCCAACGGTCGTCCTCGCGCTCGAGCGTTCCGACCATCTTCAACGAGTCGAGCGAATACTGCTCCAGTTCTTCTTTTCGGCGCAGCGGGTCCGGCGCGATGCCGGTATCGACGCGAGCCGTCAACGCCTCCGCGCTGCGCGCGTCCATCACGAACGGATCGCGGCGCGCACGCGGCTCGTAGACGTAGGTGTCGACCCGGGGTATTTCCGGCAGCGGCTTCAGCGGACCCGGCGGACGCGCCTTGATCTCTTCGATATAAGCGCGAAGCTCGCTCATACTGGCGTCGCCGCAACCGGTCAGTGAAAAGGCCGCGATGATCGCCAACACAGACCGCAGGGCGTTCATTGCACCTCCGGCTCCTCGAGGTATCGGTAAGTCTTGACCGTCGCATCCAACGCCATCGGCTCTTCCGTGCGCTCCATACCGCGGGCGGGGCTGGAGATTTTTACATCGTGAATGGTGACGATACGCGGCAGGGCGGCGAGTCCGCTGATGAAAGTGCCGAATTCATGATAACGGCCCTTGACCCGCAGCTTGATCGGCAGCTCCGCGTAAAAATCCTTGTTGACCTCGGCCGAGGGCTGAAACAGCTCGAATTCCAACCCCGATGCCAAGCCGGTCTGGGAAACGTCGACCAGCAACGATGCGACCTCCGATTTGTCCGGCAACTGCTTCAGCATCGCACCGAACGATTCGCGCATCTCTTCCAACTGCTCTTCGTAGCGCTCCAGATTGGCGGCCTTGTGCTGCTTTTGCTCGAATGAAGCACGCAGCTTGGACTCGGCGGACTCGACCCGCTGCAAGCGGTCAAGCTGCTTGCTGGTGACGAAATAGTACCAACCACCGGCGATCAGCACGCACAAGAAGCCGATCCCCAACGCCTTGGCCAGTGGCGGCCAGTCGCCCGGATTATTCAGGTCAAGGTCGTTGAGGTCGCTCAGCGCCATGCCAGCCCCCGCGTCATTGTGTAACCTGCGCCATGCTGCCCGTCACCGAGATCAGGATGCGCCGAACGGCATGTCGTCTTTCGCGGCCGACCGCTGGTCGAAGCCGAGCCGAAAGTGGCTGAGCCCTGTTTGCGTCTGATCCTTGTTTTCGATCAGCAATAGTTGCGGATTGCCGATCCAGGGCGAGGCATCGATATTGCGCATAAAGGCCGAAACCCGCGCATTGGACTGGGCTCCGCCCTCGACCACCACCTTGCCGCCGGTTTGCGTGACGCCGGTCAGAAACACCCCGTCGGGGATCGCGTCCACCAATTCGTCGAACAAGTGGACGATCTCCGGACGGCTCTCCTGCAGTTCCTGAATCACCTGCATGCGCGACAGCAGCCCCGCCTTGGTCTCTTCGAGCTCATCGATGCGCTTGATGCGCGCGTCGAGCGCTTTGATCTCGCGCTCCAACGTCGCATTGCGCGCACTCTGCCCCTTGATCATGTGGTCGAGCTGCAGCTTCGATCCGAGCCCCAGCAAGACGACCATCGCCATCGCGGCAGCCGCGCCGATCGCGAGCGCACGCTGCTGGCGCTGCCTCGCCTCGTCTCTCCATGGCAGTAGGTTGATTTTGGCCATGTCAGTCGAATGCCCTAAGCGCGAGTCCGGCCGCAACCATCATCGACGGTGCTGCTTGGTCCAGTTGCATCCGGTCCACACCCGATGCGACCGACATGGACGTGAACGGGTTCGCGATCGACACGGGGAATCCCAGTCTTTGCTCGACCAAATCGTCGATGCGCGGGATCGTCGCGGAGCCGCCGGCCAAGACGACTTGGTCGGTGCGGTTGAAGCTGCTCGAGGAATAGAAAAACTGCAACGCCCGCGCAATTTGCTGTGCGAGCGCCTCCTTGTAAGGAATCAGCACTTCGCTATCGAAGTTGTCCGGGAGGGTATCGCCTTCCAAGCGCTCCAGCGCTTCTGCGCGGGAAAGGCCATAGCGCTGTTGGATCTCTTCGAGCAATTGATTGCCGCCGAAATTCTGCTCCCGTGTGTAGACGCTCCGTCCGTTGTGCATGACATGTAGCGTCGTGGTTGCGCCGATGTCGGCAACGCTGATGGTTTGGTCACGCTGCTCATGCTCGGCGCCGCCGAGCAGCAAGGCGCAGGCTCCCTCCATCGCATAGGCCTCGACATCCACCACCTCCGCCGTCAGACCCGCAATTTCCAGCGCGGCGACGCGGTCGTCGACGTTTTCGCGGCGAGTCGCCGCAATCAGCACATCCACCATGTCGGAACCGCTGCGCGAAGGGCCGACGACGTCGAAGTCGAGATTGACCTCTTCGAGGGGATAGGGAATGTATTGGTCGGCCTCGAGCCGAATCTGCGCCTCCATTTCCGACTCCGAGAGCGTTGCCGACATCGGAATGATCTTGGTGATGACCGCGGCACCGGCCACGGCAACGGCGGCGCGCTTTGCTTTACTTCCCGAGCGGGCGGCGGCGCGCTGAATGCTTTGTCCGACGACTTGGACGTCGACGATCTTTTTCTCGACGACCGCGTTCTGCGGCAGCGCCTCGATTGCGAAGGCGTCGACTCGGTATAACTCGCCGGACCCCGAACTGCGAGAGAGCTCTATGAGCTTCACGGCGGTCGAGCTGATATCGATACCGAGCAGCGGGCGTGTCTTGTGTCGAAGGCCGAACATATCCTTGCGGTCGCCCCCAGCAACCTAACAAACTTGATGCGGTTTGTTTTGTAACTATATCAGATATAAAAAGATGGCAAATTGATATTCGGATTAAGCGTAGGCCGAGGGATGACGGCGCGACCGACAGGCGACGCCCGAAAAGGGCCTTCGATGGTCAGCGAGCGTAGAACGCCGCAGCCGATCCGCAATGGCGCTAAGCAGACCCGCAATAACAAGATGCCGCATCCCGAGTGGGCTCCATTGCCGAAGCGCGCGCCGGCGTCGGTCGCCGCCGCACGCACCGGAGGGCTCCAACGGACCATGACGAGGAAAAGCGAAAATCGTCCCGGTCCACCGACGGGCGCGCTCGCCGCCGCCGCAGGCCTTCGGTACCGGCCGGCAACCGTCGGCACTATGCCGCTGCATTGGCGCTGTGGACAACGAGCCCGCGATGTCGATGTGCACGAGCACGGGGCCTTGCCTGCGCCCCCGATAGCAACAATTCATTATTCTTCATGAGACGCAGGATCGAACCGGCGGGCGACACGAAACGAGAACCGCGTCACACTCTGGCGCGACATCCGAAAACATGGTGCAAGCCGCCATCCGCAATCCGACAAGAGATCAAGCATGCCACGGAGAACCGGACAGAACCTCGCTCCGCGCAATCGCACGCGTCGGGCAAGACAGGACAAGGGCACGGGCACCGCGGGCGCGCGCGGCTGGCGCGGGGCAGAACGCAATCGCCTCGCTTACGAGTCGGCACGCATGCTGGCGGAGCAAGAGGCGTTCGGAATCGACCGCGCTCGACGCAAGGCGGCGGCGCGCCTCGGTATCGGCGACAAACGCTGCTGGCCGGACAACGAAGAGATACAGCAGGCCCTGCTGCAGCAACGCAGACTGTTCCAGGCGCAGGCACAGCAGGAGACATTGAGCGACCTGCGCCGCCAAGCATTGAGCGCGATGCGCACTTTTGCCCGCTTCACGCCGCGCCTGGTGGGAGCGGCACTCGACGGGACCGCCGCCCGCGAGCAGGGCATCGACCTTCTCCTGTTCGCCGAGACCCCGGAGGATGTGGTGCTCGATCTCCTCGAGCGCGGCATTCCGTGGCAGCAGACCGACGGCCAGTTTCGCTATGCGGACGGTAACGTGCGTGCCCATCCGGTGCTGGCGTTCGTCGCCGGCGACATCCCGGTCCATTTGATCGTGCTGCCCGGACAGGCGCTTCGCAACCCGCCGCTGAGCCCCGTGTCGGAACGGCCCGAGCGCGGCATCGGCGAGGGCGAGTTGGTCCGACTGATCGAGGATGATGCCTGATCGGCACAGAGCGGAACACGCCGGGGCGCGCCCTGCTTTGAGGGCGTCACCGCGTGCGCACCGGGGCCTTCAGCGCTTGGAGATCGGGATGTAATCGCGGGCCGTGGGGCCGTGATAAATCTGGCGCGGTCGCCCGATCCGGTTGTTGGGGTCGCTCATCATCTCCATCCAATGGGAGACCCAGCCGACGGTGCGCGCGACCGCAAACATCACCGTGAACATGTTGCGCGGAATGCCCAGGGCGCTATAGATGATGCCGGAGTAGAAGTCGACATTCGGATAAAGCTTGCGCTCGACGAAGTACTCGTCGTTCAGGGCAATCTCTTCGAGCTTCAGCGCCAGCTCGAACATCGGATTGTCGGCCGCGGCGCTCATTTCGTCGAGCACCTGGTGACAGACCTCGCGGATGATCTTTGCGCGCGGATCGTAGTTCTTGTAGACGCGGTGGCCGAAGCCCATCAGCCGGAACGCGTCGTCCTTGTCTTTCGCTTTTTCGATGAATTTCGGCACGTTGGCGACGTCGCCGATCTCGCTCAGCATGTCGAGCACGGCCTCGTTGGCGCCGCCGTGGGCCGGCCCCCACAAGGATGCGATGCCCGCGGCAATGCAGGCAAACGGATTCGCACCGGAGCTGCCGGCCAGTCGCACGGTGGAGGTGCTGGCGTTCTGCTCATGGTCCGCATGCAGGATCAAGAGCAGATTCAAGGCCTTCTCGGCGAGCAGATCCGGCTTGTAGACGTCGCAGGGGGTCGCGAACATCATTTGCAGGAAATTCGCCCCGTAGCGCAGATCGTTGCGCGGATACATGATCGGCTCGCCGACATAATGCTTGTAGGCGGCAGCGGCGATTGTCGGCACCTTGGCGATCAGGCGGTGCGCCGAAATCTCCCGGTAGCGCGGGTCGTTGACATCGATGGAGTCGTGGTAGAAGGCCGATAGCGAGCCGACCACGCCGCACATGATCGCCATCGGATGGGCATCATAGTGAAAACCGTTCAAGAAATTCTTGAGGTTCTCGTTCATCATCGTGTGGCGCATGATGATCTGCTCGAATTCATCGAGCTGCGATTCCGCCGGCAGATCGCCGTAGAGCAACAGATAGGCCACCTCCAAGAAGCTGGCCTTGGTGGCGAGTTGCTCGATGGGATAGCCGCGGTAGAGCAAAATGCCCTGCTCGCCGTCGATATATGTGATCGCGCTATGGCAGCTAGCAGTCGCCATGAAGCCCGGGTCGTAGGTGAAGAAGCCGGCATCCTTGTACAGCGAGGAGATATCGACCGCGCCGGGGCCGAGCGTGCCTTCCTTGAGCGGATACTCATGGCTGCTCCCGTCGGCATTGCTCGTGATCGTAATCGTGGTCGTTTCTTTTGCCATGGATCTTTCACTCCCGAATTCAGGGACATCGGCGCGCGCAAGCGCACAAACCCGTTGTTGTATCGTCGACGTGCACCGCGTGCGCGCGCCCATGGTGCCTGCGCGCACCCGGTTGGCGCACGCACTCGGCGATCGGCATTGTCCCCCGGTTACTGTGGTGCCGCCGGAGATCCCTCGCGCGGCCTAAGCGGGCTTTGTCGGGCCGGATTCATCGATCCGGCACAACCGCCCCCCCGAAAACACTCGGCGACCTTTTTTGTCCATCGGGCCGGTCGATGAAGGTCGTGCCTCCGCCCGGCCGGGTTGCGCCGCCCGCATCCGGGCGCATGGCCAGTGGACACCCGGCTATTACTCGGCCTCGGTCGCCCGCCCGCGGCCGGGCGCCCCCCGGCACGCGAAGCAAAAGCGGTGCCGGTGTCGGAAGCCGGGCGTCGGGCGACTGACGGCGGCGGATCAGCCGAGCTCCGCGAGGCGCGCGATGTCCTCTCGAACCGCGGCGACGGAGCGGTCGAAGTCCGCCCGCTCGCGTGCATCGAGATCGAGCTCGACGACGGCTGCCAGCCCGCTCTCGTCGAGGATGCAGGGCACGCCCATGGCAACGTCGCGCTCGCCGTACTCACCGTCGAGCAGCGCCACGGTAGGCATCAGCCGGCGGCGGTTGTTGCTGATGGCGTCGATCATCGCCGCGACGGATGCCGCGGGCGCATCGTAGGCGCTCGAGTTCTTGCGCAGCGCCAGGATCTCGGCACCGCCCTTGCGCGTGCGCTCGATGATCGCCTCGAGTCGCTCCGGAGCGATGAAGTGGGTGATCGGAACGCCGTTGATCGTGCAATAACGCGGCATCGGGACCATGGTGTCGCCGTGTCCGCCGAGCACGAGCGTCGTGATGTCGAGGCTGGAGAAGCCTGTTTCCTGGGCGATGAACGCGGCCATGCGCGAGGCATCGAGCACGCCGGCCTGGCCGAACACCCGCTCGCGCGGCCAGCCGGTTCGCTGCGCGATGCGGTAGGTCAATGTATCGACGGGGTTCGACACCACGAGCACGATTGCATCGGACGCATAGCGTACGATGTGGTCCGTGACCTCGTCGATGATCTTGACGTTGGCGGCCAGCACGTCCGAGCGCGACATGCCCGGCTTGCGCGGAAAGCCCGCGGTGACGACGACAAGATCGGAATCGGCCAGGATCTGCGGATCGTTGCTGCCGCTGACACGACAGTCGAACTCGAAGAACGGCGCCGTCTGGTAGATGTCGAGCGCAACACCCTCCGGCACATCATCGCGCACGTCATAGAGCGCGACCTCGCGGCAAAGCTCCTCTTCGGCCAGGATTTGGGCGGTGGTCTCGCCGACGCGTCCGGCGCCGACGATGCTGATTTTCTTCATGGCTGTCTTCCTCCATTCGGGCATCGGCAATCCGGGCAACGGCGCTGCTTGAATATCGCGCCCGGCGGTTTTGTCGGGGATCTCCCGCCCCCGGGATCATCGAAACACCGGCGCGTCTCCGCGCTAGGCGTCCTCCGGATAGGGAATGCGCGCGACACCGCTTGCCACCGCGGCTCGGGCAACCGCCGGCGCCACTGCCCGGCGCAACCGCGGGTCGAATGGCTTCGGGATGATGTAATCGGGCCCGTGCTCCAGGTGCTCGAGACCGTAAGCGTCGAGTACCGACTGCGGCACCGGCTCGTGGGTAAGGTCGCGCAACGCATGCACGGCCGCGATTTGCATATCCTCGTTGATGCGCGAGGCACGCACGTCCAGCGCACCGCGGAAAATAAACGGGAAGCCGAGCACATTGTTGACTTGGTTCGGATAGTCCGAGCGCCCCGTGGCCAGAATCATGTCGTCGCGCACCTGCCGGGCCACCTCGGGCCGGATCTCGGGCACCGGGTTCGATAGCGCGAAGACCACGGGGCGCGGCGCCATCGACGCCAACATTTGCTCGCTGACCAAATCGGGGCCCGATACGCCGATGAACACATCGGCATCGTCCATGGCGTCGGCCAGCGTGCGCTTGTCGGTGTCCGCGGCAATGCCGAACTTGAACGGATTGAGGTCGCGCCGGCCGGTATGGATCACCCCCTGGCGGTCGACGGCGAAGATATTGCCGCGGTGGGCGCCCAGCGTGATCAGCAACCGAATCGCGGCGACGCCTGCGGCACCTGCACCGAGCACGGCGATCCGTGCATCCTCCAGGCGCTTGTCCTGCAGCTCCAGCGCGTTGAGCAAGCCAGCCGCGATGATGATTGCGGTGCCGTGCTGATCGTCGTGGAACACCGGAATGTCCAACTCGTCGATCAGGATCTGCTCGATCTCGAAGCAGTGGGGCGCGGCGATGTCCTCCAGATTGATACCGCCGAAAGTCGGCGCGATGCGGCGCACCGTCTCGATGAATTCCTGCGGGTGCTTGGCGTGGACCTCGATATCGAAAACGTCGATATCCGCGAAGTGCTTGAACAGCACCGCCTTGCCTTCCATGACCGGCTTGCTCGCCAGCGCGCCGACCTTGCCGAGGCCCAGTACGGCGCTGCCGTCGGTGATCACGGCCACCAAGTTGCCCTTGTTGGTATACCGGTAGGCCGCGTCCGGATCCGCGTCGATGCGCCGCACCGGCTCCGCGACGCCGGGGGTGTATGCGAGCGAGAGGTCCCGTTGAGTGCGTGCCGGCTTCTTGATCTCGATGCCGGTTTTACCGGGAGACGGTAATTCGTGATAGGCCAGGGCCTCTTCGTTCAAGCGCGCATCGGCTCCGGCGAAACTCTCTGGGCTCGACATGATCGGGACTTCTCCGTTGATGGCGGGTCGGGCAGGCGCTCGGGCGCGGCTGTGGAGCGACTGGGGGGCGGCCGGAGCGCGACTGGAGCGCGACCGGGGGGCCAGCCGACACAGCGTTCGCGCAACGGCCTGTCTTGCAGCGGGCAACCGCGGCCGACCAAGCCAATCGACGCAGGAAGGATTACCGCATTTTCATGGGACCGCAAGCATCGCTCGACCAATTTCGACCATTCGTCGCGCCAATAGAAGCACGCCGCGCGGCCGACCGGCGGCAGCCGTCGCGTCGGGCCAAGGCCATCGTGCCGGTCAGCGCGCGACACAGACGCATGGGCGACAGGCGCAAGACCCCGGCAATCACCGCCCCGAAGCGGGACCGAAGAGATGACAATGCACGCACGCCAGGCGGCAGAAAACCCGCCGCGGACCGCTGCCGACAAATTGCAGCGTGGCGCGCGCATGCACAGCGCCCGCACGCCGATCCGGCCCGGCTCGCGAACGCGACGGGGCTCGCCGGTAAGCACGCGGACCGGCGGAGGCCGGAGCGGGCGACGGGCACTCGGGCCGCGCGCCCGTCGATGCTGCGGCAGGAAACGGCGGCACCGGCGAGGCGAAGGGGGTAAAAACAGTCGCGACTTCTGCGGCGTTGCCGGGGAGGCAACGGACCATTCAATGCGTTGCGCCCGGGGCGGGATACCCCGGCGTACTCGAGCACCCGATCAGTCGGGCAAAACGCCCGACGCAAGCCGGGCGTTCGCTTTGCCGGCCGAACGTTTGCCCGGGATGGCCGAAACGCAGTGCGCTTCCCGGCGCGCGCGGACCGCGAACCGCGCGCCGGTCATGCAGGCCCCTCGGGCGCAGCGCCGGCGCGCGGGTACGAAGCAGCCGCAGCGCCCGGCACCTAGAAGAGATGGATTGATTGGCCATCCTGACCAAGAAACCAGCTGGAACCCGAAAAACGCGGTGTCCGGGCTACCTTATGTTCAAGCGCTAAGGCGCTCGAACATGCCGGGGCATCCTGCACCGCACGGGAAGCGCTGAATACTTCGGCGTCTCCCCGGGCAGGCCGGTGAAGCGGCAGTGCCGGTCAACGACCGTACTTGCGACGGAATTTGTCGACGCGGCCGCCGGTATCGACGATCTTCTGCTTGCCCGTATAGAACGGATGGCAGGCCGAGCAGACCTCGATATGCAGATCGTGGCCCAGGGTCGAGCGGGTGGTGAACTCGTTACCGCAACTGCACACCACCTTGACGTCGCCGTATCCGGGATGGATCCCTTCTTTCATTGCAGACCTTCCTCCGCCGTCAGGCGAGTGACAAGTTTTAGGGAACAGCGAAGTTTAGCCGTTGACAACAAAATCAGTCAAGCTTCCGGCGCGAAGCAGGCGATCAGATCGTTCAGGAAGCGCAGGCCCTGCACTGTCGGCCCGAAACGCGTCGGTGACGGATCGAGCAGACCGGTTGCCCGCGCCCGTCGACGCATCGGCGCCGAGCGCGCTGCCGGCAGCCCCGTGCGTCTGATCAACAGCCCTGCCTCGACTCCGTCGACCAACCTCAGCGCGTTGAGCGCGAATTCCAGCAGCAGATCCGCGTCGTCCGGAATGCTTACGGTACCCGGCGCCGCAGGGGACTTCAGATAGGCATCCGGATGCCGCGGGCGCGCGATGCGCTCGACGCGGCGCGATTCCGCGGTCAGTTTCCCGTGCGCGCCGGCACCGATCCCCAAATAGTCGCCGAAACGCCAGTAATTGAGGTTGTGGCGGCAGCGGCGTCCGGCGCGCGCGTAAGCGGAAATCTCGTAACGACGGTAGCCCGACGCGGCCAGCATCTCGATCCCCTGCTCCTGCATGTCGCAGGCAAGATCATCGTCCGGCAGCGGCGGCGGGTCGTGGGCAAAAGCCGTGTTCGGCTCCAGCGTCAACTGATAGTAGGAAACATGCTCGGGCTCCAGCGCCAATAGGCGGGCCAGATCCTCCCGGGACTCTCGCAGCGTCTGCCCCGGCAGCGCGAACATCATGTCGAGGTTGATGTTGTCGAAACCGGCAGCGCGGGCAATCCGCACCGCCTCGAGGGCCTGAGCCGGATCGTGGACGCGCCCGAGCGCCGTCAAATGGCGTGCGCAGAGGGACTGAACGCCGATCGACAGCCGATTGACGCCGGCGCCGCGATAGGCCGCGAAGTGGGCACTGTCGACGGCGCCGGGATTGGCCTCGAGCGAGATCTCGACGGCCGGCTCCATCGCACAGCGAGCACGGACGCCGGCAAGCAAGCGGGACACGGCCGCGCCGGAGACCAGGCTCGGCGTGCCGCCGCCGATGAAGATCGAGCGCAGCGCGCGCCGGTTGCCCGCAAGCGCTAGCTGCGCGTCCAGATCTTCCAGCAACCCATCCACGTAACGTTGCTCGGGGATCGCGTCGGGCGCCTTATGGGAGTTGAAGTCGCAATAGGGGCATTTGCGCAGGCACCACGGAAAGTGCACATACAGCGATAGGGGCGGCATCGAGAAGGTCGAGCGCCGCTCGTGCGCGCTTTGCTCGGTCGGTGCGGGGCCAGTGGACGCGCATTGGGTCGGCGCGCGTTGGGCCGACCGGGGCCCGTCCGCCGCATCCCGAACGCCGCCGCGGCCATTCGGCAGGGCACCGCTTGGTGCCGCCGCAAGTGGGTTTTCCGCACCGCTCGAGCGCACGGAGATCGGCCGCCGAGGCGGCGGCCTCTTATCCATGCCGGGCCGCTCTTTGCCTGGCCGCCCATCCGCAGCCGCGGCGCACTGCACCGCCGCCCTCCAAGCAAAACCGCCGCGCTGCTAGCTTCGAGAACCGCCGTGCAGGCGTCACCCCTGATCGCGCGCCTGAAGATAGACGAGATCGGAGACCGCGCCCCATTCCTTGGATTGCTTCAGGAATTTCCGGTAAGAGGTGTAGGTCTTTTGCGAAAAGGCATCTTTCTCGGCGATTTCGGCCACCACTTCTTCGGACAGTTCCCGCAGTCTGCGTAGGACGTCGTCGGGGTATCTTCGAAGCTCCACCTCGTGCTCCGTCAGCAGCGTCTGCAGCGCCGCCGGATTACGGGCGGTGTATTCGGCGAGCATGTCTTGGTTCACGACCTTGCAGGCGTTCGTCACGATCGATTGCAGATCCTTGGGCAGCTCATCAAAGACCTGCTTGTTGATCATGGCCTCCAGCGTCGTGCCCGGCTCGTGCCAGCCAGGGTAGTAGTAGTACTTCGCCGCTTTATACAGCCCGAACGCCAGGTCGTTGTAAGGCCCGACCCATTCCGTTGCATCGATGGCGCCGGACTGCAGCGACGTGAATAACTCGCCTCCGGGCAGATTGACCGGCGTGCCACCGGCGCGCTTGAGCACCTCGCCGCCGAGACCGGGGATGCGCATCTTCAGGCCCTGAAGATCCTCGACGGAGTTGATCTCCTTGTTGAACCAGCCGCCCATCTGCACACCGGTGTTTCCCGCCGGCGCGGGAACCAGGCCGAATTGTCCGTAGAGCTCGCTCCAAAGCTCCATGCCGCCGCCGTGGTAGAGCCAGCCATTCATTTCCTGAGCGGTCATGCCGAACGGGACCGTAGAGAAAAACTGCGCGGCCTCGCTCTTGCCCTTCCAATAGTAGGCGGCGCCGTGGCCCATCTCGGCCGTACCGCGGGCGACGGCGTCGAAGACCTCGAACGCCGGCACCAGCTCTTTCGCGCCGTAGACCTTGACCTCGATGCGCCCGCCGCTCATCTCGCCGATCAGCTCGGCCAGCTTGTTGGCGCCGGTCCCGAGGCCGGGGAAGTTCTTGGGCCAGGTGGTGACCATCTTCCACTTGTGCTCGGCCTTGGCCTCGGCGGTCCCGATACCTGCTCCCAGCGCCACTGTGGCGGCTCCGGCGCCTGTCATGAAGGCTCGGCGTTGCATAGTCGACTCCTGTTGTGTTGACGCTCGTGATGCAATCGAAGCGGCCGCGCAACGCGTTGCCGGGGCGACGCATCAAGGCCTTCAGTCCTCGCGCAGCCGGGCGATGATCCATGCCAGCCCCGACTTCAGCAAGACCGCGTTCAGCGCGACGCCGCCGGCGATGACGAGCACGAAAGCGAAATCCCGCACGACCCGCCCGAGAGGCGACTCGACGGCATGAAAAAACCGCAGCGCCAACAACGACCACGGCGTCGACGCCAAGGCCAATGTCACGCCGCCGAAGTCGAACGGCCGGGGTAGCGTATCGAAGAACTGCCGCAACAGCATCTCCAGTAGCGTATACGAGATAGCCACCAGGAAAACGAGCTCGAAGAGGGTCTTGTTGCGCATTAGCGCCGATCCGGCGCCGGAGCGCCCGCGACGCTGCCGAGCACGCCTGCCGCCCGCATGCGCGCGCGGCCTGCCATGGCCCGCGGATCAGCGGGCCGGCTGCAGGTTTGCATAGGCCAGCACGAGCCACTTGGCGCCGACGGACTCGAAGTTGACGTGGATTCGTGCGCTGGCGCCCGAGCCTTCGCTGTTGAGCACCACACCGGAGCCGAACTTCGGATGCAATACCTGCTGGCCGAGCCGAAATCCGCTCTCGGACGACGCGGCGCCAGCCGACGGCTGCGCGGGCCGGGAAATGCCGCCGCCGCGCACCTCTTCGATGCACTCCGCCGGGATCTCGCGCAGAAACCGCGACGGCGCCGGATAATCTTCGCGCCCGTGCAGGCGGCGACTCTCGGCGTGCGTGAGATACAGTTGCTGCATGGCCCGCGTCATGCCCACATAGCAGAGCCGGCGCTCTTCCTCGAGGCGCTGCGGGTCACTCAGCGACATGCCGTGCGGAAACAGCCCCTCCTCGACGCCGGTCATGAAGACGATCGGGAATTCCAGGCCCTTGGCGCTGTGCAGCGTCATCAATTGTACGCTGTCCTCGAAGCCGTCGGCCTCGGTATCGCCGGCCTCCAGCGCCGCATGGGCCAGAAATCCCGCCAACAGATCGCCCTCGTCGTCGGTGGCCTCGTCGGCGAACCGCCGCGCCGCCTCCACCAACTGCTCCAAGTTCTCGAGCCGGTCGACTCCGCGGCCGTCCTTTTCCTTTTCGTAGTGCGCGGGCAGGCCGCTGATCTCGATTGCATGCGCAATCAGGTCGGCAAGCTGGGTCTCGCCATCGATTTGCGCGGCACGCTCGATCAGATCCGAAAACTGGCGCAGCGCGCCGGTCGCCCGCGCGGGCAGCAAGCTGCCCTCGAGCGCATGCCGCAGCGCCTGCCACAGCGAGCAGCCGGTGTCCCTGGCGTAGGTGCGCAGGACGTCCACCGTGCGCGGCCCGATGCCGCGCGCGGGCACATTGATGACGCGCTCGAGGGCAGTGTCGTCGTCCGGGTTGCCGATCATGCGCAAATAGGCCAGCGCGTCCTTGATTTCGGCGCGCTCGAAGAAGCGCAGGCCGCCGTAAACCCGATAAGGAAGGCCGGTCTGGATCAGCGATTCCTCGAACAGACGCGACTGGGCCGTGGTCCGATACAAGATCGCGCAGTCAGAGCGGCGCATGCCCTCGTCCTGGCTGTAGCGGCGAATGCGCTCGACGACGAAGCGCGCCTCGTCCACCTCGTTGAATGCCGCATAGCGGCGAATCGGCTCGCCCTCGCCGTCTTCGGTCCAAAGATTCTTGCCGAGCCGCCCGGCGTTGTGGGCGATCAGCGCGTTAGCGGCACCCAGAATATTGCCGCTGGAGCGATAATTCTGCTCGAGCCGCACGACCTCGGTGTTCGGATAATCGCGCTGGAAGCTCTGGATGTTCTCGACCTTTGCGCCGCGCCAGCCGTAGATGGACTGGTCGTCGTCGCCGACCAGGAACAAATTGTCGCTGTCGCCGGCAAGCAACCGCAGCCAGGCATACTGAATGGCGTTGGTATCCTGGAATTCGTCGACCAGGATGTGCCGGAAACGCTCGCGGTAGTGGTGCAGGATATCGGGCCGATCCCGCAGCACCTCGTGCATGCGCAGCAGCAACTCGGCGAAATCCACCGAGCCGCCCCGCTCGCAGGCCTCCTGATAGCGGCCGTAGATGGCGATCATCCGATCCTGTTGGAAATCGCCGCCGCTGTCGAGATGCTGAGGCCGCCGCCCTTCGTCTTTCTGTTTGTTGATAAAGCCCTGCACTTGGCGCGGCGGCCACTGCGATTCGTCGAGCTCCATCGACTTCAGCACCCGCTTGATCAACCGGTGCTGATCGTCGGAATCGAGGATCTGGAAATGCTGCGGCAGCTTCGCGTCCTGCCAGTGCGCGCGCAGGAATCGGTGCGCGAGCCCGTGAAAGGTCCCCACCCACATGCCGCCGACCGGCTCGCCGAGCATCGCTTCGATGCGCCCCTTCATCTCCCGTGCCGCCTTGTTGGTGAAAGTCACCGCCAGCAGGGACCAAGGCCTGACACCGCTGACTTGGATCAGCCAGGCGATGCGATGCACCAGGACCCGGGTCTTGCCGGAGCCGGCACCGGCCAGCACGAGACGATTGCCCGTGTCGGCGGATACCGCGGTGCGCTGCGCGTCGTTCAGCGGGTCGAGAATATGGGAAACGTCCATCGGAGCATTGTAACCGAGGCTGCAACCGGCCATGAACCGCGGCGGCGAGGTTCCTTCCGCCGCGAAAACGGGCGCCGCCGGCCGCTGATCGGCGAGGCGCGCGCGCGACGTGCCCTGATCGGCCCGGCTGTAGTATGCTGCGGCGCGCAAGATTAAGAAGAGACCATCTCGAAGACCCGTCCCGGCGCCCGACCCGACGCACGGATTCCCCCGGAAACGCCACGGGACCGCCCGCGCCGCGTTGCCGCGGGCAATCCGCCGGAAGAGCCCGGATGAGCCCACCGGATTAGCCCCGGACTAGCCCCAGGATGAGCCCCAGTGACTGACCTCAAGAACGATACCTTCCTGCGTGCATTGCTGCGCGAGCCCGTCGACTACACGCCGGTCTGGATGATGCGCCAAGCCGGACGTTACCTGCCTGAATATCGGGAAACCCGGGCCAAAGCCGGCAGTTTCATGGATCTTTGCCGCAACCCGGAGCTGGCCTGCGAGGTCACGATACAGCCGCTTGAAAGGTTCCCGCTGGATGCCGCCATTCTGTTCTCGGACATCCTCACCATCCCTGATGCGATGGGCCTCGGCCTCTACTTCACCGAAGGCGAGGGACCGCGCTTCGAGCGCCCGGTCCGCAGCGCGGCCGACGTCGAGCGCATCGGCGTCCCCGATCCTCAGAACGAGCTGCGCTACGTCATGGATGCCGTTGCACTGATTCGCAAGGAGCTCGGGGGCCGTGTGCCGCTGATCGGCTTCTCCGGCAGCCCCTGGACGCTGGCCACCTACATGATCGAAGGCGGCAGCACCAAGAACTTCGCCAACAGCAAGGCGATGATGTTCGACCGCCCGGATCTGATGCACGACCTGCTCGGCAAGGTGGCCGACTCGGTCATCACCTACCTGAACGCACAAATCGAGAGCGGTGCACAGGCGGCCATGGTCTTCGACACCTGGGGCGGCGTGCTGACGCCCGGCGACTACCGTGAGTTTTCGCTGCGCTACATGGAGCGGATCGTCGACGGGCTCAAACGCGAGGCCGACGGGCGCCGCGTGCCGGTGATCCTGTTCTCGAAGGGCGCCGGCCAATGGCTCGACCGCATGGCCGAGACGGGCTGCGACGCGCTCGGCGTCGATTGGACCACGGACCTGTCCGACGCCCGCCGCTTGGTGCAGGACAAAGTCGCCCTGCAGGGCAATCTCGATCCCTGCACCCTGTACGCGTCGCCGGATCGCATTCGCCGCGAGGTCGGGCGCGTGCTGGCCAGCTACGGCTCCGGCAGCGGACATGTGTTCAACTTGGGTCACGGCATCCACCCCGACGTGAATCCGGAGCATGCCGCGGCGATGGTCGAGGCCGTCCACGAGCTGAGCAAGCCTTACCACGCCGGTCACTAAGGCGGCAACCGCGCTCGGGCGGCGGGCGCCTGCGCCCGAGCGCCCGGCGCGATGCCCGGTGCCGTTTGAAGCCCTACGCTCTGCCGCATGGCCGCGTCGCATCACCCGACAGCACAAGCGGATGCGCTTCGGCGCGCTGCGCGGCGCCGACCGAGGTCGGATGAAGCCGCTACCGCGGGCGAGATGCCGCGCCCGCCCCGTCAAGCATCTCAGCGACCGGGCCGCACCAGGCCGCCGAGGCCAACATCTTCCAACGCGTCGACCAGAAGACGCCTGATCTCCTCGCCCGTCTCGCATTTGAGCGCAAGTCGCAGCAGTTCGCGCGCCCGGGTAAGGCTCAGGCTGCGGATCACGCCCTTGACGCGCAGCAAGCTGCCGGCGCCCATGCTGAGACTGTGCACGCCGATGCCGAGCAGCAGCACCGCCGCCAGCGGATCGCCGGCCATTTCGCCGCAGACGCTGACCTCGCGCCCGTAAACCCGGGCGCCCTTGACGACATCCACCAGCGCCCGCAGCACGGCGGGGTGCAGATCATCGTAGAGGGCGGCGACGTGGGCGTTGTTTCGATCCACCGCCAACAGATACTGCGTCAGATCGTTGCTGCCGACCGAGAGGAAGGAGACCCGCCGAGCCAGCGCCTCGGCCTGATAGACCGCGGCGGGCACCTCGATCATGGCGCCGACGGGCGGCATGCACACGTCGTGCCCCTCTTCGAGCAGATCGTCGTGGGCGCGCCGGATCAGCAGCAGCGCGTCGTCGATCTCGTCGACGGTGGTGATCATCGGCAGCAGCAGCTGCAGGTTGTGCAGCCCGACCGCGGCGCGCAGCATGGCCCGGACCTGGGTCATGAACAGTTCCGGGTGATCGCGGGTAATGCGGATTCCGCGCCAGCCCAGAAATGGGTTGGTCTCCTCGACCGGGAAATACGGCAGCGGCTTGTCGCCGCCGATATCGAGTGTGCGGATGGTGACCGGGCGCGGCGCGAACATCTGCAGCACCTGGCGGTAATTCGCCATCTGCGTCTCTTCGCCGGGAAAGCGGTCGCGGATCAGAAACGGCAGCTCGGTGCGGTATAGGCCAACGCCGGCCGATTCTTCGATGCCCAGCGGGCGCTGCTCCGACACCAAACCGGTATTGAGATACAGCGGCATGCCGTAGCCGTCGGTGGTCTCCGACGGCAGTCCGCGCAACACCTCCAGCTCGGCGCTCAGCTCGCGGTCGTCCCTGGCGAGACGCTCGTATTCGCCGCGCACCGACGGCGACGGCGACACGTAGACACGCCCACGATAGCCGTCGAGCACAACCGCGCGCCCTTCGATACGGTTGACCGGCAGACCGGCGACCCCCATGGCCGCCGGAATGCCCATGCCGCGCGCGAGGATCGCCATGTGCGAGGAGCTCGATCCGCCGGTACTGACGATACCGGTCAGGGACCGGCGCGGCACGTCGGCGATCTGCATGGCACTGATCTCCTCGCCGACCAATACGGTGCGCTCGGGATAGGCCGCTTGAGGCGCGCCGCGGTTCTGCAGACGCATCAGAACCTGACGGCCCAAGTCACGCACGTCGGCGCCGCGCTCGCGCAGGTAGGCGTCGTCCATCCGATCGAACACCCGCACATGCTCGGCGATGGTCTGGCGCAGCGCGCCCTGGGCCCAGTTGCCCTCGCGAATACGCGCGACGGTGTCGTCGATCAGCGACTCGCTTTCGAGCATCAGCCGCCATGCCTCGAACAGCGCGAGATCCTCGTGGCGCAGGCCCGCCCCGATCCGCGATGCCAGCCGCGCGGTGTCGCCGGAGACGCCTTCGAGCGCCGCACGGAACGCGGTGATCTCCGCGTCGATGTCGACAACAGGCTTGTCGGGCACCGCGTCCAGGTCCGCCGGCGGGTAGACAACGAATGCGGTGCCGAAAGCGATGCCGGGCGAGGCCGCACGGCCGGCGAAGTAGCGGCTGGGAAGGTCACCACCATGCTGATGGATGCGGCCCAGCTCGCCGGTGTTGCGCGCCAATGCAATGGCTGCCGCCAACTGCGCGGCCAAGGTAATGACGAAGGTGACGGCGTCGTCGCTGAAGCGCCGCGCCTCGCGCTGGCGCAGCACCAGCACGCCGAGCACCTTTCGATTTTGGATGATCGGCACGCCGAGGAAGCCGCGGAAGCGCTCCTCGCCGGTCTCCTCGACCAGCAGATAACGGGCATGCGCGGGGCCATCGTCGAGATTGACGGTATCGGCCCGCTCGGCGACCCAACCGATCAGCCCCCGGTTCAGCGGCAGCCGGACCCGGCCGACGGACTCCGGACGCAGCCCGTCGCTGGCGAGCAGCACGTGCTCGCGCGCGTCGAAGTCGGTGAGATAGACCGAGCAGACATCGGCGGCGGCCGCCACCTTGACCTCGCGCACGATGATGCCCAGGGCGTCCTCGAGCGCGGAGGCGTGATTGACGGCTTGGACGATGCGGCGCAGTGGCTCGAGCATAGCGGGGCGTATCAGCGTCGCCGGCGGGAGAAGCCGGCCATCGGCACAGGCCCCGAAGCGGGCGCGCCGGCGCGGACAGCGGTCGCGGACGAGGGCAATCGCGGTCGGAGATCGATCAAGGGCATCAACGCCGCCGCTGACGCAAGTAGCCGGCACGGCGCGCATCGGCGCTCGGCTCGCGCATCGGATGCTGGCGATGTGCCGCGTCGTCCGGGGTCGGCGCGCCGTCGGGATAGAGCAACGGCGCGAGCTCGTTCAGCGCCTGCTCGTAGACCTGGCGCTTGAAATAGACGACCTCGCGCAGCGGATGCCAGTAACGCACCCAGCGCCAGGCATCGAACTCCGGCTTTTCGCAGCGATCGAGGCAGAAGTCGCCTTCTTGGCAGTTCACGCGCAGCATGAACCAGACTTGCTTCTGGCCGATGCAGATCGGCCCGCAATGGCGGCGGATGAAGCGTTTGGGCAGGCGGTAACGCAGCCAGCCCCTGGTGCAGCCGAGCACCGAGACCTGCTCCGCCTTCAGACCGACTTCCTCTTCGAGCTCGCGGTACATCGCGTCGAGCGGGCTTTCGTGGGACTTGATCCCGCCTTGCGGGAACTGCCACGCGTTCTGGCCGACACGCCGTCCCCAAAAGAGACGCCGCTGATCATTACTGAGAATGATGCCGACGTTCGGCCTGAACCCATCCCGGTCGATCAAGGTGACGTACCTCATTGAGCGCTACAGCATTTTTCCACAACCATCGTGGGATGAGCAAATCCACCGCCGAGGCGGCCGCCGCGCCCGGCGCCGATCACGCTGAATTCCCGGCCGAAATCGGCATCGGGATGCAAGGCTGCATAAGTGACTGATAATATGAGCGACCGATCCCGCCTGATCGCTCGCGCCGGCCACAGCCAAGCCCGGCAGACTAAGGCACGGATGCGTCTTCGCAAGGAAACCCTATGCCCCTCGCCATCTTCGATCTCGACAACACCCTGATCGCCGGAGACTCCGACTACCTCTGGGGACGCTATCTCATCGAGCGCGGCGTCGTCGACGGCGACGCTTACGAAGCCGCCAACCAGCGATTCTACGAAGACTACCGCGAAGGCCGGCTCGATATCGCGGCATTCCTGCGCTTCGCACTGCGCCCGTTGCGCGAGCATAGCCTCGCCGATCTGCTCGCCTGGCGCGCGGAATTCGTCGAGCGCTTCATCGATCCGATCATGCTGCCCGCCGCCGACGCGTTGATCGAGCGTCATCGCGACGCCGGCGACACGCTGCTCATCGTCACGGCGACCAACGCCTTCGTTACCGCACCGATCGCCGAGCGTCTCGGCATCGCGCACTTGATCGCCACCGAGCCCGAGCTTGTGGACGGGCGCTACACGGGCGAGGTGATCGGCATGCCCGCATTTCGCGACGGGAAGGTCGAGCGGCTGCGGGCTTGGCTCGAGGGACGCGACGAGTCACTCGCCGGCAGCCACTTCTACAGCGACTCGATCAACGACGTGCCGCTGCTCGAGCAGGTCGAGCACCCGGTGGCGGTCGACCCCGACGAGCGCCTGTCGGCACTCGCGACCGCCCGCGGCTGGCCGATCCTCTCGCTGCGCGACGGTTGATCGGCGCCGCCCGCGCGCCGGCGCGGCCGCGGGTCACCGATTCGTCATAGGCCTCACACAGGGGCGCAATACGGCTTGGCTATGATGATGCATTCGCTTCGAATCCATCAGCAGAGGTAACATCATGGCAGCGAGCGCGCCGGCGCTGCCCGTCAAGCGCGGGGAGCGGTTTTTCGTTGAGTTGGCTGCTGGCCCCGAGGACGTTCGCGAGGCACAGGCCCTGCGCTATCGCGTCTTTGCCGAGGAGATGGGCGCAAAA
The DNA here is from genome assembly GCA_021736785.1 of Thiohalocapsa sp. Taxonomy (GTDB): domain Bacteria; phylum Pseudomonadota; class Gammaproteobacteria; order Chromatiales; family Chromatiaceae; genus Thiohalocapsa. Next base: position 94,584 of record JAIPFF010000001.1, on the reverse strand, counting down.
TTAAAGAGCGGCCGAACCGGCCTGGATATCGACGAGTTCGATGACGACTGCCATCACTTACTGGTCCGGGAAGCCAAGAGCGGCCGCGTCGTCGGCTGCACACGCCTGCTCTCCGGCGAGCGGGCTCGACGCCTCGGGCGCTTTTACTCCCAGGGCGAGTTCGACCTCGGAGCCGTGGTACGGCTGCCGGGACGTCTGCTCGAGGTCGGGCGCACCTGCATTGCACCGGATTGTCGGCAGGGCTCGGCCATCGCCGTGCTCTGGTCGGGCATCGCCGGCTACATCCAATTGCACGATGTCGACTACCTATTCGGCTGCGCCAGCGTGCCGCTGGGCGCCAACGATTATCAGGCGGCCGCCATCATGAATCGGCTGCGCCGGCAAGCGATCGCACCGCACTGGCTGCGCGTGACGCCGCACATCCCGCTGCTGTCCGACGATGTCGAGAGCGACGTGCTGGACGCACCGTTGCCCGCGTTGCTGAAGGCCTATGTGCGCCTCGGCGCGAAGGCCTGCGGCGAGCCTTGCCGCGACCCCGACTTCGACGTCGCCGATATCCTGATGCTGCTCGACGTCAATCAACTGAGCCCGACCTACGCCCGGCACTTCATGCAGCGAGTGCCCGAGCACAGATCCGGATGCGCGCTCTAGGCGCACTCTGGCGCGCGCTGCGTCTGATCGAAAACCTTCTGACCGGCGCAGTCGTGACACTCGCCATCGTGCTGATGCGCACCGCCGGGCTGCGCTGCAGTTGGGCTCCGCGGGTGGTGAGCTGGTGGCATCGGCGCCTGTGTCGCGCGCTGGCACTGCACATCGAATACTCCGGCGCACCGGACCGTCCGGGGCTTTTGGTCGCCAACCATGTCTCATGGCTCGACATTCCGGTGCTCGGTGCCCGCGGCAGCATCGGCTTTCTATCGAAGGACGAGGTCCGCGGTTGGCCGCTGATCGGGTGGATGTCGGCGGCGGCCGGGACGCTGTTTCTGAAGCGCGGCGCACACCAGTCGGCACAAACGATGGAGCAGATCGCCGCCCGGATCCGCTCCGGTGTGTCGATCACCGTCTTTCCCGAGGGCACCACCAGCGACGGCAGCGGACTGCTGCGCTTTCACCCGCGCCTGTTCGCCGTCGTTCAACAGGCAGATGTGCCGGTGCAGCCGGTGGCCATCCGCTACGGCAGCAACAGCCTCCCCGATCAAGTTGCGCCCTTTGTCGGCGACGACGATCTGCTGCGCCATGTGCTGCGTCTGCTGGGCCATCCGGGACTGCGGGTGCAGGTGGCATTTCTGGCGCCGCTTCCGACCGAGGGGATCGACCGCCGTCGACTCTCGAACGCCGCACGAGCGGCAATCGCGCAGCGCCTGGGCATCGACCCGGCGGAGCAGCCGACGGCGCGCGGGGCGCGGCGCGGGCCGGGTGCCGGCGCGGCGAGCGGATGAAGCGGGAGCAACGCCGAGCCATGCCGAAGAACGACCAGCGCTGCCTGCGCATCGCCGTGGTCACCGAGACCTATCCGCCGGAGATCAACGGCGTCGCAAATACCATGCGCCAATTGGTCATCGGCCTGCAGCGGCTCGGACATCAAGTCACTTTGATACGCCCGCGCCAAGGCGAAGAGCGCCGGCAGGGGGCAGCGCCGCGCCCGGGCGAAATATTGGTGCCGGGACTGCCGCTCCCCGGCTATCGCGGACTGCGCTTCGGCATGCCGGTGCAGGGCCGGCTGCATCGGCTCTGGCAGCGCATCAGACCGCATGCCCTTTACGTTGCAACCGAGGGCCCCTTGGGGCGCGCGGCGCTGAACGCCGCGCACGCGCAGTCAATTCCGGTTCTGACCGGCTTTCACACTCAGTTCCATCAGTACAGCCGCCACTACGGACTCGGCTTGCTGACGCGCCCGATCGTCGACTCACTGCGCCGCTTTCACAACCGCTCCGACGGGACGCTGGTGCCCACGGGGGCACTGCAGCGCGAGTTGACGGCGCGCGGCTTCGACAAGCTGCACGTGTTCAGCCGCGGCGTCGATACCGGCCTGTTCTCCCCGTCGCGGCGGTGTGCGCAGCTGCGCCGCTCTTGGGGCTGCGATGCCGATACCATCGTTGCGCTGTACGTCGGACGGATCGCGGCCGAGAAGAATATCGCCCTTGCGATGGACAGCTTCGACGCGCTGGTCGCCGCCCGCGACAACGTCCGTTGCGTGGTGGTCGGCGACGGCCCCGAGCTTGGCCGCTTGCGGCGCTTGCGCCCGGACTACATCTTCACCGGAGCCAAGGTGGGCGAAGACCTGGCGCGCCACTACGCGAGCGGCGACTGCTTCATCTTCCCGAGTCTGACGGAAACCTTCGGCAATGTTGTCATCGAGGCGATGGCCAGCGGGCTCGCCGTCGTCGCATTCGACTATGCGGCGGCGCACGAGCACGTGCGCAGCGGCATCAACGGGGTAACCGTCCCGTCGAAAGATCGGGGGGATTTCGTCCGTGCCGCGGTTGCAGCGGCGGCAGACCGCGATAGACTTCAAGGGCTCGGAAAGGCCGCGCGCGATACCGCGGAATCGTTGAGCTGGGACCGCGTCATTCGCGGTGTCGAGCAGCGCCTGCTGGAAGTCATACGGCACCGGGGCGATGCCGGGGACCAACATGAAACCATGGCTGCGACTTCTCAATGAGCTGGAAACGCCGGTATGCCGACGTTGGAGCCAATCCAGTCGCCGACGCTGGTTTTTTCGGCCGTTCGCGCTGATCAGCCGTCTCGGCAACGGCGTGTTCTGGTACAGCCTGATGGCGGTAATGCCGATCGTCGACGGTCTCTACGGCCTCGAAGTGGCGCTGCACATGCTGTTGACCGGCGCCGCCGCGCTGCTGCTGTATAAATCTCTCAAGGGCATGACGCGCCGCGTCAGACCCTGCCACTACGATATCGACATCGCGGCCGGCGTGCCGCCGCTGGACAAATACAGCTTCCCGTCCGGACATACGCTGCACGCGGTCAGTTTCTCCACGGTGGCACTGTATTACTATCCGCAGCTCGCGTGGCTGCTCGTCCCCTTCACGCTGCTGGTCGCCGCGTCCCGCGTGGTGCTCGGCCTGCACTATCCGAGCGACGTGCTGGTGGCCTCCATCGTCGGGCTGGCGCTCGGCTACGGCAGCGTCCTGTTGGTTGCCTGAGGAACTATATCGGTCAAACACTACGGGCGGCGGCGCATACAAAGGCGCACGCGGGTGAGCTCCGCTTTCACCTGACGGACAGAGTGCATCGCGGGCGGGCACGTAGCGAGCAAAACGCGATCGTATGGCGCAACGGCAAGCGGATCCGACGCGATAAACGACGGCAAAGGGATTGGCGGGAACGAGACGAAGGGGCGGGGTGCGGCACAATCCTTGTGCCGAGCAGAGTCCTTTATCGAGCAGTCAGCGGATCAACGCAGCAGCTTACTTCGCTTCGGGCTGAGCCGGCGCAGCGGGAGCGACCGGAGCGCCGTAAGGGGCAACACCGTAAGGCGCGCCGTAGGCCGGGTAGCCGCCACCGTAGTACGGGGCGCCGTAGCCGCCGTAGCCGTAGTTCGGATAGCCGTAGCCGTAGCCGCGGCCATAGCCGTAACCGCGACCGCGGCCATAGCCGTGACCACCGCCCGACATGCTCATGTTGAAGTCGCCGTAGCCGTCACCGAACATGTCGCCGAACATGTCGCCGACGCCGTCGCCCATGCCGTAGCCCGGACCACCCCAACCCGGACCCCACCAAGCGTTGGCGGAGGCGGACACACCGAGGAGAGCGGCAACTGCAGCAGCGGTAGCAAGTTTTTTCATGGTTATAGCTCCAAATAATTCTTTCTGGTTTAGCAAGCGCTGGCACCGTGCAGCGCCAACGAGGATCATAATATTAGAATCTGCTGAAATTCACAATTATAAATTTCTATCTGTCGGGAAAAGGCGATAGGCAGATCAACAAGGACATAGCCCTCGACCCCTTGCACGGCCGGGGCCGACTCCACGCCCAGCTCAAGCCAACGGTTGCGCACACAGGCGCATCGACAGGTCCACCGCCTCGACGCTCTTGGTCAAGTCTCCGACCGAAATATCGTCGACACCGGTCAATGCGATATCGCGCAGCGCATCCAGCGTGACGCCCCCGGAGGCCTCGAGCCGGGCACGGCCATCCGCCGCACGGACCGCCGCGCGCAGTCCGGGCAGGTCGAAATTGTCCAGCAGCACGCGCTCGACACGGGCTTGCAACGCCTCTTCCAACTCCGCCGCGGATTCCACCTCGATCTCGACAGGCCGGCCCTCGGCGAGGCGCCGGGCGGCCTCGACCGCCGCCGATATGGAACCGGCAGCGAGGATATGGTTCTCCTTGATCAATACCGCGTCGAACAGCCCCATGCGGTGATTGTGGCAGCCGCCGCAGCGCACCGCGTACTTCTGCTGACGCCGCAGCCCGGGCAGTGTCTTGCGTGTATCGAGGATACGCACGGGCAAGTCGGCGACGGCATCCGCATACCGGCGTGCCCGCGTCGCGGTTCCCGATAACGTCTGCAAATAATTCAGGGCCGCGCGCTCGCCGCTCAGCAACGGGCGCAGATCGCCGGAGAGCCTGCACAGCGTCTGCCCGGGCACGACCCGCTCGCCGTCATGCGCAACCCATTCCACACGGATGCCCTCGTCGAGCAGCCGAAACACCGCATCGAACCATGCTTGACCGCTCAGCACGGCGTTCTCGCGGGTGACGACCTCGGCGTCCGCATGTCGGCCGGTCGGCAACAGCGCCGCGGTGATGTCGCCGCTGCCGAGGTCTTCGTCGAGCGCGGCTCGGGCCTCCTGCTCGATCAAAGCCGGGTCGGGCAAGTGATCGGCCAGTGAGGTACTGCCTGACGTGCTGTCGATCGGACGGCTTGTCTCGGGGGACATGAAGGCTCCGTGGCTGCGATGGCTGCCGTATCGCAAAGGCTGGGCTCGGCCGGGTGCCGGGCGCAATGCTGTTATTGTAGAGTCCGCAACGGATCGGCGGTAGCGCGACAGGACGCGGCCTCGGAGACCATCGGTATGACAAAACGGGCGGTATGACAATGCGGGGTTGGACGCACGCCGCAACCGACAGCGGCGCATCGGGCCTACTCGAGCTGGCGCGTCAGGCACCGTCGCCGAACCACGATCCGCGGCCGGCAGGCGCGAGCGTCGACTTGCTGGTGATCCACAACATCAGCTTGCCGCCGGGGGAGTTCGGCGGCCCGTGGATCGAGCAGCTTTTCCATAACCGGCTGGAGCCGGGGGCGCATCCTTATTTTGCGGCGATCGCCGAGATTCGGGTGTCGGCACACTTGTTGATCCGCCGCGACGGCGAGCTGGTGCAGTTCGTCGACCTGACCGAGCGCGCATGGCATGCGGGGCGCTCGTGCTTCGACGGACGCGAGGCCTGCAACGACTTTTCCATCGGAATCGAGCTCGAGGGCGCCGACGAGGTGCCGTTCACCGATGCGCAGTACGCCGTCCTGGCCGCGGCAACACGCGAGATCATGGTGCGGTTCCCGGCGATCACGCCGGCGCGTATTGCGGGCCACAGCGATATCGCACCGGGGCGCAAGACGGACCCGGGCCCGGCCTTCGATTGGGCCCGTTATCGCCGCATGCTCGCCGGGTAAGGCGGCACGGCTCAGCCAGCGCGCGCCATCGCCGATGCCGCGGCCGGAAGGGGCTGCCGCCAATCCGCGCTCTCCGCGGTGAGCACTTGCAGGCCTTCGGTCCAGCGCAGCAGTTCCATCGTCCCGTCGTGGCGCTCCACCAGTGCGGTACAGCTCTCGACCCAATCGCCGCAGTTACAGTAGGTGACGCCGTCGATATCGCGGATTTCGGCATGATGGATATGACCGCACACCATGCCGTCGACGCCGTGGCGCCTGGCCTCTTCGGCAACCGCGTTCTCGAAATCGCCGATGTAGTTGACGGCGTCCTTGACGCGGTGCTTCAGGAAGGCGGCCAGGGACCAGTAGCCGAAGCCGAGACGCCGGCGAACCGCATTGAAGCGATGGTTGATGCCGAGCAGCAGATCGTAGAGCCGCGCACCGAGCTTGGCCAGCCAAGGCCCGCTTTGCACCACCCGGTCGAACTTGTCGCCGTGCATGACCAGAAACCGCCTGCCGTCCGCCGTGGTATGCAAGACCTCGTCGCGCACCATCACATTGCCGAAATCGCTGCCGAGGTGGGTGCGGAAGACGTCGTCGTGGTTGCCTGGCACGTAAATGACTTCGGTCCCGTTGCGGGCCTTATCCAAAATGGCCCGGACCACGTTGTTGTGTGCCTGCGGCCAGAAGACCCCGTTCTTCATTGCCCATAGATCCACGATATCGCCGACCAGATAAAGCTGGCGGCACTCCGTGGACTGCAGGAAATCGAGCACGAACTCGGCCTGACAACCGCGGAATCCGAGATGGACGTCCGAGATCCAGATGCTGCGATACTTCATGGGACGCAGTCGCTCGACCTGACTCATCGTTTCTCCGCCTCTTGGAGTAAAAATTCGAGCCATGGTCCCGCGGTTTCGTTGCGGCGACATTGAAGGGGTATGAAGATGCCGTGAAAGTCGCTGAATTCAGAACTTTTTTTGACAAGTAAGCGACAATTTGATGGCTGCCTTGCAACTGCGGCTGCGCCGCTACGGTAGCGGCGAAGGCCTACCGCTCGTCCTGCTGCACGGCCTGTTCGGCGCCGGTATGAACTGGCATGGCATCGCGCGGCGGCTCGAGCGCAAGCACCCGGTGCTGGTGCCGGACCTGCGCAATCACGGCGATTCGCCCCATGCGGCGCAGATGACCTATCCGGCGATCGCCGCCGATGTGGCGGCACTGCTGCAGCGGGAAGGAATCGCGCGCGCCATCGTCGCCGGTCACAGTATGGGCGGGAAAACCGCCATGTGGCTGGCCTTGGCGCATCCGGAGCGGGTCGAGGGGGTCGTCGTCGCCGACATGGCCCCGGTGCGCTACCCGAGCGGCTTCGAGACCTTGGTCGACGCGCTGCAGACGCTGCCGCTCGCCGATATCGCCGATCGCGCCGACGCCGACCGCAGGCTGGCCGAGGCGATCCCGGAGCCCGCGGTGCGCGGCTATCTGCTGCAGAACTTGCGTCGTCGCGGCGACAGCTGGTGCTGGCGCTTCAACCTGTCCGGTATCGCGGGCGCGATACCGGATCTGCTCGACTTCCCCGACCCGGGCCAACGGCAGTTCTCGGGGCCGGCATTATTCATTTACGGTACGGCCTCAAGCTATGTGCAGGCGCGCGGACTGGAACGCATCCAGACTTTGTTTCCGCTGGCACGGTTGCGTGCGCTGGCCAATGCCGGGCACTGGGTCTACGCGGATCAGCCCGAGGCCTTCGCCTCCGCGCTGGAGGCCTTTCTCGCGCGTGCATGAGCGTTTCGCGACGGGCCCCGGAACGCAGTCCTCGGTCGGGGTGCGAACCCGGACCGACACGGCATCGATTCGAGAGCGTCACATCCGCGACAGGCCGGCGCTTCGATCGCGCGGCGCCGAGGTTTATACTGGTTGATTGACTCGCAACCGGAGCCCGACATGGCGCACAACGACGTAAAGAAAGTGGTCCTGGCCTATTCCGGCGGACTCGACACCTCGGTCATCCTGAAATGGCTGCAGCAGGAGTATGGCTGCGAGGTCGTCACCTTCACGGCGGACATCGGTCAGGGCGAGGAAGTGGAACCGGCCCGCACCAAGGCCCAAGCCGCCGGCGTCAAGGAGATCTATATCGACGATTTGCGCGAAGAGTTCGTGCGCGACTTCGTCTACCCCATGTTCCGCGCCAACGCCATCTATGAAGGCGAATACCTGCTGGGCACCTCCATCGCCCGCCCGCTGATCGCCAAGCGCCTGGTCGAGATCGCCGCCGAAACCGGTGCCGACGCCGTCTCCCACGGCGCCACCGGCAAGGGCAACGACCAAGTCCGCTTCGAGCTCGGCGCCTACGCCCTGAACCCGGAGATCAAGATCATCGCCCCGTGGCGGGAATGGGACCTGCTCTCGCGCGAGAAGCTGATGGCCTATGCGGCCGAGCACGGCATCGGCGTCGAGATGAAGCGCGACGGCACCAAATCGCCCTACTCCATGGACGCGAACCTGCTGCACATTTCCTACGAAGGCTATGACCTGGAGGACCCCTGGGTCGAGCCCGGCAAGGACATGTGGCGCTGGAGCGTGGCGCCGGAGGATGCGCCCGACACGCCGGTCTCCATCGAGCTGACGTTCGAGCGCGGCGACATCACCGCCATCGACGGCAAGGCGATGACACCCGCCGAGGTGCTGGCCGAGCTGAACCGCATCGGCGGCGCCAACGGCATCGGCCGCCTCGATATCGTCGAAAACCGCTACGTCGGCATGAAATCGCGGGGCTGCTACGAGACCCCGGGCGGCACCATCATGCTGAAGGCGCACCGCGCCATGGAGTCGCTGACCCTCGACCGCGAGGCGGCGCACCTGAAGGACGAGCTGATGCCGCGCTACGCGAAGCTCATCTACAACGGCTACTGGTTCAGCCCGGAGCGCGAGATGCTGCAGGCGGCCATCGACCACACGCAGCAGGTCGTCAACGGCGTCGTTCGGCTCAAGCTCTATAAGGGCAATGTCTTGGTGACCGGGCGCAAGTCCGACAGCAACAGCCTGTTCGACGAGTCCATCGCCACCTTCGAGGAGGATGCCGGCGCCTACGATCAGGGCGACGCCACCGGCTTCATCCGGCTGAATGCGCTGCGCTTGCGGGTCGAGGGCCGCAAACGACGCTGAACCGTTGGCTGGGTACCGGCCGGCGACTTCCGGCGGAGTGCCGCCGTAGGGCAGGCGCCGACGATGCCGTTGCTGCCGCTGACCTTGTCGGTCGAAGCGCAAGGCGTCGGCCGGGAAGGCCCGGCGGAGCCCGGCCCGCGGCCCGTTCGATCAGGCGTTGGTGTCGTTGGCCGGCGGCAGCTGGGACGGCTGCTCGCCGCGCTGCTGCAAGGACTCGAAAGGATCGGCGCCGTTGCGCTGACGACCCGCGTCCTTCAGCCTGTCGAGGTAGTCCAGCCAGAGCGGCTGCCAGCCGCGCCCGAGTTTATAGAGGTACTGCCAGTCGTAGAGACCGGACTTGTGTCCGTCGTCGAAGACGATCTTTACCGCGTAGCTGCCGATCTGCTGCAAATCGCGGATATTGACGTATTCCTTGCCGATCTGGAGCTTGGCTTGATCCGGAGTATGGCCCCGCACCTCGGCGGACGGTGAATAGACCCGCAGGTACTCGCAGGGCAGTCGGAAACGTGCCCCGTCGTCATAGGCGATTTCGAGCACGCGCGATTTTTGGTGCAGATTGATCTCGGTGGGCAGCGGGTTCTTTTCCATTCGGTATTGCGGCGGGATGATCCCGCGTCGTCGGTTTGCGATGCCGGCAGAGATGCGGACGCGGGCGCGGATTCAAAGACGCCGAGCCGATGCTCCGGAAATCATCGGCGCCGCGGCAGCCGGATCGGACAGACGCCGACCGACGACCGTCCAACGCGGAAACCGGCCCGCGATCCGTCCCTCGCTGAATCACCATCCTGACCGCGCCATCGCCCTGACTGAATACCCAAAAGCTTCGCAGAATTCTATCCTTAGCAGCTGACCGACTTTGTGGACATAGCGGTGCATCCTGCCGCGCGTGGAGCGCTGATCAGTCGGCAGTTCCCCAGGCGGGCTCGACGGCCAGCTCCTCGCCGGTCATCTCGGGCCAACCGGAGGCGTGACGCTCGACCAGGCCGACCATCATGTCGATATGGGCCGGATCGTCGTTCAGGCATGGAATGTAGTGATACTCGCCGCCGCCCGCCTCCAGAAAATAGCCGCGGTTTTCGACGTCGATCTCTTCCAGCGTCTCCAGGCAGTCGGCGGAGAAGCCCGGCGCGATGACATGTACGCTGGACACACCATCGGTGCCCCAGAGCTTCAGCGTCTCGTCCGTGTAGGGTTGCAGCCATTCGTCGCGGCCGACGCGGGACTGGAACGATACCATCCAGCGGTCTTCCGGCAGGCCCAGGGCCTCGACGACCATCCGCGCGGTCTTGTGACAGTGGCAGTGATAGGGATCACCGGCCATGAAGTAGCGCTTCGGTATGCCGTGGAACGAGAAAAGCAGCCGTTCCGGCTCACCCTTCTCCTCCCAGGCGTCGCGGATGCTCGCGACGACGGCATCGATGTAGGTCGGATCGTCGTGGTAATGGTTGATGAAGCGCAGCTCCGGCAGCCAACGCCAGGTGCGCAGCTCGTCGGTCACCGCGTCGAATACCGAGGCGGTGGTGGTGGCCGAATACTGAGGATAGAGCGGCAGCACCAGCAGGCGCCGCACATTGGCCTCTTTGAGTCGGCCGAGGGCATCGGACACGGACGGATTCCCGTAACGCATACCCAACTCGACGCGCACGGTACGTCCGTAGCGCTCGTACAGGCGCTCCTGCAAGCTGTCGGCCTGACGCCCGGCGACGTCGAGCAGCGGCGAGCCACGGTCGGTCCATACCGCCTGGTACGCACGGGCGGAGCGCCCCGGGCGCACACGCAGGATGACGCCGTGAAGAATCAGCCACCAGATCGGCCGCGGGATCTCCACCACGCGGGGATCCTGCAGAAACTCCGACAGATAGCGTCGCACGGCCGTCGGCGTCGGCGCATCGGGGGTTCCTAGATTGAGCAGCAACACGCCGAGCGACTCCGGCGTTCCGTGCTCGAAGCCGGGCACGTCTTTATACTTCATTGGCACTAAGCTTCAGGGATCCCCTGATGGTGGTAATGAAAATTAAACTGTGGCGCGTGACGACCGGGCTTTCAACCGGAAAACGTCCCCTGCCAATGTCATTATGGGTGCTGGCGCAGCGTTTTTCCCGCCGCATGGGCCACTGATCGTCGGCCGGCAACGAGGCGACATTGCGGCAACGCCAGCGGCCGACCTTCCCGGTAGCCTAGCGTACCGATATCACGGACCGGACGAAACGACGGCGCTCAAGCGCTCGCATGGCCCGGGTCGGACTCGACACGGGCTCGCCGCACCGGTGCCCGATCGAGAATACGCGGCGACAAGCGCCGCGTCCGAGAGGCCACAAGCGCGGGCCGGCGCTCGGGCATCGCACTCATTCGCTCAACTCGGTCTTCAGGTGCGCATAGAGCGCCCGAAAGCGCTCCGGATCGGAATGCCCGAAGACGGGGTCGTCGACGCTCGGCGCGCGCGCCTCGATCTCCGCCCAATCGGCCTCGGTCAGCATGCGATGGGCCAGCGGGAAGGCTTGGGTATCCTCCAGCACCATGTGCTCGCGCAGCGTGCCGAGCAACTCGCGGCCCTGCTGCTCCACTTCGTCGCGGCGCAGCACCTCCTCGTGCACGATCCCTTCCAAGGACTCGCGGAAACGGCGATTCAGGCCGGCCAGCGCATCGTGCTGCAGCATCAGCCGGCGCAGCACATCGTGCCCCTGCTCGGGGCCTTGCAGCAGGCGTTCGAAGATCAAGTCCTCGCTCGGATGATGCACTTGATCGGCATAGTCGATCATATACTCGAGCATTTCGCACATCAGCTCGTAGTCCGGCTCGTCGCCCGAATGAAAGCGATCCAGCAACGCTTCCAGAAGATTCAGAAGGCGCGCCAGGCGGCGATGATCTTCAGCGAGTCGAGTCAACAAGACGCTCATAAGCAACCTCTCGAGGCACGGGCGAGCGGGTACACGGCGGCACGACCACATAGGTGCTGTTCGACCGGCCCGACGCGACGATATGACAGTGGCCGCCCGCTTTCAAACCCGCGAGACTGGGCAAGGCCTCACCGATCTTCGACCTCCGAGGACCCACGCGTTCCCCACAGGCGCATGATCCAGTCCCAAACCGGCCCCTCGCGCGGACTGGAGCCGAATAGCACATAGCCGAGCGCGTGCACGTTTTGCAATGTCCAGCACATGCGCGAGCGGGCGGACATGGTGCCGCAGAAAAGCAGGCGATCGCCATCCCTCAGCCGCTCGTCCGCGGCCGGCAGCAGCGTGCGCCCGTTGTCGCGCCGGCGCATCAACGCGATGGCGGGCAGTGTCGCGTCGCGCCGCCGCGGGTCGCGCAGCAGGTCGCCGAGCGTCGGCACGATCCCTTCATGGCGCATCAGCTTCAGGGCGAAGGCGTCTTCCACGTCGATACGCACCTCCCAGATTTCGGGCGCCCGATCCTGCGTCAGCCCGGCAATGCGGCTGACCAGCTCGCAGGCCCAGGCGTCGTCCTCGTAGCGGGCATAGTTCGTGAACTCGGCCAGCAGCGGTGTGCCGAGCAGCATGCGTATGCGGTGAGCCACGATCGAACTGGGGTGCATCAAGATGTCGGCGCCGACGGCATCGAACAATTCCGCGTTGATCAACTCGTTCTCGCGCACGACGGTGAACAGGTCCGGGTTCAGCGCCAGCGCGGTCATCACGATGGACAGGTTATTGGCGTCGTTGTCGGTGCCGGCGATCAGCCCCACGGCCCGATGAATGTCTGCCTGCTCCAGTGTCACCGCCTCGGTACCACGACCTTCGATCAACGTCCCCCGTGGCTTACCGGTGCGATCGGGCCGCGCCTCGATCACGATGATCTCGATATCTTGGTCGGCGAGATGGGCGTAGAGCGCCTTGCCGAAGCGCCCGTAGCCGCAAATGATCCAGAGCCCCGTCGCCGGAGGCGCGATGGGCTCCGGCAGGCCGCTGCCGCGCAGCTCGCCGAGCCAGTCGTTCAGCAGCGTCAGGCAGGGAGCCTGCAATGCGGTGGCGAAATAGAGGGCGAAGATGTCGAACGGGTCGTAGATATGATCGGTTCCGAACGAGGCCATATTCGCCTCGATATCGTGGGAATCGGAGCGACAGACGACCTTGGCGCTCGGGTGCATCAGCTTTGCCGCCAGCGCCACCCTGAGGTTGACCTCGTTGTTCGATGTCAGCGCCAAGACACCCGCGCAGCGCGGGCTGCGCAGGCCCGCCAGCAGCAGGTTGTCGGGGCGGCGCACATCGGCCCGCAGCGCCGGCACGAACTCGCGCAGGTTTTCGAGCTTGAGTAGATCGATGCGATCGGGATTGTTGTCGAGCACCACCGCCCGCTGGCCGCGCTCCGTGAGCGCGCGCACGAGTCCGCTTCCGGTCTGTCCGTAGCCGCAGATCAGATAGAAATCGTCGTTGATGGTCCGCACGCGACGCTCGAAGCGTCTCTCCTCCATGGCGCGCCTCAAGGCCTTGTCCTGCAGCAGCCCGATCAGCGAGCCGATCGAGTACAGCCAAGCGACCACCGTCGCGTAGATGCAAAGAACGACCCAGATCCGCTGCGCATCGCTGAACTCGCCCGGGATCTCACCGAAGCCGATGGTCGTCGACATGTAGCTGACGAAGTAAAACGCGTGGAAGAAGCTCATGTGCCCCGGCGCGCCGCCGGCATCGAGCCCCGGAATCAGCACCAAGCCGGTGATGGCCACGGCGTAGACCAAGATGAGCGTCAGCAGCGGCGCGCGCATGCGCCGGAGAACCATGAAAAAGATACTGTCCATAGCGGAAGCGCCGGTATTCATAGCTGCTTGACGCGGAAGTGCCGGGGAGTATGCGCCAAGGCGACGCCGCATCGTCTATCGGCGCACGCCGGCCCGTTGAAACGGGACGCCGGGCTCCATTCAGCGACGCAGCATCACGGTCTCGATAATCAGCAGCACGACGGAGACGATGTTGGCAACGACGGCGCCGGCCGCGAGCGAGACGATGCTCGCCATCGCACCGGGCGTCATCCCCTCGGCGGTCGTGTGCACGACGATGGTCCAGACCCCGACCGCGACGATGAGTTGCAGCATCGCGACCAGACTCGTGGCCAGCAAAATGGCCCCGATCTGCGTGCGATCGCCGAGTTTGAGCACCGTCGCGACGGCGTTCACGACGAAGACCGCTCCGAGCTCCCAGATATGGTGATGGGCGGGATTGTCGATCTCGCCCACGACAAAGCCGACGTTCAGCGTCAGCGCGAGCAGAATAAAGAAGCCGAAGACGACCTTCTCGGGGTTCACTTTATACTCCTTGATGCCACGCCGCCGGGTGTGTCAGGGTCTATACGGAATCGCGGGATCCCGGCGACGCCGTCCGCCGGCACCCCAACGGCGCCGGGCCGGCCGGCCAAGCTCCCCGCACCCGATACCGCGGCTGTCGCCGCGGCTTCAGATCGCGCATAATCCGCGCGGATGCCGGGTAATGCAACCGGCCGCCCGTGCCATGCACGCCGGTGGCCGCGCGCCCGCATCGGGGTCCAAGCCAATGAGCCGCAAATGCGAAGGGGTTGTGTATGACACGCGAAACTGTCCAAGAGCCGGCGCGCAAGGCGCCAGTCACACAGCCGTCATCCCTGCCCGAGGCCCTGGACGCACCCCGCGCCGATTTCGAGACCGAGCGCAGCGGTCGCGTGGCCTACTACAGCGACACCAAGGCCGCGGGGCGGCCGTTGTTGCTGGTACATAGCGTCAACGCGGCCCCGAGCAGCTACGAGGTCAAGCCGCTGTTCGACCACTACCGCGGCACGCGCCCTGTCTTCAGCATGGATTTGCCAGGCTTCGGGCATTCCGACCGCAGCACTCGGCAGTACTCGCCGCAGTTGTTCGCGGATGCCATCGCCGATTTCCTGAAGCGGGTGGTCGTCGAGCCGGCAGATGTGGTGGCGCTGTCGCTGGGCGCCGAATTCGCCGCGCGGGCGACGCTGGCGGAGCCCGCCCGGGTCGCGTCCCTGGCGCTGATCTCGCCGACGGGCTTCGGCAAGCGCCCGCTGCCCGATCCGCGGCTGGCGCGCATCGCGCAGAAGGCGCTGGCGTTGCCCGGGCTCAGCCAAGCCACGTTCGAGCTCGCTTCCTCGCGGCGCAGCATCCGCTACTATCTCGGTAAGTCCTTCGTCGGTGAGCCCGATGAAGGCATGCTGGACTACGCCTACGCCACGTCGCACCAGCCCGGAGCGGCCAACGCACCGCTGTATTTCCTATCCAGCCAGCTGTTCACCCGCGACGCCGTCTCCCACATCTACGCCAAGCTGCCGAAGCTGCCGGTCCTGGTCATCGTCGATCGCGATCCCTATGTCACCTTCGAGCATCTAGATGCCTTCGTCGGCCACCATGACAACTGGCGCCTGGAAAGCCTTGCACCGCACCTGGGCTTACCGCACTGGGAGCGGCGCGAGGAAACACTGCAGTTGTTGGATGGTTTCTGGGGCACCGGCGGCGACTGACGTCGCCGCAATGCTCATCGGCCTGCCGCCGGATTACATGACGTGCCGCAGGACCGCACCCGGGGCCTGTGTCAAGGGGTCGTCCGCCTCGGTCTCCGTCGCCGGCTGCCGCCTTCCGTTGCCGCTCGCATCGCCGTCGCGCCCGTCTGCGCTTTGCATGGCCCGGTGGATCACCAGGTTCAGCATCCGCATCGTCGCGCCGATGGCGGCGAAGACCTGGTTGGCATGGACGCCGCGGGTCTTGATCTCCCCGCGCTCGCCGGACCACGTGATGGTGCACTCGGTCAGCGCGTCTGTGCGCCCGCCCTTGGGGATGCGGACCTCGTAGTCAGTGAGCTGAGGCAGAGACAGCCCCTGGCGTTTAACGATCTTCGACAGCGCATTATTGAAGGCGTCGAAGCCGCCGTTGCCGCTGCCCGCGGCGGTCAGCTGCTCTCCGCGCAGCAGAATCTTGATGCTGGCCGTGGACTCCAGGCCGAAGCTGCTCGATACGTTGCACGCGAGCAGCTCGGCATGCTTGTAGTCGCTGCTCTCGAGCACTTCGGCGATGATGAAGGGCAGGTCCTCGGCCGTGATGCTCTTTTTGGAGTCCCCGAGCTCGATGATGCGTGCCAGGACCTTGCGCTGGTTCTCTTCCGACAGCGAGATACCGAGCCGCTCCAGGTTCTTCGCCAGCGACGCCTTACCGCTGAGCTTGCCGAGCGCATACGTCCGCCGGCGGGCGAAGCGCTCGGGCGATAAGCGAGTGACGTAGAGGCTGCCCTTCTTGTCGCCGTCGGCGTGGATGCCCGCGGTCTGAGTAAAGACGTCCTCGCCGATGATCGGCGCATTGTCGGCGACACGCTTGCCGGAGAAATACTGCACCAGCTCGCTGACATGGGCGAGGTGGGTCTCGTCGACGCCGATTTGCAGCCCGAGCTGATCGCGCAGATTGACGGCGACCTCCGCCAAGGAGGCGTTGCCGGCACGCTCGCCGAGGCAGTTCACGGTGCAGTGCACGGCGGCGGCGCCGGCCTGGGCCGCGGCGACGACGTTGGCGGTCGCGAGCCCGTAATCGTTGTGTGGGTGGAAATCGAAACGGCACTCGGGGTAGCGCCGGATCATGTCCATCATGGCGGTGAAGACCTTCTCGGGGGTCATCACGCCCAGCGTGTCGGGCAGCATGAAGTGGTCGATGCCGGCATCCTGCAGCCGCTCCATCAGACCATAGACATAGTCGCGCTTGTCGGCATAGCCGTTGGACCAGTCCTCCAGATAGACGTTGACGCGCAGCCCGCGCTCTCGGGCGATCTCGACGTTGCGGCGCACGTCCGCCGCGTGCTCGTCCAGCGTCTTACGCAGTTGGGTGGAGCAGTGCTTTTCGCTGCCCTTCGCCAATAGATTGATCACGCGCCCGCCGACGTCGCGGATCCAGTCGACGCTCTTGCCATGATCGACGAAGCCGAGCACCTCTACGCGGCCGTCCAAGTCCTTGCTGCGCGCCCAAGCGACGATCTGCTCCAGCGCCGCCTGCTCACCGCGGGAAACCCTGGCGGAGGCGACCTCGATGCGGTCGACGCGGACCAGCTCGAGCAGCGCCTTGGCGATATTGACCTTCTCCTCCGGAGCGAACGAAACGCCCTGGGTCTGCTCGCCGTCGCGCAGCGTGGTGTCGAGAAGGAGGATGGAAGGGCGCTGATCACTGGTCATATCGGGCTTCGAAACGGTGAGAGGCCGGCCTCAGGCCGAGGTTAGGGTTTCGTGCATGTGCGAGCGCACGGCCTCGGCGCTCGCATCGATCTCGACGCAGCGCGTCGGCAGATCCATCAGACCGTGCAGCGAAGGCGGCGGCGGCGCTTCCCGGCCGATCGCCTCGTGCACTGCTTCGTTGAACTTCGCCGGATGGGCGGTGGCGAGCACGACCGCGTCGGGATGCTCGGCGGCCGCCGCGGCACCGACCGCGGTATGCGGGCACAGAATGTAGTTTGCGGCGGCGTAGGTTTCGCGAATCTGCGCCAGCGTTCCCGCGTCGTCGACGGCGCGCGCGTCGAAGTCTTCGCGCACCCGCGCGAGCCGCCCTGCGTCGACCCGCATGCGGCCCTCGGCCTCGAGCTGCGCCAGCAGGGCACGCACGGCCTGCGTGTCTTCGTCGAGCAGGTAATATAGATAGCGCTCGAAGTTGGACGCCACTTGGATGTCCATCGCCGGACTCAGCGTATGGTACACCTCGCCTTTCTCGTAGACGCCGGTTTCGACGAAACGAGTCAGGATGTCGTTGCGGTTGGTGGCGATGATCAGGCGATCCACCGGCAGTCCCATGCGTCGCGCCAGAAAGCCGGCGAAGACATCGCCGAAGTTGCCGGTCGGCACCGAGAAACCGACCCGGCGCCCGGTATCGCCGCCGCCGAGCCGGCCCCAAGCGTAGAAGTAATACACGGTTTGGGCCAGGATGCGGACCCAGTTGATCGAATTCACCGCACCGAGGTGGTAGGCCCGCTTGCAGTCGAGATCGCTGAACAGCGCCTTGACGATGCGCTGTGCATCGTCGAAGGTTCCGCGCACCGCGATGTTGTGGACGTTGTCGTCGAGCACGGTCGTCATCTGTCGTTCCTGCACGGGCGAGACGCGGCCCTTCGGGTGCAGGATGAAGATATTGATGCGTGCCTTGCCGCGCACGCCGTAAATGGCCGCGGAGCCGGTATCGCCGGAAGTGGCGCCGAGAATGTTCAGCTGGCCGCCGTCGCGGGCGAGCAAGTACTCGAAGACATTGCCGAGAAACTGCAGCGCAACATCCTTGAACGCGGCGGTCGGGCCGTGGAAAAGCTCCAAATAGCGCCGCCCGGCGACGTCGCGCAGCGGCGTGACCTGCGGATCGGAGAAGGTCGCGTAAGACCGCTCCACCAAGTCGATCAAGTCGGATCGCGGTATCTCGTCGCCGACGAAAGGGGCCATTACCTCGACGGCCAGATCCTGAAAGCGCAGCCGCGACCACTCGCGGAGCGTGCTCGAATCAAGCTCCGGCAATGTCTCCGGCACCAACAGGCCGCCGTCGGTCCCGAGCCCCATCATCACCGCATCGGCAAAGCCGACCGCGTCGACCCCGCCCCGTGTGCTTACATATTTCATAATGTTTTCCAACAAATAGCCGACACCTCGCGGCCGACCGCGCAGGTCATCCGGTCAAAGTAAGGAAAAGCACCGCAGCCCGCAACCGCGACGGCGAACGGACAGCGCAGGGTGTGCCCTGCCCCACGCTTTCCAAATACTTACAATTTATCCTGCCATTGCTCGGCGGCGCGCGCGTTGCGCCAACATTGACAGTGGCTTATCGAGCGCAACACAATGCGCCACCGTTCGCCGGTCGCTAGCCTGCTTGCCGGACGGACGTCGATAACCACAAAGCCGAGGGGTTCTCGCCAAGCCGCCTCTGCCCGCCGGACGCGCGCAGCTGAGGCAACGACGGCCTGCCCCGTCTTCCGCATCACTCTTGTCTCAGAGGGAGGGACATCACCGATGACACCCGAGAATCGTGCTGCCTATTGGAAGTCGAACCTGCGACTTCTCGCCGTCTTGTTGATCATCTGGTTCGTCGTTTCATATGGCCTCGGAATCATCCTCGTGGAACCGCTGAACGCCTTCCACTTGGGCGGCTATCCGCTCGGCTTCTGGTTCGCCCAGCAGGGCTCGATCTACGTGTTCCTGGTGTTGATCTTCGTCTATGCCGTGAGCATGAATCGGCTCGATAAGAAGTTCGACGTCGACGAGCAATAAGGAGCCAAGCCCATGTCAAATCTAGATATCTGGACCTATGCGATCGTCGGCACGACGTTCGCTTTGTACATAGGCATCGCCATCTGGGCGCGTGCGGCGACAACCGGCGAGTTCTATGTCGCCGGCAAGGGTGTGCATCCGGTTGCCAACGGCATGGCCACCGCAGCGGACTGGATGTCCGCCGCATCGTTCATCTCCATGGCGGGGCTCATCGCCTTCGAGGGCTACGGCGCGTCCGTGTTCCTGATGGGCTGGACCGGCGGCTATGTGCTGCTGGCCCTGCTGCTCGCGCCGTATCTGCGCAAGTTCGGCAAGTTCACGGTGCCGGAATTCATCGGCGACCGCTATTACTCGCAGACGGCGCGCATCGTCGCCGTCATCTGCCTGATCCTGGCATCGATCACCTACGTCATCGGTCAGATGAAGGGCATCGGCGTGGCGTTCTCGCGCTTCCTCGAGACCAGCTACGAGATGGGTCTGTACATCGGTATGGGCATCGTTGCCGTCTACGCCGTGCTCGGCGGCATGAAAGGCATCACCTATACGCAGATCGCCCAGTACGTGGTTCTGATCTTCGCCTACACCATCCCTGCCATCTTCATCTCGCTGGCCCTCACCGGCGTTCCGCTGCCGCAGATCGGCCTCGGCGGCAACTACGCTCCCGGGGATGGCACGGTGACGCTGCTCGGCAAGCTGGACCAGGTGGTAACGGACCTCGGGTTCAGGGAATATACAACCGCGGTGATGGGCAGCTCTCTCAACATGTTCGTCTACACGCTGTCGCTGATGATCGGCACCGCGGGTCTGCCGCACGTCATCATCCGCTTCTTCACCGTTCCCAAGGTGGCGGACGCCCGCTACTCCGCAGGCTGGGCGCTGGTCTTCATCGCTATCCTCTACACCACCGCGCCCGCAGTCGGCGCCATGGCGCGCCTGAACCTGATTGACACCATCCAGGTCGGCGAGGTCGGCTCGCCGGAGGGCAACCTGCTCTACGAAGAGCGTCCCGAGTGGTTCAAGAAGTGGGAGACCACGGGCCTGCTCCAGTTCGAGGACAAAAACGACGACGGCCGCATCCAGTACTACGACGACACAAACGAAGCGTTCGCCGAAAAGGCGGAGACCTTCGGCTGGAAAGGCAACGAGATGGTGAAGGTCGACCGCGACATCATGGTGCTGGCTAATCCGGAGATCGCCGGACTGCCGAACTGGGTCATCGCGCTCGTCGTCGCCGGCGGTCTCGCCGCTGCCCTTTCCACCGCCGCGGGCCTGCTGCTGGCCATCTCATCGGCAATCTCGCACGACCTGCTGAAGGGCGTGTTCATGAAGGGCATCTCCGAGAAGTCCGAGCTGCGCGCGGGTCGTATCTCGATGGTGGGCGCAATCCTGGTCGCGGGCTACTTGGGGCTCAACCCACCGGGCTTCGCGGCAGGCACCGTGGCCATTGCGTTCGGTTTGGCGGCTTCGTCGATCTTCCCCGCGCTGATGATGGGCATCTTCATGAAGAAGATGAACAACGCGGGGGCCATCGCAGGCATGCTGTCCGGCATCAGTGTCACGCTGCTCTACGTGTTCCAGCACAAGGGCATCTTCTTCGTGCCCGGGACCTCGTTCCTGATGCCCGAGCTTGGCATGGGACCGGATTGGTTCTTCGGCATCTCGCCGAATGCCTTCGGTGCCGTCGGTGCGTTGGTGAACTTCATCGTGGCCTTCGCCGTCGCCAAAGTCACGGCGCCGCCGCCGGAGCATATCCAGCACTTGGTCGAAGACGTTCGCGTCCCGCGCGGCTCCGCCGACGCAGTCGCGGACCATTGATCCCGGCCCCGGATACGGATCCCGATCCGGATCGGGCTCCGTAACCAACCAGAGCCCCGCGTAAGCGGGGCTTTTTTTCGCGCGGGTGTTTCCGGCCCGGGCGCGCACCGGCTGCCAGAACCCGCGCTTTCCGGTATTGTAAGCCTCCACAATAAGATGCGGCGCCGCGCCGCGCACCCCCGCCGCCAGTGAGGAACCAATGGACGTCGAGCTGATCGAGATACGCGATTTCCTGGCTAGCCATGCGCCCTTCGATCGGCTGCCGGAAGAAACGTTGGAGCACTTGCCCAAGCGCCTCTCGGTGCGCTATCTGCGGCGCGGCTCAGCATTTCCGCCCACGGATGACGACTCGCCCTGCCTGTACATCCTGCGCCGCGGCGCGGTCGAGGTCCGCGACGACGAAGGCAATCTGGTCGGCAAACTGGCGGAGGGGGATCTGTGCCCGTCACCCTGTCATCCCGACCAGCCGCAGATGCAGATGCCGGGCCAGACGTCGGAGGACACGCTCGTTTACCTGCTGCCCTGCGAGACCCTCGCACAGTTGCGCAGCAAGCATGCCGAATTCGCGGAGCACTTCGAGCAGTCGGTTTCCGGACGCCTGCGCAAGGCGCTCGCCAACATCAAGGAAAGCGGCGACGGCACCGGTCTGATGACGGTGCAGGTACGTGACCTACTCGGGCGCGAGCTCGTCAGCACCACCCCGGACACCAGCATCGAGGCCGCCGCGAAGATCATGAGCGACGCGCGCTGCTCTTCGCTGATCATCATGGCCGCCGACCGCCTCGCCGGCATGATTACGGACCGCGACCTGCGCAACCGCTGCTTGGCCGCAGGGCTGTCGCCGACGGAGCCGGTGCGCGCGATCATGACCGAGAAGCTTCACACCGTGCAGGCGGATACGCTGGGTTTCGAAGCCTTGATCAGAATGACGCGGCTGAACGTCCATCACCTGCCCGTCATCGACGGTTCTCGGGTGCTCGGTGTCGTCTCCACCTCCGATTTGGTGCGCGTGCAGAGCGCCAACGCCATCTATCTGGTCGGCGATGTCAGCAAGGCCGGCTCGGCGGAGACGCTGGCCGATATCAGCGGCAAGCTGCCGGAACTGCAGATCCAGTTGGTCGCTTCCGGCGCCACCGCCGACCAGATCGGCCAGGCGGTCTCCGCGGTGACCGACGCGATTACGCTGCGCCTGCTGCAACTGGCCGAGGAGACGCTCGGACCGCCGCCGGTGCCCTATTGCTGGATGGCCGGCGGATCACAGGCCCGACGGGAGCAGTCTTCGCACTCAGACCAGGACAATGCGCTGCTGATCGCCGATCACATGAAGCCCGAAGACGACGCATACTTCGCGGCCTTGGCGCGCATGGTCAATGACGGACTCAACGCCTGCGGATATATCTACTGCCCCGGCGATGTGATGGCGAGCAACCCGAAGTGGCGCAAACCGCTGAATATCTGGACCAAATACTTCAACACCTGGATCAAGCGCCCCGAGCCAATGGCGCTGATGCTGTCCAGCGTGTTCTTCGATCTGCGCCCGATCTGTGATACCGAGGGCCTGTTCGGCGAGCTTCAGGAGCGCGTCCTGAACCTCTCCAAGGCCGATCGAATTTTCGTCGCCTACATGGCGGCCAACGCGCTGAAGCATCGCCCGCCGCTCGGTTTTTTTCGCAAGTTCGTACTGATTCACGGCGGCGACCACAACCATACCTTTGATATCAAACATCGCGGCATCGTGCCGATCGTCGACTTGGCGCGGGTCTATGCGTTGTCCTCCGGACTCGCGGAAACCAATACCCTGGAACGCTTGAAGGCGGCGGCCGAGGCCGGCGCGTTGAGTAAGGACGGCGCCGCTAACCTGGTCGACGCCGCGGAGCTCATCGGCACGCTCAGGATGCGACACCAGGCGCGACAGCTTCGCCGCGGCGAGCAGGCGGACAACTTCCTGTCACCCGACGACCTCTCGCCGCTGGAGCGCGGACACCTGAAGGATGCGTTCTCCCTGATCAACACCATGCAGGAATCCCTCGGTCAACGCTATCAAGCAGGCCGTTTCGTCTGACATGGCGTGCTTCGCCCTCGAATGGCGCCGGCGCTGGCGTCTGCGCCGCGCTCCACCGGGACCGCTGCGGGACTATTTGTCGGCGCCGTTTCCGCCGCCGTCGCGGGACTACCGCAAGACGGAGTATGTCGCGGTGGACCTCGAAACGACCGGGCTGGACCCGCGCCTGGACCAGATCCTCAGCATCGGCTGGGTCGTGGTGCACGGCGCCCGTATCGACCTGAGCAGTGCCTGCCATCGGCTGATCCGCGTCGAGGGCGACATTCCGGAAGATACCGCCGTGATCCATCAGATCACCGACGACTTGGCGGCCACCGGACTGGAGCTGTCCCTGGCGCTGCCGGAATTCCTGCAGGCATTGCGCGGACGGATCATGATCGCTCATCACGCCAGCGTAGAGCTGGGCTTTCTCGGCGCCGCCTGCAAGCGACTGTTCGGCGCCGGCCTGCTGGTGCGCACCATCGACACCCAAGCCATCGCACGGCGTATCCTCGAGCGCCGCCAGACCGCATTCAAGGCCTCCGACCTGCGCCTGCACGCCCTCGGCGAGCGCTACAACCTGCCCCGCTACGGCGCCCACAATGCGCTGAGCGACGCCCTGGCCGCCGCCGAGCTGTTTCTGGCGCAGGCCGCGCATCGGGACAATGGCCGCGGCATGCGGGTGGCGGAATTCCTGTGAGACTCGAGACCGGCGCCACCGCACGCCCGGAACCGATGTCGGCGGGCGGAAAAGAAAGGCTCCCCTGCATCCGGGGATAGCATCGCTTCTCGACGTAGTCGGTATTCACCGGGAGTCGTATCCATGATCCGTAATGTCACAGGCCTGCTCGCACTTGTCGCCGCGGCAACACTGCTCGGCGGCTGCGCCGGCGCACCCCGTGCACTGATGCCGACGCCCGTGCTGTATCAGCAGCCGGGCGGCGAGACCCTCTATCCGGCGTCAGCGCCACGGCCGGCCAGCAACGATATCGACCTGCTCTACATCACCGATCGGCGTGCGGAAACAGAGCCGGAGAGCACGCTCCCGTACGGCGAAGAGCGCGCCGACCGAATCACTTTCGGCACGGCACGGGTGCGCATCGGCGCCGACATGCAGTGGGACGATCTGGTCAGAGAAAGTAAAGCCTCGCAGCGGGCGCAGCCTGTGGAGCTCGCACTCGGGCGGGTGACGGAGCTCGGCGCGTTCCCGCGCGAGCCGTACCACATCAGCCTGGATGCAGCCGCGAACGTGTATCGGCAGCCCGAAACGATGCAATTGCATCGGGCTGCGAAAGACACGCTACGGTCCGAGATCCAGCAGCGACTCGCCGATGCACCGCGCAAAGAAGTCATCCTTTACGTTCATGGCTTCAATGAAACATTCGAGACGGCCGCATTCACCACCGCCGAGCTGTGCCACTTCCTCGGCCGTGAATCGCTATGCAGCTTTTTCACCTGGCCTGCGTCATCTTCGGGCAACTTCCTGATCTCCTACAGCAGCACGACGGAATCCGCACGCTATGCGGTGGGGCATCTTAAGAAGACCATCCGAATGCTGGCGACGACGCCGGGCGTAGAGCGCGTGCAATTGCTCGCCCACAGCCGGGGCACGTCGCTGCTGCTCGATGCGCTGAGGGAATTGCTGCTTGAATCGATTTCCGCGGGGAAGGAGCCCGTGGATGCGCTGAACATCGACAATGTCATTCTGTTCTCGCCGGATATCGACGTGGACGTCGGCGCCCAGGCGATCACCAGCCACGTATCCGACCCGGATCTGATCTCCGTCTGGCCGAGCGGACGGCTGCCGCGATCGCTGCACGGCAGGCTGACGATCTATGCATCGCCGAGCGATCGGGCCCTGCTGGTCTCGCGCATCCTGTTTCGCAGCGAGAGCCGAATCGGCAATCTGCGCGCAGAAGATATCTCCGAGGAGAGCCAGCTGTATCTGAGCAGGATGGGCAAGATCGACCTCATCGTCTACGAAGGCAAGCGCACGGATGCCTTCGGACATTCCTATTTCACCACCAATCCGCGGGTGAGCTCCGACGTCATTGCAATGCTACGGTATCGGAAAAAGCTGGGCGATCCCGGACGGGAGCTCTTGCGCAGCGGCCCCATGGTCTGGAAATTTCCGCCGGCGCAGTAGAGCTTGCCCCCGGCGCGCCCGAGCACGGGCGCGCGGGCGGGCCCGGGAAACGCCGCGGGGCTTATTCGGCCACGTCGACGAAGGTCATGACGAAGCTCACGGGCACCGCATTGCTGATGCTTTCGAGGCCCGCGATTTCGCGCAGCTTTTCGACTCCGTCGCTCATGCCGAACTTCGCCGCATCGATCAGCAGCGGCTTGACCGCGGCCACCATTACCGTATCCGCCGTGACTTTCGCTGCCTGCATTTCGACGACCATCGGCTGCGTCTGACCGTGCAGGGTCAGATTACCCTCGGCAACGATCACCGCGATGTCTCCGGGCTGCATGCCGGCGATGATGGCCGGGTCGATCTTGGCCGTCAGCGTCGCGTCTTTGTAGTTGGTGGTCTCGAACAGCATTTCGCGCATCCGCTCGTTGCGAATCGGGATCAGCGTTTCGACGCTGTCGAGCAGCATGGAGACGGTCACCATGCCGTCCTCGCCGATGGTGCCGGACATTTCGGTGAAGCTATGCACCTCCCCCACATCCTTCGCCTTGATCGATATAAAGGCCAGGTGGGAACGCGCGGGGTCCATGGTCCAGGCCGCCGCCGCGGGGCCGGCGACCAAGGCAGCGGACAGCGCAAGAGAACCGATGACGGCAGGGAAAGAGAATCGCATGTGGAGCTCCGGATGATTGAGACAAGAAAGCCGCTGCATCCCGGCGAGCCCGGCCGCTGCCGCGGCAACCGGCGGCGGCGGCATCGTCGGATGCCGCCTAAGCAAATGGGGGATTACACAGGCTGCTACAACATCGGCGGCGGCTGTTTGCGGTGGCACGCGCGGCGGCCGGCGCTCCCAGTCGGTTCTCCCGCGGACGACCTCTCCCGGCTCGAAGGGGCCGCTGACGCCCCCACGGTATGGCCATCCGCGATGATGGACCAGCGGGCCGCCGGTATCTCCGTCTTGGACCGTCGTGTCGAACAGGATCAGACGCGTGTCGTCGGGCGAGGAATGCGCTACCGAGAAGCGATGGACCCGCGGCGCGTCCTCGGCCGCACGATGGTACGGATGCTGCCGCGGCCGCCGAACACGCCTCGAGGATCATCCAGGAAGCGCAGCGATCAACGCCGGAGTATCCAGTGGGGCTCCCGGCCGGTGACGACGATCGGCCACCGCCCCTTCGCCGACTGAGCATCGGCCGCGTCCGACAGACCAGAGCAACGACAAACGAATCCGAACTGCGCCTGCGGAGCCTTCCCCCGCGCCGTCGCTCAGCGCTCGCCGCCTCGCTTCAAGCGCAGTCGGCGCTCGATGGCGTTACGGATGTCGCGCATTGTCAGGGGACGCACGTGTCGCCGGCTCTGCACGCGCGCGGCCTCGGCCGCGTCCAGGCGCTCTTTGACGACGGAGGCGAGATGCACCGCCAGCTCGGGCCGCGCGTCGACAACGCTGCGCAGCACGTCGAGCTCCACCCGGATGACCGTGATGTCGGTGCTGGCGATGTATTCCAGAAAACTCGGCTCCATAGTCAGCATCCCGGTAATCCCGAAATGCTTGCCGGGGCCCAGGGTCTCCACCACCTTCCGCGAGCCGTCCTGCAGGCGCACCGCCGAGTCGACCAACCCGCCGGCGACCACATAGAACGCGTCGCTGACGGCACCCTCGGCGAGCAGCACCTGCGCGGCATCGTAGTGGCGGTACTCGCTGCGCGCGGCGATCTGCACCAATTCGTCATCGGTCAGATAGCTGGCGAAGTCGGTGCTCTTCAGGGCGAGCGCGATGGTCGGCGGCTCCGCGGCAGTGACGCGCGCGCGCCGCGTACGCATCTCGGTCACTTGCGGCGCCACTTCGATACCGGCCTCGCTCAAGCCGCGATGGATTTGGCGAAAAAGCTCCTCTCGCGCGCGGAACACGCTCGGATAATTCTTCAGGTGCACCCAGACCATATAGCTGTAGGGCACGCTGGAGCCGTCGGCCAGCCGTACGATGGGGTTCGGAAACTTCAGAATGCTCTCGCAGCGCAGCGCCGCGTCCAACAGCAGCGCCGTGGCGAAGCGCGGGTCGACCTCGGCCGGAATCTTGATGAAGTACCAGGGCGCGTAGAGATGGTTTTCGTTGTGCAGGTTCTTCAACGCCTGCCCGGCCATGCGGGAATTGGGTACGATATGCGTCGAATTGTCCCAATCGCGCAGGTGCGTCGCGCGCCAGTTCATGTCCACCACCTGCCCCAGCGTGCCGTCGTCCATCTGTAACCAGTCGCCGAGTCGAAACGGCCGCTCCATGCCGAGGGCGATGCCCGAGAATAGATCGCCCAAGGTGCGCTGCAGTGCGAAGCCGAGCACCGCCGCCGCAACACCGGTGGATACCCAGACGCCGGTAAACGAATAGCCCCGCTGCCACAGGTACAAGCCGAGCGCAGCCAGCAGCAGCGCGCTGTAAATCAGCCCGATGACCAGTTTCGGCATGCGCTCGCCGAGGTTCTGCTTGGAACGCAGCAGCAGCGCCACTTCGATGAGCCGCGCCAGCGCCCAGCCGGTGACCAGCAGTGCGAGCAAAAGGGTCAGAGAGCGCAGGGACGGATCAAGCGCCGGCACCCCGAAAGCGCGATTTGCAACACGCGCCAGAGTGCCGGCAACCAGACAAGCCAACGGCAGCAACAAGACGTCGAAGCCCGCCACCAGCCGCGGAAAGCGCTCGGCAAGGGTGCGCTCGCCGACGCGGCGGCTTCCGATACGCAACAGCAGCAACAGCAGCAGCAGGGGCGGCAGCAGCTGCCAGTGATGCTGGCCGAAGGTTTGGACGAGCTCGATCATGACGCCGATATTCGCACGCGCGTTCCGGGTTGCGCGCCCCGCAAGCTCCAACGGCGACGGTCGGCGGGCGCGCGGATAACGCGCCGAAGCCTAGCACAGCCTCGCCGGGTACCGGCCCGCGAACGGACAAGGTGCAGCGCCGTAACGCGAGTTGCACACGCGCAACAATCACGTGTATTTTAATTACACTCGTTGCGAAATCGCCACGAGATCAAACTTCGGAGCAACAGCAACCCGACAGGTGCCTATGTCTTCCATCGCGCATTGCGCAAACCCCAGCAAGAACGCCGACCGGCAACGCGCGTCCTCGCGCGTACTGCTGATCGCACTTCCCGCACTCGCCGCCTCGCTGGCCTTTCCGACCGCCGGATTCGCGGCCGACGAAACCGCCCTGCAACAGCGCATCGCCGAGCTCGAGCGGCAGCTCGCGGAGGCGAGAATGCAGCTCGCCGAGGGCGCAGCAGAGCCCATCGATGCGCCCGCGGCGCCGAGCGCACAAACGCAGCCCGAGCCCGAGCCCGAAATCACTGCCGCCCCGCCCCCTGCCGACAAGATCACTTTCGGCCCGCTCACCATCGGCGGTGCGCTGCGCGCCAACTACGTGCTCGGCGACTACCCCGGCCGCGGCAACGGCCCGAGCCGCGGCGGCAACGGCGGCAACTTCGAGCTCGAGACCTTCCGCATCAATGCGGATCTGAAGTACGAGAACCTCGTCGGCAAGCTCGAGTACCGCTGGTACGACGGCTACAACTTCGTCCACACGGGCTGGCTCGGATGGGACTTCGACGACGGCAGCCAATTGCAGGTCGGCGTCAACCGTGTGCCCTTCGGTCCCGGCCCCTACGGGGTCTCCCAGAGCTGGTTCTTCGATCAGCACTACTACGTGGGCCTGGCGGACGATATGGATCTGGGCATCAAGTACAGCACCTCCGTCGGCGACTTGCGCCTGGACTTCGGCTACTACGCGCGCAGCGAGTGGGACGGTAACGGCACAAGCCGAGACAGCGCCCGCTACTCGTACGATGCGGTAATTTGGGACTCCGCCGTCGACGAAGACGGCAACGTGGTCGGTTCAGCGCCGAATGGTTACGAAGAGCGTAATCAGTTCAACATCCGCGCCATCTACGCACTCGAAGACATCGCAGTCCCGACCGAGATCGGCGGTTCGCTGCAATACGGGCAGCTCAAGGGCCGGCGCGCCGACGACGGCAGCCACTGGGCCGCTTCGGTCCATATGACGAACAGCTGGAACAACTGGCTGCTCGCTACCCAGCTGACGCGCTATAAGCTCGACATCGACGACGACAACGCGCTCGGCACCGATGAGCTGATCCCGATGGGCGCGTTCGATTTCGCCTGGCCGGTGGCCGCCGATGCTTGGATCCCGGCCGTCTCGTTGAGCTATCTGTACGAGACCAACCGCATTCCTTGGCTGGACTCAGTGCGTCCGTATGTCGAGTACAGCAACATCATCAAGGCCGACGACGACTTCAACGACAGCGAGATGTTTATCGTCGGCGCCGCCTGGGCCCGCGGCGGCTGGTACATCTACAGCGATATGGCCTGGTCCAACGGCAACTTCTTCGTCGGCGACAACGGCGACGACTACAGCAATCTGTTCGCCGGCGCCGGCGATTTCGGCGTCAACGGCAACGACCGCTGGAACTACCGCCTCAACATCAACTTCGGCTATTACTTCTGAGCCGGGCGGACCGGCGGGGCGCCTGCACGGCGCCCCGCCGGTTTGACAGCGAGGGAGCGTATCTTTAGCCTGCATAGGCTTTTTCCTGCTCGCCGGCGTCGATGTCGCCGGGAGCGGCAACGATTTCGAGATGTCGACCATCTCAGCAGTCCGGCGCGCTTGCCGCCGGCCGTCCAGTTCCCGCACGCGAAGCGAGCGGGCTGCCAGTCAGCGGTGCAGGTCTCCACGGGAGCGTGCAGCGCGATCAAAAAAGACGACAGTACAGTTCAAAGGCCGGCTGAAGGCCGGCACACGACCCGGACCGGTCGTCGCGCATCCGCCCTAGCGCGCGGCTCGCTGTCGTCGTCAACCGGAGCGCATCGGCTCGTTCGCGGATGCGGCAAACAACAATGCGAGACAAAGTCGTTGTCGAGCACCTGTACAAGATTTTCGGCGACCGTCCGCAAGAAGCGCTGACGCTGCTGCGCGAGGGCGTCGACAAGGACGCAATCTTCGATCGAACAGGCCAGACCGTCGGCGTCTGCGATGCGGGCTTCTCGATCCGCGAGGGCGAGATCTTCGTGGTCATGGGGCTGTCCGGGTCCGGCAAGTCCACCTTGGTCCGTTTGCTGAACCGGCTGATCGAGCCCAGCGCCGGCAAGGTCGTGGTCGATGGCCGGGACATCGCCGCGATGAATGCGGACGAGTTGCTGGAGCTGCGCCGGCGCGACATGAGCATGGTGTTTCAGTCGTTCGCGCTGATGCCCCATCTGACCGTCGGCGAAAACGCCGCTTTCGGCTTGGAGCTGGCCGGCGTCGGCCGCGGCGAGCGCGAGGCGCGCGCCGTGGCCGCACTCGACCAAGTCGGGCTCAAGCCCTATACCGACAGCTATCCGGACGAGCTCTCCGGCGGCATGCAGCAGCGGGTCGGGCTCGCCCGCGCTCTGGCCAACGACCCGTCCGTGATGTTGATGGACGAGGCCTTTTCGGCGCTCGATCCACTCATCCGCAGCGAAATGCAGGAAGAACTGCTGAAACTGCAGGAGGACAGCACCCGCACCATTGTCTTTATCTCCCACGACCTGGACGAGGCCATGCGCATCGGCGACCGCATCGCCATCATGGAAGGCGGGCGCGTCGTGCAGGTGGGCACGCCGGACGAGATTCTGCGCAACCCGGCCGACGACTACGTCCGCTCCTTCTTCCGCGGGGTGGACGTGGCCAACGTGTTCAAAGCCGGCGACATTGCCCGCAGGACTCAGGTCACCGTGATCGAGCGCCACGACGACGGCATCCGCGCCGCGCTGCAGCGCCTGCGCGACCACGACCGCGATTACGGCTACGTGATCGACAAGGGCCAGCATTTCCACGGAGTGGTCTCGCTGGACTCTTTGCAGCAGGAGCTGCGCCGCCCCGAGCCGCGCCTGAGCCACGCATTCATCGCCGACGTTCCGGCCCTCGACGCCGAGACGCCTGTCAGCGAGCTGCTCGGCACCGTCGCCGGCAGTGCCTGCGGGGTGCCGGTCGTGGACACCGACAACCGCTATCGCGGCGTCATCACCAAGGCCTGCCTGCTGGAAACCCTGGACCGCGAGAGCTGATATGTCGAACGAGCACAGCAACCCCTGGGCCAGCGGCATCGAGCCCGAGGTCCCCGAGCCCGCAGGTGCCGCCGAACCGGCACCCCGCCCCGCGGAGTCGGCGGCGGGCACGGACACCGCCGATCCCTGGGGCGGCGGCGGCGGCGTCGCTGAGACAACGCCCGGCGACTGGCTCTCCGCCGGCGCGGACACGGTACCCGAAACCCCGCTGGACCTGCTGCACCCGTTCCAGGAGCCGGTCATTCCGCTCGGCATCTGGGTGGATCAGGGCCTGGACTGGCTGGTGGACAATTTCCGTCCGGTGTTCCAGGCCGTACGCTGGCCCATCGACACCACGCTCAGCGGCATCGAGTCGGCGCTGCTGGCAACGCCCGATATCGCCATGCTCGCCATCGTGGGCCTGCTCGCCTGGCAGGCAGGCGGGCGGGCGCTGGGCATCGGCGCAGTCTTGTCGATGACCGCCATCGGGCTGATCGGCGCCTGGTCCGAGGCGATGGTCACACTGTCGCTGGTGCTCACCTCGGTCTTCTTCTGCGTGGTCATCGGCCTGCCCACGGGCATTTGGCTGGCGCGCAGCGACCGCGCGGCATCCTTGATCCGGCCGATCCTCGATGCCATGCAGACGACACCCGCGTTCGTCTACCTGGTGCCGGTCGTGATGCTGTTCGGCATCGGCAACGTGCCGGGTGTCGTCGTGACCATCATCTTCGCGCTGCCGCCCCTGATCCGGCTCACCAACCTCGGCATCCGCCAGGTTCCGGGCGATCTGGTCGAGGCGGCGCGCTCATTCGGGGCGTCGCCGAAGCAGTTGCTGTTCAAAGTGCAGTTGCCGCTGGCGATGCCGACCATCATGGCCGGCGTCAATCAGACGCTGATGCTGGCGCTATCGATGGTCGTGATCGCCTCCATGATCGCCGTCGGCGGCCTCGGCCAGATGGTGCTGCGCGGTATCGGCCGGCTCGATATGGGCTTGGCCACCATCGGCGGCGTCGGCATCGTGCTGCTGGCGATCATTCTCGACCGAATGACCCAGGCCTTCGGGCAGTCCGACCGGGACAAGCCCACACGACACTGGTACGAGTCCGGCCCGGCCGGACTGGTCACCGGTTTATTCGGGCGCCGCGGCCACTGAGCCTCCGCGAAAAGCGGCGCCGACGGCCCGCTCTCATTCACCAACCCACCGGAGAAACCATGATTCAGCCGACATCGGATCCGAAGCCCGGCCTGCGCGCGTTCCTCTTCTCGGCAGCGGTCTTCGCGAGCGCAGGCGCGCTCGCCGCCGAGCTGCCGGGCGAGGGCATCGAAGTACAACCGCTACAGAGCTCGATTGCCGAAGAGACCTTCCAGACGCTGCTCGTGGTCAAGGCACTCGAAGAACTCGGCTACGAGGTGAAACCCATCCAAGAGATCGAATACGCCACCGGGCACGTGGCACTCGGCAACGGCGATGCCACCTTCATGGCCGACCACTGGGATCCGCTGCACGTGGATTTCTACGTCGAGGCCGGCGGTGACGAGAAGCTATACCGCGAAGGCGTCTATTCGTCCGGCGCGCTGCAAGGCTACTTGATCGACAAGGCGACTGCCGAGGAGCACGGCATCACCAACATCGAGCAGTTGAAAGATCCGCAAATCGCCGAGCTCTTCGACAGCAACGGCGACGGCACGGCCGACCTGGCGGGATGCACGCCGGGCTGGGGCTGCGAGAAGGTCATCGAGCACCATCTGGACGCCTATGGACTGCGCGATACCGTCACCCACAACCAGGGCAGCTATTCCGCGATCATCGCCGACACCATCGCCCGCTATAACCAGGACAAGCCGATCCTCTACTACACCTGGACGCCTTACTGGGTCAGCGGGGTTCTCGTGCCGGGCGAGGACGTGGTCTGGCTGCAGGTGCCGTTCAGCGCCTTGCCCGGCGAGCGCGCCGACGTGGACACGACGCTGCCGGACGGTTCCAACTACGGTTTCCAGGCCAACGATCAGCGCATCATCGCCAATCGCGCCTGGGCCGAAGCCAACCCCGCCGCGGCCAAGCTGTTCTCGATCATGAAAGTGAGCAACAACGACATCAGCGCGCAGAACCTGCGTATGCGTGACGGCGAGGACAGCCCGAAAGATATCGAGCGCCATGCCGATGCGTGGATCGCGGCGAACCGCGCCAAAGTCGACCAATGGCTGGACGAGGCGAAAGCCGCGGCCCAATGACCGCGAGGCGCCGATCGGGTCGCGGTGAGCGAGGTCCGGTCGGCGCCGCTGCGCCCCTCGCTGGCGGGAAGCCGCCGACGGCTGTCCCTGCGGCAACGACCGGCGGCTGCCCCATGCCATGCGTACCGCCGAATAGCGCGCGGGCAGACGACGGAGCGGCGCTCGGCCGGCAGCGGAGTCTGGAGCGGGCGGCCCGAATCGTCGAGTCGGCCGTCGGGACGAAAAGCGGGGGACACCCGGCGCGCCAACCGAAACCGAACCGCAACCCGCCGACGGACTCAGGCTTCGCTGTCGCGGTGGACGCTGTCGGGTGAAAAGGCAGGCAGGCAGACCGCGATGTACTCGGCGCCACCGGGCTCGGGCGTGCTGTAGCGCACCCATTCGCCGGGGCTTGCCACGACTGCCTGCCCGGCGCGGATGTCCAAGACGCCGCCGGCGTGCTCTACCCGCAGCATGCCCGAGAGCACGACACTCACTTCCTCGAAGTCCGGGCGCTGGCCGGGCTCGCGCCAGCCCTCGGGCGAGCGCATCCGCGCCACCGAGACCTCCTCGTTACCGCTGTTGACGCGCCCCACGTATTCCTCGATCCACTTCGGCTTGTTGCCGACCGGCGGGATCAGGCTGGGGGCATCGACGAGTTTCGGCATGTGCTGGCTCCTTCGACAGCGAGCGCGTGAATGACGCGATCGGCAAGGATCGCTTTTCGTGGCGAGGGACCGGAAACAGAGGGCCGCTAGAGCGCCTGCGAATGATGTCGATGCAGTTGTCGCGTCCGGCAACCTTTCCTTGGTGGGCTGAATCGAGTATCGCCACAATGCTCGGCTATTGCAATGCGACGCGAGCCGTGCCGAGAAACGGCCAACGCACTTGGCGTTTCACGAGCCGCGCGGCTTGCACCGGCGTGCTCGAGCGGCCTTGCGCCTGCACCTCGTTCAACAATAACAATCGCCCGGCGATAGCGAACAGAACGGTTTCCGCCTCGCCTCTCGGCGGCGGGCACCGATCGATCGGCCTGCGCCGAAGCGCACGATAGCGGATGCGCGGCGCCACACTTGCCGGGTCCGTCACACTCGCGCTCACGAAGCCGAGGTTTGTCCGCCTTGAGCGCTCGGACGCTGGCCGTCGGCGTGCACCGGCAAGCGCAGCGTGACGCGCAGTCCCGGCGCCGCATCCTCCAACTCGAGCTCGGCGCCGTGCAGTTGCGCGACGGCGCGCACCAGGCTAAGCCCGAGTCCGTGGCCCGGCGCCGAGCGGCTTTGGTCGACCCGATAAAAGCGCTGCAGGACCTTGTCGCGCAGCGCCGCCGGAATGCCTGGCCCGGAGTCCGAGACGCGCACCACCACGCTCTCGCCGCGCCGCTCGGCGTCGAGCCGGATGCGTCCGCCGGGCGGGGTGTACTTGATGGCGTTGTCGAGCAGGTTGGCGATGGCCTGAAACAGCAGATCGCGGTCTCCATGCACCTGCAGCCGGCCCCGTGCCGCGCCCTCGCCGGCATCGCCCGGCGCGGGCGGAAGCACCTCCAGAGCCTGCAGCCGATCGGCGGCCAGCGGCTCGTACAGCTCGGCAACATCGAGCAGCAGCGGCAACAAATCGAGATCGGCGAAGGCGGCGCGGCGGCTGCCGGACTCGACCCGGGCAATTCGCAGCAGCGCACTGAAGGCGCCCAGCAACTCCTCCGCATCCGACATCGCCGCCTCGACACGAACCGCCAGCGCGTCGCTCAGCCCCGCATCGCGCAGCTCCGCGAGCTTGGTGTGAAGCCGGCTGAGAGGCGTTCGCAGGTCGTGCGCGATGTTGTCTGAGACTTGGCGAACACTTGCCATCAGCGTCTCGATGCGCTCCAGCATTCGGTTGAGATTGACCGCCAGCCGGTCGAGCTCGTCGTCGCTGCCGTTGGTGGGAACCCGCCGCGACAGGTCCCCCTCCATGATCTCGCGGCTGACCTGATTGATGCCCTCCAAGCGACGCACCACGCCTGCGCTGAGCAGCCAGCCGCCGAGCAGTGCCAGCGCCGCGGTGATGGCGAGCCCCCAGCCCAGCGCATCCTGGATCAGCCGGCGCGTCGCGGTGAGCTCGCGCACGTCGCGGCCCACCAACAGCCGCAAACCGCCGCGCAAGCGGAACACTTTTGCACGTGCGGCGTGCTCGCGAAGCTCCACGCCGTCGTCCCCCGAGTGCTCCTCGCGCAAGCGAAAGTCGATCCAGCCGTCGCGGTCCGGCTCCGCGCGCGGCCAAGCGTCGAGATTACCGATCACGGGCTGCAAATCACTATCCGTCAGCAGGTAGACGCCGGCGCCGGCCGGGTCGCGCGCGATGCGCTCGCTGATCAAAGAAGACAAGCCGTTGATGCCGCGTCGACGGTACTGTTCGGCCAGGCCCTGTATCTCGGCGCCGATGGTGGCGTCGATCTGCCGGGTCATATAACCGGCCGTCGACCAATAAATGAAGCCGAGCAGAATCGCGACCGAAGCACCCAGCAGCAGCACATAGAGCAGCGCAAGGCGGAACGTGAAGCTGGAGAGAATAAAACGGGTCTTGGCCGAGGCAAGCCGGCTCAACACCCCCGTCCGGTGGCCGGCGGGAGCGGAGGCGGCTGTCGCCTTGACCGGCCGCTCGGCCGCCGGGACCGGCGCGACGGACGGTCTTTGCGCCCGCGGCTCCGGACTCACGAATCAGGGCTCACGAATCACATAGCCGGCACCGCGCACCGTGTGCAGCAGCGGATGCGCGAAGTCGCGGTCGATCTTGCCACGCAGCCGGCTGATGTGGACATCGATGACGTTGGTCTGCGGGTCGAAATTGTAGTCCCACACATGCTCCAGCAGCATCGTGCGTGTGACCACCTGCCCGGCATGGCGCATCAAGTACTCCAACAGCCGGAACTCGCGCGGCTGCAGCGACACGGGCTTGCCTTCGCGCGTGACCGCCCGCGTGAGGAGGTCCATTTCCAGGTCGGCCACCTTGAGACGTGTCTCCGGCAAGTCGCCCGCCGGAGCGGCGCGGCGCAGTAGCGCCTCGATCCGGGCATGCAGCTCGGAGAACGCGAACGGCTTGACCAGATAATCGTCGCCGCCGGCGCGCAGACCGTCGACGCGGTCATCGACTTCGCCCAAAGCACTGAGAATGAGCACCGGCGTTTTGTCGCCGGCCGCGCGCAGCGTGCGCAGAATACCGAGACCGTCCAGCGACGGCAGCATGCGGTCGATCACCAGCACGTCGTAATCGTTGCCGGCGGCGAGGAACAGCCCTTCACGACCGTCGGCGCAGTGATCGACCACGGCCCCCGTCTCGCCGAGGGCCTTGGTCAGGTAGGCGCCGAGTTGCGCATCATCTTCGATAACGAGCACGCGCATAGTGATAAGAGGCGTTGTTGCGGTTCGGCGCCGGCGCTGCCCCCGCTGCGCTGTTGCGGCGCCGCGGGGTGTTTGCTGCCGGCTGCCGATCTCGGTCGCGGACCCCGGTCTGGAATCCCGGTTGCAGATCAGGCCGCCTCGGCGCCCGGAGCACGGAACCGCTTGACGAGCATCAAGCGAACGGCACGGCCACGAAGCGCTGTTCGCCGTCGGCCTCCACCCGCAGCAGCACCGACGGGCGATCCTGCTTGGCCGCCTCGCGCACGGCGTCGGCCACCTCGTCCGGCGTCGAAACCTGCTGCTGCCCGACCATCGAGATCAAATTGCCGGCACGGATTCCGGCCTGCTGGGCGGGGCTGCCGGCCTCGACTTGCGCCACCAGCACGCCGGCGGCGTCGGCATCCAAACCGCGTTCGGCGCGCACTTCCGGCGTCAGCGGCGCCAAGAAAAGTCCGATGCGGGCTTGGTCCTCCTCCGGTGCCGCAGGTGCGACGCGGGCAACGTCGTCGGTCGGCATGCGCCCGATCGTCACGCCGATATCGAGGGTCTTGCCGTCGCGGATCACCTTAAGCTCGATCTCGGTACCGGCCTCGATGCCGGCGACCAACTTGGTCAGATCTCGGTACTCTTTCATCGGTTGGCCCGCGGCGCGGACGATGACGTCGCCGCTGCGCACGCCGGCCCCCTTCGCGGGACCGTTGTCGAGGACATCCGCCACCAGCACCCCTTCGGCCTGGTCGAGACCGAGACTCTCGGCAACCTGTTCGGTCACCGGCTGAATCTGCACGCCGAGCCAGCCGCGCTCGACGCGCCCGTCCGCGCGCAGGTCCGCCACGATGTCCGCCGCGGTCTCGGCGGGGATGGCAAAGCCGATGCCGATGTTGCCGCCGCTCGGCGAATAGATGGCGGTATTGACGCCGATGACCCGTCCGCGCGCATCGAACAACGGTCCGCCGGAATTACCGCGGTTGATCGGCGCATCGATTTGCAGATAGTCGTCGTAGGGACCGGACTGGATGTCGCGCCCGCGTGCCGAGATGATGCCGGCGTTGACGGACCCTCCGAGGCCGAAGGGATTGCCGACCGCCAGCACCCAGTCGCCGACGCGCGCCTCGGCACTGTTGCCGAGCTCGACATAGGGCAGCCCCTCGGCGACGTCGACCTTGACCAGAGCCAGGTCGGTCTTCGGATCGCGACCGATGATGCGGGCTTCCAGACTCGTGCCGTCGTTGAGTGTGACCTCGATCGCTTCCGCGCCCTCGATGACGTGGTTATTGGTGACGATGTATCCCTCCGGGTCGACGATGAAGCCGGAGCCTTCGCCTTGGCGCGCGTGGGGCATCGGCAGCTCCGGCGACATGCCGAACTGCTCGAAGAATTCCTGCAGCGGCGAGCCCTCGGGCAGGCTGCGGCCGTTCATCGACATGCGCTGCATCGGCTTTTGCTTGACGGTGACGTTGACCACGGCCGGCGTGACCCGCTCGGCCACATCGGCAAAGCCGGGCGGGCCGACGGGGGCCGCCAACGGCGCCCGGACGAGATCGTCCGACGGTGCCGCGGCAACCGGCGGAGCAAGCTGCCACCCGGCGGCAAGGGCAAGGGCAACGGCACCGGCGACGGCCGAGCGGCGCACAGGGAGGCGCATTACCGAGGCAGGGAATAAATGAGTCATGGCAAATCTCCTCGCAATCGTTGTCGGGCAGCTCGCGGGCGGCTCTGTGCTCGCCGTCGCGGCCCCTTCGCGTCGTCGGATATCATCGAGTCGGCGCAGTTACCCGGCGATTGCCGGCGCATTAACTTTCCGTAAGGCCCGGATTCGCCACGGCGCGCCGCGGCGTAACGGAATCTCCTATCATGTGTAGGCGGCAGGGCTGGTTTTTCCAGCGCAACAACCGGAGCAAATGCCATGGCCGATTTGGAACGAGTCGAGATCGAGCGCTACCGCGCGGAACTGGAGCACGACGTGCAGCACCTGGTGAAAAAGTATTGCCGGATCATGGGGTGGGAAGTTCCGGAAATCGACGAGCAGCAGGCCAGGGCGCTGATCTTTCAGGCCCTGAAGGCCGCGCTCGCCGATGTCGAGCAGGCTTAGCCCCGGCCAAGGAAGTCGGCCCCG
This sequence comes from Thiohalocapsa sp., assembly GCA_021736785.1. GTDB lineage: Bacteria > Pseudomonadota > Gammaproteobacteria > Chromatiales > Chromatiaceae > Thiohalocapsa. Next base: position 55,839 of record JAIPFF010000001.1, on the reverse strand, counting down.
GGCATCCGACAGATCCAAGAGCCTCAGGCTGTTGCCCCGGCCCGCCGCGCTAGCAGCGGCCGCTGTCTCGCTCGTCGTGCTCGGCAGCGCGCTGGCCGGCTGTCAGACGGGGCCGCAGTCGAGCAAGCGCAACTGCACGCCGAAGCCCGGCATGACGAGCGAGCAGCTAGTCGCCTGCGGCTGCCTTTTGCACGATCAAGGCGGCTTGGCGCTCGCTCCGGTCTCGCGCTCGCGGGCCGGCGCCGACACTCAATCCGTCATTATCGTCAATTACATCTGCCCGCTCGGCAAAGAGGGCATCGCGATCGTTTCGGTCGTCAACGGCGTCGCCGATCGCGTTTATCGCTGAGCAGTAGGCGGACGGCGCGTCAAACTCCACGCCGGGATTCGTCATGGGAGTCGGAAATTGGAAGGGATCGTTGTAGATAAAGCAGCCGTCGGCCACGCGCTGTCGGTGTTCATGGGCTTTTTCGCCATCATGAATCCGATCGCCAACACAACGGTGTTTCTCGGACTCACCGCCAGCGACGAGCGGGGCTTGCGCCGGCGTGTCGCGCTGCAAGCGACACTGACGACGTTTGCGATCGTCACCGTGTTCTGCCTGCTTGGCTCGTTGATCTTCACGCTGTTCGGCATCACGCTGCCGGCTTTCCGCATCACCGGGGGGGTGCTGGTGGCGCTGATCGGCTACCAGATGCTTCACGGCAGCCCGTCGAGCGTGCATCACCCGAGCGAGGCGGATCAGCGCGACAGCCGCGAAGCGGCCCTCGGCGTCGCCATTACGCCGCTTGCGATCCCGATCTTGGCGGGGCCGGGCACGATCGCGACTGCGATGAATTTCGCCTCCACCGGCGGCGCCGCCGAAATGCTGGTCACGATCTCGGCGTTCGCCGTGCTGTGCCTGATCACGTTCCTGTTCTTCGTCTTCGGCGAGGGGCTGACCCGTTTTCTGGGCAAGAGCGGCCTCAATGTCATTACCCGGTTGATGGGGCTAATACTGGCGGTGATCGGCGTTCAGATGCTGGTCGACGGCATCAACGGGGCATTCAAGCTGAGCGGCGGCTGAGGCAGTCGCAGCTGAGGCAGTCGCAGCTGAGGCAGTCGCACAGGGGCCGCGCCCGACCGGTCGGGGGCACAGCCGCCGGGGCCGCGATCCGCGGGCAAACGGGCGCAGGCGCCGCGGCGCGGGCCGAGCCTCGCATCAATCCGAGCGCCCGTTCAGCTGCCGCTGCATGCGATACACGGACGCCGAATCCAACTCGCCGAAGCCCTGCCCGACCAGGGCGTTTAGATACTGGGCCACCTGCGAGGCACCCGGCAATGCGATGCCGAGCTCCTGGGCCGCCTCTTGGACGATGCGCATATCTTTCTGATGCAGACTCGCCTTGAACCCCGGCGCATAGTTGGCGTCGAGCATCCGTTGGCCATGAACTTCGAGAATGCGGCTACCGGCGAAGCCCCCGAGCAGAGACTCACGCACCTTGGCGCCATCGACGCCGGACGCCTCGGCCAGCAGCAGCGCCTCGCCCACCGCGGCGATGGTCTGCGCGACGACGATTTGGTTGCAGGCCTTGCAGACCTGCCCCGCCCCGCTCGGGCCGACATGGACGATATTGCGCCCCAAGACCTCGAACAACGGCAGTACCCGCTCGAAGGCTGTCTCGTTGCCGCCCACCATGATCGACAGCGTACCGTTGATTGCGCCGATATCGCCGCCGGACACCGGCGCATCGAGCATCTCGGCGCCCCGCTCGGACAGGCGCGCGGAGACGTGCCGCGTGGCCGACGGCGAGATCGTGCTCATATCGACGGCGATACTGCCGGCCTGAATGCCGTCGATCACGCCGCGCTCGCCGAGCATGACCTGCTCCACGTCGGGCGTGTCGGCAACCATCGTGAAGATCACCGTGGATTGCCAAGCCACCGCGGCCGGACTGTCGCAAGCCTTCGCGCCGGCCTGCACCAGCGGCGCCATGGACTCGGCGCGCCGCGCGTGCACGACCAGGCGATGACCGGCGCCGATGAGGTTGATGGCCATGGGCAACCCCATGATCCCGAGGCCGATGAAGCCGATTGTTTCTGCCATTGTCTCGCTCCCCGCCCGATCGCTTGGATACTGAGCTCTCTTGCCCCGCCGGAATCGCCCGCGGCCGGGCGCCGCGCCGCGCCGAACGTCTTCTCGTCGAACGCCGTGCAACCGCATCACCGTTACCACCCGGCGTCGACAATGGTAGCAGTCGCCGCCGACGTCCGGCCGGGCTTCTTGCCGCCTCCCGCCGCCTTCCGAAAAGCGGCGCCGCCTCGCCGGACAGGGCGGCATCGGCGTGGATCGACAGCCGGACACGGCCCGAGATGCACGCAAACGCTAGGGAGTGTGCCGGCACCGGTCAATGACCCCACATATAGGGTGCTTTATTGATCGAGATCAAAAACACCCCAGCCCACCCAGAAACTACATCTAGGCGCCTATATACTCGCCAGCACAATATATAGCGCCTTCAGGGGAGGGGGAGACAAGATGGATAAGATACCGCCGGCACTCGCCACACTGCCGACACGGGTTCGCAAGCGCAGCGGCGAGGAAGTCCCCTTCGACGGCGCCAAAATCGAATCCGCCATCCTGCGCGCCGGGCGCGCCACCGGCGAGTACGCCGAGCTGGAAGCGGCGCTGCTGTGCGCTCAGGTGGTCAAGGTCATCGCCCACCGCTGCAACAGCGGCCGGGTGCCCGACATCGAGGGCATCCAGGACATCGTCGAGCAGACGCTGATCAGCGCCAACCACTTCGAGACCGCCCGCTCCTACATCGTCTACCGCGAGCAGCGCGCCAAGCTGCGCGCGGACCGGCACACGCTGGTGGATGTCGCCTCGTCCATCAACGAATATCTGGACCGCTCCGATTGGCGCGTCGCCGCCAACGCCAACCAGGGCTACTCCCTGGGCGGGCTGATTCTGAACACCTCGGGCAAGATGATCGCCAACTACTGGCTGAGCCACGTCTACCCGCCCGAGGTCGGCCAGGCCCATCGCGACGGCGACATGCATATCCACGATCTCGACATGCTCGCGGGTTATTGCGCCGGATGGTCCCTGCGCACCCTGCTCAACGAGGGGCTGAACGGCGTACCCGGCAAGGTGGAGGCCGGCCCGCCGAAGCATATGTCGTCGGCCATCGGGCAGATCGTCAATTTCCTCGGCACGCTGCAGAACGAATGGGCCGGCGCCCAGGCCTTCTCCAGCTTCGATACCTACATGGCGCCATACGTGCGCATCGACGGTCTGAGCTATAAGCAGGTCAAGCAGTACATCCAGGAGCTGATCTACAACCTCAACGTGCCCTCGCGCTGGGGCTGCCAGACGCCGTTCACGAACCTGACCTTCGACTGGGTCTGCCCGGAGGACCTGCGCGAGCAGGTGCCGTTGATCGGCGGCGTCGAGCAGCCCTTCACCTACGGCGACCTGCAGGCCGAAATGGACCTGATCAACCGCGCCTACATCGAGGTGATGACCGAGGGCGACGCCAAGGGCCGTATCTTCACGTTCCCGATTCCGACCTACAACATCACGCCGGACTTCCCCTGGGAGAGCGAGAACGCCGAGCTGCTGTTCGCGATGACGGCCAAGTACGGCCTGCCCTACTTCCAGAACTTCATCAACTCGGAGCTCTCGCCGAACATGGTGCGCTCCATGTGCTGCCGCCTGCAGTTGGACCTGCGCGAGCTGCTCAAGCGCGGCAACGGGCTGTTCGGCTCCGCCGAGCAGACCGGGTCCCTCGGCGTCGTCACCGTCAACTGCGCGCGCCTCGGCCACACCCACCGCGGCGACGAGGCCGGTCTGCTCGCGCAGCTCGACCGGCTGCTGGAACTGGCCCGCAAGAGCCTGGAGCTCAAGCGCAAGGTGATCCAGCGCCACATGGACGCCGGGCTCTTCCCCTATACCAAGCGCTACCTCGGTACGCTGCGTAACCACTTCAGCACCATCGGCGTCAACGGCATCAATGAGCTGATCCGCAACTTCACCGACGATGCCGAAGACATCACCACCGAGTGGGGGCACGCCTTCGCCGAGCGCTTCCTGGACCACGTGCGCACGCGCATGGTGACCTTCCAGGAAGAAACCGGCCACATGTACAACCTCGAGGCGACGCCGGCCGAGGGCACCACCTACCGCTTTGCCCGCGAGGACAAGAAGCGCTTCCCCGGCATCATCCAGTCCGGCTCCGACGAGGCGCCGTACTACACGAACTCGTCCCAGCTGCCGGCGGGCTACACCGATGATCCGTACCAGGCACTGGAGATGCAGCACGCCTTGCAGTCCAAGTACACCGGCGGCACCGTGCTGCACCTCTACATGAGCGAGCACATCAGCTCCACCGAGGCCTGCAAGCGCTTGGTGCGCCGCTCGCTGACGAACTTCCGGCTGCCCTACATCACGGTGACACCCGTGTTCTCGATCTGCCCGCACCACGGCTACATCGCCGGCGAGCACGAGTTCTGTCCGATCTGCGACGATGAGCTCCGGGCACGGAAACAGGCCGAGGCCGCACGGCGTCCGGGCATCCGGGCCGAAGGCGAGCCCGCAAACGACTCATCGGCGCAGGCAACGGCGACTGCCGGCTGACCGGCGCTGCCGCATGACCGACACGACACTTATCAAGACACAGACAGGAGCACTCTCCATGCCCAACCAAGACATCATCCTCGACGACGCAGAGCGCACGCGGTGCGAGGTCTGGACGCGCGTCATGGGCTACCACCGCCCGGTCTCGGCCTTCAATGCCGGCAAGCGCTCGGAGCACGCGGAGCGCACCTATTTCCGCGAGGCGCCGAGCGGCTCGCAAAGTCAGGCCCGACGTCGCCGTGCCGCGGCCTGATCGGCGATGGCAGGTCGGCCTGCCCGGACCTCGCGGGGCCGCGCCTGCCGCCCGCGCGGCCGCCGCCCCTCGCACACGACGATCCGCCCGCTCGTGACAGCAACCGCGCCCGAAACCATTCTGCGCATCGGCGGCCTGACTCCGTTGACGACGGTCGATTTCCCCGGCGAGCTGGCCGCCGTGATCTACTGCCGAGGCTGCCCCTGGCGTTGCGGCTATTGCCACAACGCTCATCTGGTGGAGACTGACGGCGACATACTCGATTGGGATCAGGTGCTCGCCTTCCTCGAAAACCGGCGCGGCCTGCTCGACGCGGTGGTCTTCAGCGGCGGCGAGCCGACGGCACAGGCGGCGCTGACGGCAGCCGTCGAGGCCGTGCGTGGGCTCGGATTCAAGGTCGGCCTACATACCGGTGGCCCGTATCCGGATCGCCTTGGTCGGCTGGTACCGTTGGTCGATTGGGTCGGCCTCGACATCAAGGCATTACCCGAAGACTACCCATCGGTCACGGGCAGGCCGGGCTCCGGCGTGCCGGCATGGGAAAGCCTGCGCCGTCTGCTTGCAGCCGACGTCGAGCTGGAGGTGCGCACCACTCCGCCGCCGGGGCTCGACGATGACGCCTACCTGGACCGGCTCTCGCGCGCATTGGCAGAGGAAGGCGTCACCGACTGGGTGCTGCAACAGTGCCGCTCCGAGCACATGCTCGCGCCGGCGCGCTCAACCCCTCGGCAGTTGCACGCGGAGCGCCCCGCCAACCTCGGCGGCACGCCGCGCTTGCGTATCCGCTGACACGCCACGGCGCCGGCCGATCCATTCGGGGGTATCCGGTCCGATCGGCCCACGTCGGCAGCCGGCGCGCTATTTTGGTCTCGATATGCCGGCTCCGATATGCCGGCTCCGATATTCCGGCCTCGACCGAACTTCGACACAGGAGCGCACTATGTGGCGGTTTCCCACTCAACCGCTTGCCGGCGGCCGCGCGCTAAAACTGCACGTTATGGATGAGCAGGGCGCACTGAGCTACGCGGCGTTTATCGAGTTACTGACCGACGATGCGGACTTTCGGGCGAGCTTCAGCGAAGCCCTGGCCGAGGCCCCCTACGCGGCCTACAAATGGGAAACGCCGCCCGTAACGGCGGCGACGCTCGAGCAAGCGTTCGAATGCGTGCTGCTGGATAGCCCGGAGCTCGACACGGCTCCGGACCCGACGCCTTTCGCGACACATCTGCATGCCGCCGGCAATGGGGCGGACGCCGTCGCGTTCGAAAACCTCGGTGGCGACGCGCTGATGATCGTCCCGTTGCCGGCGGGTGCGGAGGATGCCTACGCGCACCTCGGCGCTTTCGCCCGGCTGGCCCCGGCGCACCGCCAGCAGGGGCTTTGGGCCATGGTCGGGCGCACGATGCGCCGGCGCGTGGGATCCGCGCCCATCTGGCTCGGCACCGCGGGCGGCGGCGTCGCCTGGCTGCATGTGCGCTTGGACTCGCGCCCCAAATACTACGCGCACGCGCCCTATCGGGAGCCGCCGAAACTTGCCTGAGCATCCACGGGCGGGGTCTCAGTCAGCGTAGTGGTGGCGGGCCTCCGCGTCCCGATAATGCACATCGGTCCAGCAGCGCGGCAGGTCTTCGTCCGACAGGAACACCAAGGCGCTTTTGTCGAAGCGCTCCGGCTCCTGCTGTTCCTCGCCGTAGTGATAGCGCCCGATCAGCGACTGGTGCATGGGGTTGTAGAGGTCGCCGACACCCAGGACCTCGACCATTCTTCCGTTATCACGATGTTTCAGGTACATGATGAGCCTCCTCGCTCGGATTTCGGCTGATGTCATCTTTTAACTTAGCGCTCCCGGCCACAAATGCCAGCGCCGCGGACGCGGCGCGGCCTTCGCCTGCGTGGCGCCCGAGCGTCGAGCTGCAGACGGCACGGGCAGGTGCAGGCGCAAGGCGACAACAGCACCGAGGTCGATGCCTGAATGCGCGAGGGCGGTCGAGGGGTGGACGTCGCAGGATGCGGAGCGGGCGTCAGTCGTCTGCGTAAAAGGCGATCTCGGCAACGCATAGATCCGCCTGCATCGCCCGGCCGATCGCAACGAGGCCGAGGCGCTTGAGCCTTCGGGTGTCGAGCGCCGGCACCAGGCGATGCGGCGTGAACCGAGCGAACGGCAAGCGCACCTCCCGCCAATCCCCGCCAGCCTCGAGCTCGGCGCGGTAGGACTGCCACGGCAGCGATGTCGCCGCGGTTTTCAGGTGGACATTGTAACGCTCGCCGTTGCCGCGCACGATCAAGCGCAGGCCGTCGAAGCGCCCGGCATCGAAGTATTCGCCCTCGGCAGCGAGGTCCAGGGTAACTTGCACGAAGCCGCCGTTGTTCGCCAGGCTGACCTCACCGCTCAGGCACAGCGCAGGGCGGCCATCGATCTTGCGGTAAGCCATGCGTGCGGCCGACACGCCGCCCATCACTCGGTCGCTGACGACGCGCCACGGACTACCCGTCCGGGAAGAACCGTCTGCGGATGAAAAGTCGTCGATCAGGCCCGTGTCCGAGCCGGCTCCCGTGTTGCTTGCCATGGACATCATCAGCGATAAAAGCAGCGTTGATCTGGTCATTCAGTCGTCCGTACAGGGCGTTTACCGCCCGCGGATGGCGTTCCCTCGGATATGGGCGCGGGCCGCAAACCTTCGATAACAGCGCGATACGGCCGCGCGGGTGCGCTCGGGTTGAAAAGCCTCCCGCGACCGATCAGACTGCCGCCACGCGCACGGACCGGGGCAATGCGCGCCCTGCTCGGCGCCCGACACAGGGAAGCTCGTGATCCCTCGCGCTTTTTCACACCCGCTCCGGAGGTCTGAAGATGTACGGCTTTTCCACGAAAGTAAACACCGGCTTCGACGAAACGATCGACCGCGTGCACGAAGCGCTGAAGGCCGAGGGCTTCGGCGTGCTCAGCGATATCGACGTCAGCGCCACACTGCGCAGCAAGCTCGGCGTCGACCAGCGCCCGTATCGAATCCTCGGCGCCTGCAATCCGCAGTACGCCTACCAAGCCCTCCGCGCCGAGCCCGATATCGGTCTGCTGCTGCCTTGCAACGTCGTGGTCCGCGAAGACGAGGATGGCGGCGTCAGCGTGCTGTTCATGGATCCGCTGACGGTGCTTGATCTGGTAGACAACCCGCAGGTACCGGGTCTCGCGGCCGAGGTGCGGGAGCGACTTGACCGGGTAGCCGCCGCCTTGCAGCCCTGATCCGTCGCCTGCGCGGGCTGGCCGGCGCCGACCGTTGCGCCGGGCAGCGAACGATCGGCGCTCAACCGTCCGGCTCGCCCGCGCCGACGATTTGCAGCGACGCACCCGCGCGCAGCCGCTTGGCCGCCGCGTATTCGGTGTCCGTCATCCGGCTGCCGACGATATTGCGCAGCAGTTCCGCATCCCGATCGCCCTGTTCTACGGCGAGCGATAGCCAGTAGTGGGCTTGGGCCAAGTCGATACCGACACCGCGACCCTCGGCATAGATAAGCCCCATCGCATACAGGGCGTCCACTTCACCGCGCGCCGCGGCCTCGCGCACGACGGGGACCTTGCTCGGATCGTTGCGCAGAAGGATCAGGTCCTTCAGATAACTGTTGTCGGCCATCGGCCGTTCCTCCGATTGTATTGAACGTCTTGGCCGTCGCCCGGGCAGCATGGGGCGATCTTCATCTCGGGCCGGATTTCGGGTCGGCATCGGGTCCGGATTCGAGGCCGGCCGGAGCGCGCTTGCGCACCATCCGTCGCAACTTCGACCCGCGCGGCGCGGCAAGGTTGCCGGCGGCGTGCATTCAGCCCTCTTCCGGCGCCGCCGCAGCCCGGGTAAACGCCGAACCGTTCAGCGCTTAACGTGCGGGGCGGCACGCCCCGACATGCTCAAGCGCCGAAGCGCGCGAAAATGGAGAAACCCGAAAACTGCGTTTTCGCGTTCCGTCAGACTTTTGGCCGGGATGGCCTTTCAATCAGTCTCCCCGGCCGAGCGGGTCGTCCGAGTAACGGACGAGCAAATCGTCATACGCCTCGAAGCCGACGATCCCGCGCAGCGCCGCGAAATCGACCCGCTGCGTCGGCGTCCGCCCGGCGGCGAGCTCGGTCAAGGCATGGCGCATCGCGTGGACAGCCGTAGCCAGCAGGGTGAGCGGATAGGCGGCAATGCGATAACCGAGCGCGGCGAGTCGCTCGGGCGGCAGGATCGGGGTGATGCCTTCCTCGAGCATATTCGCCATTTTAACGCCGGGCACTTCGCGGCAGAAACGCTCCATCTCCGTCTCGTCGCGGGGCGCCTCCAAGAACAACACGTCGACACCGAGATCGGCGAACGCCCGCATCCGCCAAAGTGCCTCGTCCATCGCAGTCCGCGGGCCGGCAACGGCGTCAAGGGCGCTGCGTGCGTCGGTGCGGGCAACGATGATCGGACCGCCGCCGGCGTCGCGCGCATCGACGGCGGCACGGATGCGGCGCACCGCCTCCGCGCGATCGACCACCTCCTTGACGCCGGTGTGGCCGCAGCGCTTCGGCGACACCTGATCCTCGATCATGATGCCGGCAAAGCCGGCTCGGGCATAACGCTCGACCGTACGCCGAACGTTGGCCGGATTGCCGTGCCCCGTGTCGCCGTCGCCGATGACGGGGATGGACACGGCGTCGCAGATCGAGCGCCCCTGGTCCAACATCTCGTCCACCGAAAGCAGCCCCGTGTCGGGCAGGCCGGCGCGGGCGGCCGAGACCCCAAAGCCACTCATAAACGTCAGCGGGAAGCCGGCCTGCTCGATCAGGCGTGCCGACAACGCGTCGAAGCAGCAAGGCATAATCAGGCAGCCGTCGCGCTGCAACAGCGCGCGTAAACGCGCAACGCCGTCGCCCGCAACCGTGCGGGAGGGGGACGAAAACGCGACCGCCGCGTCGTCATCGGTTATCGAGGATCGGTCATTGGTCATTGGTCATCGGGCGTCGGGTGTCGGGTGTCGGCCACAGCGCATCGGGCTTCGGGCTTCGGGCTTCGGGCTTCGGGCTTCGGGCTTCGGGCTTCGGGCTCAGGGCTCAGGGCTCAGGGCTCAAAGCTTCAGCAGCATGCAGGGAATCGACCCGGCGCGCGCCCCGGCGCCGCGCCTTCTAGACCGGCGCGGCAAACGGCGCATGGATGCGCCGTCCCGGCCGGCAATCATATTCTGCAGCTCGTTCGGCTCGTTCGGCTCGTTCGGCTCGTTCGGCTCGTTCGGCTCGTTCGGCTCGTTCGGCTCGCGACAGTGTACCTGCCGACGGCGGGCATAAAAAAAGGCGGGGTTCGCCCGCCCTTTCTCGTGCAGCCTGCCCGAGCCGATCGACACTCCGGCAGGCGAGGCCGTTGACCGGCCCGTCAGCTCGGGCTCATGGCCCTCAACTCTTGGCCCACTTGGAGAAGTTATCGGTGGTCTTCTCCTCGCCATCCGCATAACCGGCCTCGTAGGCCTCGGTCAGACGCTGCTCCTCGCGTTTCGGGTTCTGCAGGAAGCCGCACTGCCAGCCCTGGATGTACTCGTCGTCGACACCGAGCTGCTCCATCTTGGTCACGGCGTCATAGTAGAATTGGTTCATATCCTCATCTCCGATCGATTCTTGCGGGTTGCTGAAGCAGGTTTTCGCGTCTCTCGCGCTCATTCAGTGACGTTGTTGTCGCGGCCGCTATCCGATCGGCCGTTATTGTTCAGCCTTGCGGGGCTTCTGCGGCCATCGATCAACGGCCCGAACGCCTGCGCGTCGTCTGTCACCGGACCGGCGCACTCGGGCGGAACAACACATAAGAATACCGCTTTTTTCTAATGGGCGCCAGCCCGTGCATGCTCGCGCTGTCTCCGAGCGCGGCTCCGGCAGCTGCTTGCGGCACAAATCCGGCCTCCCGCGGCGCCGGCCACAGTGGAGCGCGACACGCGCCGCGGGCTTGTTTAACGACCACGGGCATCCCATTGTTCCCCGTAATACGGGCGCAGCCCACGGCCGCAGCCGCCGCCGGCCTTGACCGGCACCGAAGTCAGAACAACCACGAGGAGTCCCGCCGACGATGCGCCCAGCCCAGCTGCTACGTGTCTTGGACCGCGAGTTCGTCAGTGCCGCAGAAGGCCATCACACACCGGTCATGCTGTGGGGGCCGCCCGGCGTCGGCAAGTCGCAGATGGTCGCGCACATCGCCAAGCGCCACCGAGCCCCGGTGATCGACATCCGGCTGTCGCAGATGGAGCCGAGCGACTTACGCGGTATCCCGTTCCGGGTCGATCAGCGGGTCGAGTGGGCGGTGCCGGCAATACTGCCCGATGTCGAGCGCCACGGCGTCGCCGGCGTCTTGTTCCTGGACGAGATCACGTCTGCGCCGCCCGCGGTCTCGGCGGCGGCGTACCAACTTATCCTCGACCGACGGCTCGGCGAGTACGAGGTTCCGGACCATTGGGCCATCTTCGCCGCCGGCAATCGCCAAGGCGATCGGGGCGTCACCTATAGCATGCCCTCGCCGCTCGCCAACCGATTCTCCCACTTCGAGGTCGACACCAACCTCGATGACTGGGTCGCCTGGGCCTACGCCACCGGCATCGACGAGCGCATCATCGGCTTCCTGCGCTTTCGCCCCGAGCTGTTGTTCGACTTCGACCCGGCCCATAACCCGGTGGCCTTCCCGTCACCCCGCTCCTGGGAGTTCGCGCACAGGGCACTGCGCAAGTTCCATGACGAGGCGGAGCTCCTGCAGGGCACATTGCAGGCCTGTGTCGGCCCCGCGGCCGGTATCGAGGTAACGGCATTCGTCAACAGCCTCGATGAGATGCCCGACCTGGACGCGATCTGCAACGGCGAAGACGTCTCGGTGCCGAGCGAGATCGACCTCCAATACGCCGTCGCCGCGGCCCTTGTGGGCCGCGCGATCCGTTCCCGCGACGGCGACGACGCCAACCGCGTGATCGGTAATATCCTCGCCTACGCCGGACGTTTCCCGCAGCGGGAGATGGGCGTGATGCTGGTGTCGGATCTGCACCGTGCCGTGGGCAACGACCTGTTCGACGTGCCGGCCTTCGCCGATTGGGCCAGCGCCGTCGCAGACGTCATGCTGTACGAATGAGTCGATTGCCCGACATGGCCGCTGAGACGACAACGGCGAGCGCAAACGACGGCTGGCGTGCGGACATCGACGCCATCGAGACCAAGCTGTCGTCGGCGAGGACCCGCCTGATCCTGGATAAGCCATTCCTCGGCGCGTTGGTGCTGCGCCTGCCGATGCAGCCGGCCAAGGCGGACTGGTGCCCCACCACCGCCACCGACGCCCGCGTGTTCTACTACAACCCCGACTACATCGACGCCCTGTCACTGGACGAGACACAGTTCATGCTCGCCCACGAGGCGTTGCACTGCGCCCTGTCCCACTTTGCCCGGCGCCAGCACCGGGTCAAGCATAAATGGGATCTCGCCTGCGACTACGCGATCAACCCGCTACTGCTGGATGACGGCCTGAAGCCGCCGCCCAACGCGCTGATCATGCCCATGTACAAGGGTATGACGGCGGAAGAGATCTATCCGCTGATCGACGACAACGATCAGTCCGAGACGCTGGACACGCATGCCTACGACAGCGACAGCGATGGGCAGGGCAAGCAGTCGGGCATGGACGAGCGCGACATGCAGAAACGGCAGAAATCGCAGGGCACGGCGCAGGAAGGCGAGCGCGGTCAGGGCGAGCCTCGACGGGGCGAGCCCCGCGAAGATGCATCGGACGGCGGAAAGGAGCAACCCGACACGCAGCCGTCACAGGATGGCAACGCCCAACCGCAGCCGCTGACGCCGGACGAGCGCGAAACGCTCCAGGTGCAGTGGCAGCAGCGCATGGCGGGCGCAGCCCAGCAGGCGATGCAGGCGGGCAAGCTCGGTGGCGAGCTGCGTCGCATGATCGACCATTTACTGCAGCCGCAACTGCCTTGGCGTATGCTGCTGGCGCGCTATATGAGCAGCATTTCCCGCGACGACTACAGCTGGTCGCGGCCGTCGCGGCGCGAGGGCGACTATTTAATGCCGAGCCTTCGCAGCCCGCAAATGGAGCTGGTGATCGGGCTCGACACTTCCGGCTCCATCAAGGACGACGAGGTGCAGCAGTTCATCGACGAGATCGATGCGCTGAAGGGCCAGGTGCGCGCCCGCGTCACGCTGCTGCCCTGCGATGCCGCGCTCTGCGCGGGGGCGCCGTTTCACTTCGAGCCCTGGGAGCAGTTTCAACGCCCGAAGGACCTTGTCGGTGGCGGCGGCACAAGTTTCCGACCCGTCTTCGACTGGATCGAGCGGACCGGTCTACGCCCGGATCTGTTGGTCTACTTCACCGACGCGGACGGCGCGTTTCCCGAGCGCGAGCCATACTACCCGGTCATTTGGCTGGTCAAGGGACGCGCACAAGTCCCCTGGGGCCAGCGCATCCAGCTGAACTGATAATGTCGCCGAGTGCCGGGTGAGTCCGGCAAGCGGCCGGCGCCGGCAGCGCGATAACGGCGTCGGCGTCGCATGCCATGAAAAGCGCCCGGGCGTCCGGCAACGCCATGGCGTCCCGCATCAGCGCGACGGCGCGACACAACCGAACCCACAACAGCCGAAGCGGTCCCAAGAGAGCGAGCTCCGCAGAGCGAATCCGCGCCCCGGCTGCCGCCCCGTGCAAGCGTTCGGCAAACTGCGCACCGCGGCCGATTTGCGAAATGTTTGCACGCCAACGCCGTCGACGGCATCCATACTGGGGACACCACCGCAGGCAGTCCGAAGCAATACCGATGACTTCTCGAGCACATTCAACGCGCCGTCGCCCGGTCGCCTGCCTCGCAGCGCTGATTTGCGGCGCATCGCTGAGCCTGGCGGCCGCATCGCCGGCGGACCCGCTCGATCTGCCGGATTTCGGCAGCAGCGCCGACAATGTGATGAGCACAACCGAGCAACGCGAGCTCGGCCGGGAATTCATGAAATGGGTGCGCAAAACGCTTCCGGTCAGTGACGACGCCCTCGCCACGGACTACGTCGAGAGCCTGGGCCAGCAGTTGCTCGGCGCCAGCCGTGCCGGCGGCGGCAACTATGATTTCTTCATCGTCGACGCCGTTACCATCAATGCCTTCGCCGGACCGGCTGGTCACATCGGCATCAACTCGGGACTGATCCTGGCCGCCGAGACCGAAGCCGAATTGGCGGCCGTGGTCGCGCACGAAATCGCCCATGTCAGTCAGGCGCACCTGCTGCGTGCGTTCGAGGCCCAGCGGCAGATGTCGGTCCCGACCGTTGCCCTGCTGCTCGCCGCTGCCGTCCTCGGTGCGACCGTGGATGCCAATGCGGGTGCTGCCGCGCTGGCCGGCCTGCAAGGGGCCGCCGTACAACGCCAGATCAACTTTACCCGGGCCAACGAAGAAGAGGCCGACCGCATCGGCATCGACACCCTCGCCCGCGCCGGACATGACCCGTTCGCGATGCCGGGCTTCTTCCAGAAGCTGACCCAAGCCAACCGCATTTACGAGAGCGGCGCCCCGGAGTTCCTGCGCACCCATCCGGTGACGACCGACCGAATCGCGGACGCGATGGCCAGGGCAGAGCGATACGGCCACCGGCAGCGACCGGACAGCCTGCGGTTTCATCTGATCAGGGCGCGGCTGCGCGAGAGCAGCTACTCCCGTGCCGAGCAGGCATTGGACCATTTCAAGAAGACACTGAGTCAGGGGCGCTACCGTAGCGAGGCCGGAGAGCGCTACGGATATGCGCTGGCGCTGCTGCGTGCCGGACGAACCGAGGACGCGGCCGAGCAGACGAAACGTCTCCTCGAGGCGCACCCCAGCCAAATGGAACTGATCGTGCTGCAGGCAAAAATCGACCGTCGCCGTGGTTCGCCGGATCAGGCTGTTAGTGACTTGAAGGGTCCCGTCGGTCTGTCTCCCGGCAGTTGGCCGATGCGCGAGGCTTACGCCGAGGCATTGATGGAAGCGGGACAGCCAGCCGCGGCGCTCTCCACGCTGGAGGGACTGGTGGCACTGCGCCCGGACATCACGCCTGCCTACTCGGCAATGGCGGATGCGGCGGGCAAGGCCGGCAAGCGCGTCCAGTCCATGCGTTGGCGCGCGGAATATCTTTATCGCAGCGGCGACTTGGAGCCGGCCATTCGCCAGCTCGAGCTGGCGCTGCGCCAGCCGGATATCGACTTCCACCTTGCCTCGAAGATGCAGGTGCGACTCGCCGAGCTCCGGCGCGAGGAAAGCGGCCGCAAACGCTCCGACCGGCGCCGCGAATGACGATGGCTCGCGCCGCATCCCGCAGCAGGGACTTGCCGGCCTCGATATGGCTGCCAGCGCCGCTCCCCCGACGGGTCCGCGCTCGGCGAGAACCGCGCATGGGCGATGCGTCCGCCGCTGCTGCCTCACGCCTGCCCGATCGATGCCCGAGGTTCGGCGCGTGGCGAGGGGCGCGGCAGCGGCCACCCCATGCACCCGGACAATTCGGACCTACACCGCATTCCCCAAGGAATTAACCTGGTTTCCAGCCCGCTCCGGATCAGTTAAGCTAAGTCAATCGTCGACACGACAGCAGCTCCGCCGCAACCAACGGCAAGACGGCTAAGCCCCGGTGACAGGGGTGTACGATCGACGGCTACGAAGAACACACCAGGAGGCATCAGGTTGGGCCCACCAGACGCTGCGCATGTTGCGGCGGCCCGCCCGCTGACGGCCGCTATTCGCGCCGCCGCGGCAGGCCCTTACGGCATTCGCGCTCCGGAAACGGCCGGATCTGGTCATCACTGGGTGTTGACTCGCGTCCCCGCCTCGAAACCGGTCTCGGGTGTCTGCCGCCGCATGTGGTTGCGCGACACGCCTTGGCCGCGATGCGAGTGACGCAATCCACCGATCGCTGATAATCAGCCAACCCCGCTCGATAGGAGAAGACTCGATGATCGACGCAAAACGCAGAGTTCTGCTGAAAGGCTCGCTCGGCGCGGGCGCCGTAGGCGTTGCCGTAAGTGCCGGCCTGCTGACCCCGAGCACCATCCTGGCCGCGTGGCCCGAAGCGGCCTTCAAAGCGACCGACTCGTCCGCCGCTCTGAAGGATCTGCTCGGCTCCGACGCCACCGAAACCAGCGACAAGGTCACCATCAAGGCCCCCGACATCGCCGAGAACGGCGCCGTCGTGCCGGTGACGGTCGAAAGCGACGTCGAGGGTGCAAAGTCCATCTCCATCATCGCGTCCGGCAACGGCACCCCTCTGATCGCCTCCTTCGAGCTCGGCGACACGGCGGTACCGTTCGTGTCCACGCGCATCAAGATGGCCAAGACCTCCGACGTCGTCGCTGTCGTCCAGACCGACGCCGGTCTGCTCAGTGCCGCGAAGCCCGTCAAGGTCACGATCGGCGGCTGCGGCGGCTGATCGCCCGCTCCCGGCATTGCCAGGCCCGATTCAAGCTTTGAGGTAAGAACAGACGATGAGCAACATCAAGATCCGCGCGAAATCCAGCAACGGCGTCACCACCGTCAAATCGCTGATGAGCCACGAGATGGAGACCGGTCTGCGTAAAGACAAAAAGACCGGCGAGCCGATCCCGGCCCATTTCATCCAGGAAGTAACCGCAAAGTGGAAAGACCAAGTGGTCATGACCGCCTTGTGGAGCGGCGGCGTCTCCAAGAACCCCTATCTGTCGTTCAAGTTCAACGGCGGAGAGGCCGGCGACACCATCGAAATCACCTGGGTCGACAACAAGGGTGAGAGCGAGACCGGTACGTCCGAGATCAGTTAACGGGTCCGTCAAGACGACCTGAATCCCGAAGCGGCGCCGGCGCAAACCGGCCGGCTTCGGCTCTGGAACCCGCCGATCGGCGGGTTTTTTTTGGCGCAGCGTTACCGAAGCACCGACCGCGATGCGAGGCGAGCCGAGCAGCCCGCCGCCGCCCGGCACTCAGAAGTTCGGCTTCTCCGGCGCCTCTTCGAACATCTTGACGCTGGCCATGATCTCCTCGCGGGCCTCTTCGCGTCCGCCCCAACCACCGACACGCACCCACTTCCCCTCGTCCAAATCCTTGTAGTGCTCGAAGAAGTGCGCGATCTGATCCAGTAGATGCACCGGCATGTCCCGGAAACTGGTGATATTGCGATACCCCTTGAAGAGGCTGTCGATCGGCAACGCCAGGATCTTCGCATCGTCGCCCGACTCGTCGGTCATCTTCAAGACACCGATCGGCCGGCATTTGATGACCGAGCCGGAGATCAGGGGATACGGCGTCACGACCATCACGTCCACGGGATCACCGTCCGAGGACAGGGTGTGCGGCACATAGCCGTAATTGCACGGATAGTGCATTGCGGTGGACATGAAGCGGTCGACGAACATTGCGCCGGTCGCCTTGTCCATCTCGTACTTCACCGGCTCCGCATGGGAAGGAATTTCGATGATGACATTGATTTCGTTTGGCAGATTGTCCCCGCGCGGGACACGTTGCAAATCCATGGTCGCCTCCTGAGGCAATGGTTATAAGGGTGATGTGAGTCCGATTGGTATTGCTCGGCCGACAAGGGTACGTCCGGACCCACGCCGCGCGGAACGCCGACAGTAGCGATCCCGGCGATCCCACTACAGCAGGCACGCAACGCCGGCACGTCGCCAACGTCGTCGAGATGGCGCGCATGATAGCGCGGCGAACCCTACCACGTCCGGACCGGTGCGCGAATACGGCGTCGGATTCGACGCATGACGGGGCCGCAAGGCAGCGCGCGAACGCGACGGGCGAAGGCCAATAGGCGCGAGCGGGAGCCGCCGGCGCCGACGGTCCGAGTGGCGGACACCGGGGCGGACACCGGGGCGGACACCGGGGCGGACACCGGGGCGGACACCGGGGCCGCCGAGTGGCGGCCCCGGAAGGGGCCGCTCTACAGCAGCGGCACGATCAGCAACGCAACGATGTTGATGATCTTGATCAGCGGGTTAACGGCGGGGCCGGCCGTGTCCTTGTAGGGATCACCGACGGTGTCGCCCGTCACGGCCGCCTTATGGGCCTCCGAGCCCTTGCCGCCCAGATTCCCGTCCTCGATGTACTTCTTGGCGTTGTCCCACGCACCGCCGCCGGTGGTCATCGAGATGGCAACGAACAGACCCGTCACGATGGTACCGATCAACAGGCCGCCCAAAGCCTCCTTACCCAGCAGCAAACCGACAACCACGGGTACCAGCACCGGCAGCAGCGACGGCACGATCATCTCCTTGATCGCGTCTTTGGTCAGCATGTCGACGGCCTTCGAGTAGTCCGGCTTCTGCTCGCCCTTCATGATGCCGGGCATCTCGCGGAACTGACGACGCACCTCGTTGACGATGCTGCCCGCCGCTCGGCCAACCGCTTCCATAGCCATGGCGCCGAACAAGTAAGGCACCAGGCCGCCGATGAACAGGCCGATGATGACCATGTGATTGTCGAGGCTGAAGTTCAGCGTCTCGTCGCCCAGCGCGTGGGTGTAGTCGGCAAACAGCACCAGCGCGGCCAAACCGGCGGAGCCGATGGCATACCCCTTGGTGACGGCCTTGGTGGTGTTTCCGACGGCGTCGAGGGGGTCGGTAATATTGCGGATTTTCTCCGGCAGCTCGGCCATCTCGGCGATACCGCCGGCGTTGTCGGTGATCGGGCCGAACGCGTCCAGCGCAACGATGATACCGGTCATGCTCAGCATGGAGGTGGCGGCGATGGCGATACCGTACAGGCCGCCCAGCCAGTAGGAGACCAGGATCGCAAGGCAGACCGCAAGCACGGGCGCCGCGGTGGATTTCATCGCCACACCGAGGCCGGCAATGATATTGGTTGCGTGACCGGTCTCCGAGGCCTTGGCGATCAGTCGCACGGGGGCGTATTCAGTCGCCGTGTAGTACTCGGTGATGACCACCATCAGCGCGGTCAGGCCGAGGCCCACCAGCGCGGCAAGGTAAAGGCCGAAGTTGGAATACTCGCCACCCCCGGCCGGGTTCATCATGAACGTGATCGGCAGGAAGGCCACGGCCGCGATACCGCCGGCGACGATCAGGCCCTTGTACAGCGCCGTCATAATCTTGGTGTCGCCCTCTTGAGCCTTCACGAAGAAGGTGCCGACAACCGAGGCGATAATGGATACGCCGCCGAGAACCAGCGGATACACCACGGCTCCGGAGGTGGTCATCAACAGAGAACCGAGCAGCATGGTCGCGACGACGGTGACCGCGTAGGTCTCGAACAGGTCCGCCGCCATGCCGGCGCAGTCGCCCACGTTGTCGCCGACATTGTCGGCGATGACCGCGGGATTGCGGGGATCGTCCTCGGGAATACCGGCCTCGACCTTACCGACCAAGTCGGCGCCGACATCGGCGCCTTTGGTGAAGATACCGCCGCCCAGTCGGGCGAAGATCGAGATCAGCGAGCCGCCGAAGCCGAGGCCGATCAGCGCATGCAGCACCACGTCTTGCTCGAAGCCCATCATGGTAAGGATGCCGTAGTACCCCGCAACGCCGAGCAGGCCGAGACCGACCACCAGCATGCCGGTAATAGCGCCGCCGCGGAACGCGACCTGCAATGCGGCGTCGAGGCCGGTATCGGCTGCCTGTGCGGTGCGCACGTTGGCACGAACGGAAATATTCATGCCGATGTAACCCGCCGCCCCCGACAGCACGGCGCCGATTACGAAGCCGATGGCGGTGACGACGTCGAGGAATACCCAGAGCACCAGGCCGAGCACGACACCGACGATACCGATGGTGGCGTATTGGCGGTTCAGATAGGCCTTGGCGCCTTCCTGGATCGCCGAGGCGATCTCCTGCATCCGGTCCGAGCCGGGCGAGAGCTTAAGAATCCACTGTACCGACCAGATGCCATAGCCGATCGCCGCGAAGGCGCAGACGATGGCGAATATGGTTCCTGCTGACATGAGGACTGACTCCTGCGTTGTGTTGTTGACAGGTGGCTTGGTTGAATTCGGTGCCGCGACAAACGGCAGCCGGCACAACCGATACCGGCTCCCCGCGACCGCGGGCCGGTGCGAGCAGAAACGATCGCGCTCGACGATGTCGGCCGGCAGACGCCGACCGATATCGTCACCGCCCGACGCCCGAAAAATCGGCGCCGGGCTTCAGGTCGAACGCCTGCTCCGGATCGAATTCCCTGATCAGGCCTTCTGCGGCCTCTCGTCCATGCTCGCGCTGAACTTCCCCGAGCAACAGCCGCAAGGCATTGCGGTCATACCTGCCGCCGAACGGCCGTTGCGTGCCGATCAGTTCGCGTGCGCGATCCAGCGTCATCCCCCCTCCTCACTCGAAACGCAATAGGCAAGACGCAAAAAGGGGCCGCGAGCGGCCCCTTTTTCTCGTCGATCTCGTCAGACCTCGAAGGGTCCGAGCTTCTTCTCGACGCCGGCATTGTCCAGCGTCACGTATTTGGGCAGTCCGTTCTCATAGGGCGGATAGTCTTCGCCGCTGATCAGCGGATAGAGGTATTCGCGGCACTTGTCGGTGATGCCGAAACCGTCCTCGGTGATGAAATCCTTGGGCATGAACTTCTCGACATTGGCCACTTCGGAAAGCTGCGCTTCGCCGATCTCCCAGACATAGGGGTCGGATGACTTACGCACCACGGTCGGCATGATCGCGTTGTGGCCCGCGACCGCGTACTCCACCGCGGCCTTGCCCAACGCATAGGCTTGCTCGACGTCGGACTTGGAGGCCAAGTGGCGCGCGGCGCGCTGCAGATAGTCCGCAACCGCCCAGTGGAACTTATAGCCCAGGGCTTCCTTGACGATATTGGCCACCACGGGCGCGGCGCCGCCCAACTGGGCATGGCCGAACGCGTCCCGGGTACCCTGCTCGGCCAGGAAGCGGCCGTCCGGCCAGTGGCAGCCCTCGGAAACGCAGACGGTGCAATAGCCGTGCTGCTCGACCTTGGCCTTGACCGCGGCCAGGAATTTCTCCTGATCGAACTCGACCTCCGGGAACAGCGTCACGACCGGGATGCCTTGATCCGCGACCAGCGCACCGGCGGCCGCGATCCAGCCCGCATGGCGGCCCATGACCTCGATGACGAAGAGCTTGGTGGACGTCGCGCACATGGAGCGTACGTCGAACGAGGCCTCCAGCGTGGAGGTGGCGATGTACTTGGCCACCGAGCCGAAGCCGGGGCAGTTGTCGGTGATGGGCAGGTCGTTGTCGACGGTTTTCGGTACATGAATGGCTTGTACCGGAAAGCCCATCTTCTCCGATAGCTGGGAGACCTTGTAGCAGGTGTCGGCGGAGTCGCCGCCGCCATTGTAGAAAAAGTAGCCGATGTCGTGCGCCTTGAAGACCTCGATCAGGCGCTCGTATTCGCGCCTGTTGGCCTCCAAGCTCTTCAGCTTGTAGCGACAAGAGCCGAAGCCGCCCGACGGCGTATGGCGGAGCGCCGCGATGTTCTCGGCGGACTCCTTGCCGGTGTCGATCAGATCCTCCGTCAGCGCACCGATAATGCCGTTGCGTCCGGCGTAAACGTTGGCGATCTTTTCCGGATGCCGACGCGCGGTCTCGATGACGCCGCAGGCCGATGCATTGATGACGGCTGTCACGCCGCCGGACTGGGCATAGAAGGCATTCTTCGCGGTCATGGGAGGTCCCCTCGTACGTTGTGTCGGAATCGGCGTCTCGAGCGGCCCCGGCGCACGTCGTGCGCGCACGGGACTCAGCGTGCAGGCAGGTCTCCGTGCTCCTCGGCCACATGGTCGGCCCGGACCTGCCGCAGCGCCACCGTGCATTCGGCGAGGTCATGGTACTCGCGGGTGCCGGTGTCAATCTGCTTGCAGGGCTTGTAGACGAATCGGCAGCGGTCATTGCGCTGGCCGGTCTTGATGATCACGAAGGTAAAGCCGTCCTCCGACCGCCGGACAATCACCGGGCGGGGGGTCAGCTCGCGGTCGGACGAATTGATGCGCGCCTCGGCATCGGCCGGTCGAGCCGCGATGTTTCGGCCGTCGCGTTGCTTACGGGTCGCGCTCAAGACCCGCGGCTCGGTCTCTGTGATATCGGGAATGCGGTATTCGGGGATGTTGGCCATCTGCTGCAATACGAACTGGACGGCACGCAAAGAAGTCTGCGCTCAGGCGGTGCAATAGGGTACATAAAGGCCGTGTCCGCCGCACAGAAAATTTCGCGATGGCGGTATCAGCGCGTCTCGACGGTCGCGTATCGGGCCCGTATCGGCCATCGTCGCGTGCGTACGGAGCCGGGCACCGAGCCAAAAACGACGGCGCGGGTCGCGCGCGCCAACCGCGGCCCGCGGCAGCCGGCCGCACAAGGGAGCGGTTCCCCTGCGCCGGCTGCCCGCGGTGCGATTCGCGGAGGCTATTCGTCCGTCACGCAGCCCTCGGACGCGGACTTCACGTTTTTGATGTACTTGTAGAGGGTCCCGCGCTCGGCCTCGTACGGGGGCATGCTCCAGGCGTCTCGACGGCGTTGCATTTCGGCGTCGTCCACGTCGACGCCGAGCAGCCGCTCGCCGGCGTCGATCGTGACCATGTCCCCGTCTTGGATCAGCGCGATGGGGCCGCCTTCCTGGGCCTCGGGGCAGACGTGGCCGATGATGAAGCCGTGGGAGCCGCCCGAGAAGCGCCCGTCGGTGATCAGCGCGACGTCCTTGCCGAGGCCTGCGCCCATGATCGCGGAGGTCGGGGTCAGCATCTCCGGCATGCCGGGGCCGCCCTTCGGGCCCTCGTAGCGGATCACGACGACGTCGCCCTTCCGAATCTTGCCGTCTTCCAGCGCATGCAGCATGTCTTCCTCGGCGTCGAACACCCGCGCCGGACCTTGGAAGCGCAGGCCCTCCTTGCCGGTGATCTTGGCGACGGCGCCCTCTGGGGCGAGATTGCCCGCCAGAATCTGGATGTGCGCGGTCTCCTTGATCGGCTTGTCCACCGGCATGATGATCTGCTGCCCCTCGGCGAGACCCGGCAGCTCGTCCAGGTTCTCCGCCAGCGTGCGGCCGGTGATCGTCAGACAGTCGCCCGTCATCAGGCCCTGCTCGAGCAGGTATTTCATCACCGCCGGCGTGCCGCCCACCGCGTGCAGGTCCTCCATCACGTAGCGGCCGCTGGGCTTCAGGTCGGCCAGGAAAGGGGTGCGGTCGCTCGCGGCCTGGACGTCTTCGAGGGTCAGATCGACCCCCACTGAGCGCGACATCGCGATCAGGTGCAGCACGGCATTGGTGGAACCGCCCAGCGCCATGACGATCGCAAGCGCGTTGTCGAACGCCGCCCGGGTCATGACGTCCCGCGGCTTGATGTCGCGCTCCAGCAGGGTGCGCATCGCGATGCCGGCGCGGCGGCACTCGTCGAGCTTGCCCGGATCATTGGCGGGCAGCGACGCGCTGTAGGGCAGCGACATGCCCAGCGCCTCGATGGCCGAGGCCATGGTGTTGGCCGTGTACATACCGCCGCAGGCCCCGGGGCCGGGGCAGGCGTGGCGGACGATGTCTTGGCGCTCTTCCTCGTCGATCTTGCCGGCGATGAACTGGCCGTAGCTCTGAAACGCGGAGACGATGTCCAGCGGCTCGCCGTTCTTGCCGTGGCCGGCGCGGATGGTGCCGCCGTACACAACGATGCCCGGGCGGTTCAGCCGGCCCATGGCCATCACGACGCCCGGCATGTTCTTGTCGCAGCCGGGGATGGCGATCAGGCCGTCGTACCAGAGCGCACCCATGACGGTTTCCACCGAGTCGGCGATGATGTCGCGCGACTGCAGCGAATAGCTCATACCCTCGGTGCCCATCGGGATGCCGTCGCTGACGCCGATGGTGTTGAACCGATAGCCGATCAGATCCGCCTCGTCGGTGCCGGCCTTGATCCGCTCGGCCAGGTCGAGCACGTGCATGTTGCACGGATTGCCCTCCAGATAGACGCCGGCGATGCCCACCAGCGGCTTGCCCAGGTCGGCCTCGGTGAGGCCGGTGGCGTAGAGCATGGCCTGGGATGCGCCCTGGGACTTGGGCTCGGTGATGCGGGAACTATAGCGATTGAGCTTTTGGGTCATCGGTCAACCTCGGTCTGTGGTGCGGTCCGTCGGGCTGCCTGGGCCGATGAAGCACGGACTGCGAAGCGTTTCGGGCGGACGGCAGGCGGCGCTCGTCGCGATCTCGGCAACAAAGCCGCCATTGTGCGGCGAACGGCGCCGTGGACAAAGCCTAGGGCGCAGGGATTGTTCGTTCCAACGATGTTTTTTGGACTAACCTATCGCGATCGACGAACATTCCGGCCGCACGTGCGGCGAGAGCGATGCCCCGCACCCCGAACCTGACCACCGATCTGCTGCGCACCTTCGTCAGCGTTGTCGAGCTCGACGGCTTCAACCGAGCCGCGCACCGATTGCACAAGACCCAGTCCACGGTCAGTCAGCAGATCCACCGACTCGAGCAGGAGCTCGGCACGGCGCTGTTCGAGGCCGATGGACGAAAGCGCCGGCTCACTGCCGCCGGCGAGCGTTTCATGGGTCATGCCAAGCGCCTGCTGGCGATGCACGAGGCCGCGGTGGCCGCGGTCAGCGAGAGCGCGCTCGAAGGGGAGGTACGTCTCGGCGTCGCCCAGGGCCTGTCCGAAGGACCGTTCCCGGAATTGCTGGCCCAGTTCGCGCGCAGCTACCCCAGGGTGCGGCTCGACGTGCACACGGGCTTCACCCAAGAGCTCACCGCCGCCTTCGAGCGCGGCGACTACGACCTGATCCTGACCGTGCAGCGCGGCGGCAGCGGCACGGGCACGGCGAGCCGGGTGCTGGGCCAGGCGCGGCTGCGCTGGATCGGCCCCGAGGGCTTCGAGCGCGACCGCGAGAAGCCGCTTGCGCTGGCGACGTTCTCGCCGCCCTGCACCTTCCGCCAGGCCGCGATCGACGCGCTCAACCGCGCCGGCATCCCCTGGCGCATGGCCTACACAACCACGAGTCTGCCGGGCCTGATGGCAGCGGTGAAAAACGGCCTCGGCGTCACCGCCCGCACCGAGCACGCGCTGACCGCGGGCGCCGCGCTGATCGGCGCCGAATCCGGCCTGCCCGACCTGGCGCCGGTGGACGTGGTGCTGCGCCATGCCCGCCAGACCCGCATCGGAGATCTGTTGGAGGCGCTGTTCGTGGAGACACCGCCGCGGGCGGCGTGACAAGCGTCGGCAGCCGAAGCTCGCGGCCCCGGATGGGCATGAAGCTCCCGTCGAGCGCCGGCTACGCCATGTCCCGAGCGCCGTCCTCGAGCTCGGACACACATCGATGCCCAGCGACCCAGGCGGCTGCCGGCCATGCCGGCCATGCCGGCCGGGACAACGTTGCCGGCGCCCGCCGACGCCGTGCCGCGCGGCGCGCCCGGCCCTGCCGCGGCTTCAGCCGGCAGGCTTTGCGGCGCCGGCAGCGTTGACTTCCGCCAAGCGCAGCGTGCGATCGAACAAGGGTTCCAGGCTCGCGTCGTGGCTGACGAAGATCAGCGTCGAGCCGGCCTCGGCGCATTCCTCGAACAGCAGCCGGACAAACGCTTGGCGGCGGTCGGCATCCAGGGATGATGTGGGCTCGTCGGCGATCAGAATCTCCGGTGAGCCCATCAGCGCGCGGGCTGCGGCGACCCGTTGCTGCTGGCCGACGCTGAGCTCGTTCACCGGGCGCGCCAGCAATTCGGGGTCGGCCAAGTCCAGATGCCCGAGCAGGCGGCGCGCCTCCGTGGCGAGATCCGCCGAGCGGCGCCGGGCCCGCTCGCGGCGCTTGACCGAGAAACGGCAAGGGAGGGTGACATTCTCGATGATGCTCAGATACGGGATCAGGTTGAACATCTGGAAGATGTAGCCGATGTGATGGGCGCGAAAATGGTCCCGGCCGGGACCGTCCAGCGCCTCCAGCGATTGGCCGAGCACGCGCACGCTGCCGAGCCGGGGCACGGTGACCCCCGCGAGCAACCCGAGCAGCGTGCTCTTGCCGCTGCCGCTCGGGCCTTCGATGAACAGCCGCTCGCCGCGCGCGACCCGCAGCCTGTCCAGAACGAGCACGTCGGGCCCGGACCCGCGCCAGCGGAAATGCACCCCCTCCAGGTCCACGACCGCCTGTTCGGCAGATCGGGCATCGCCGGATCCGGCATCTCGGGATTCGGCGTCACCTTTCGCGCCCGGGGCGTTGCCCTGTTCCGAGACGGGGACCGGGCTACCGCCCGAGCGACGCTCGGCGCTCGAGCGCCGATCATGTCCCGCGCCCGACGCCGGGTCGGGCTCGACGCGGGACAATGCGACCGAGCCCGAGCCCGAGCCGGACGGCGGCCCGGCGACGACCGCCGACGCGCCACAGCCCGTTGCGTGCCTCTGCAGCCTTGCTTGAGCCATGGGCGTCAGAGCGGCAGCCGGTGGCTCGCGGACGTCAGCTCGGCCGCGTTCTGGCCCGCCGCCGAGATGGTCTGCACGCGCAGGCGCTCCGTACCCGGAAAGACCTCGAACAGCCGCACGTCCAGGGTCGACAAGGCCTGCGGATTCGCGCAGGTAAACGCGTACTCGACGTGGACGTCGGAATGCGTGTCGCCGTCGTGATCATGCGCATCGGCGTGCGCGGTCTCCTCTCCGTGGGCATGGTCACCATCGCCGGCCTCGACGTGGTCGTGATCGTGATCGTGATCGTGCGCTGCCTCGTCGTGCTTCGCCAACGCCATGTCGATCGCGTGGGTGTCGAGCGTGCATCCCGCGGCGGCGTCGGCAACAAATAATGCCGCACCGTCCGCGAGCTGTTCCTTGACCTTCGCGACGGCCGCGCGCTGGGCGTCGTCCCGCGGCGCGTGCTCGAAACCGACTAGATTGACAGCCGGGCTATCGAGCTCGATCAACAGCTTGTCGCCGTCCACGGCAACATTGAGGCTTGCGACACCGTGCACATGGGCATCGTGCTCGCGGTGCTGGTGATCGTGCCCTTCGCCCGCCGCCGCGGCGCCGGCGACCCCGAGCGCCGTCAGCAGCAGGTAAGCCATCGTCCCGTTATTTGCCTTTCTCATGCGCACCTCTTCGATCAAAGTTGCTCGTCGTATCGTCGACCGGAACGCCGGCTCGGCACCGAGGCCACTCACTTGCGCGGCGGCTTCAGCGCACAGTTGGCGCAAGTCCCGATTACTTCGACGATCGGCCGGCTTGGCTTGAATCCGGTCTCGGCGGCCGCCGTTCGCAGGCTGCCGACAATGGATTCGTCTTCCAGCTCGGTGACGTCGCCGCAATCGGCACAGATCAAAAACTGACTGCTGTGGGGATGCTCCGGATGGGTACAGCCGATATAGGCGTGCAGGGTTTCCAGCTTATGTACCAGCCCTTGCTCCAGAAGGAAATCGAGCGCGCGGTACACCGTCGGCGGCGCCGCGGCGGCGCCCTCGCGGATCTGGCTCAGAATATCGTAGGCACCGATGGGATGGCCGGCGCGGCACACCAGTTCCAGCACCCGCCGGCGCTGGGGCGTGAGCCTGACGCCGCGCTCGGCGCACAGTGCCTCCGCCCGGGCCAGCGCCTTCTCAAGCGTGCGCTCGTCCATCACAGGCCTCCGGTTTCATCGCGTCGATGACGGCTGCAGTAAGGCACGCCGGACTCGGCGGCGTTGACGGATATGCACCGCTGCAGCCGACAGCAGATAGAGCCCGCCCGCCAGCAGGATAATGGTCGGCCCCGCGGGCAGGTCCGGCGCATAGGCGAGACCGAGCCCGGTGCCGGTCAGCGCCGTACCCAGCAACATTGCGGTCAGCATCATCGCCGACAATGAATGGGTCCACTGCCCGGCAACGGCGGCGGGCAATGTCAGCAGCGCGATGACCAGGATCAGCCCGACCACTTGAATCATCAGCACCACGGTCACGGCCACCAGGACCAGCAGCAGCAGATAGAAGAACGTCACCGGAACACCACGCAGCCGAGCGAACTCCTCGTCGAAAGCGACGGCGACGAATTGACGGAAGAACATCAGCACCGCGAGCAGCAACAGCAGATCCAGTGCCGCCATGAACCAGAGCTCGCGGGTGGGCACCAGCAGGATGTTTCCGAACAGGAAGCTCATGAGGTCGGTGGCGTAACCGGGCGTGCGCGAGATGAAAATGACGCCGACCGCCATGCCGATCGCCCACAGCGCGCCGATGGTGGTGTCCTCGCCGGTTCGCCAGGCAAGGCGCACGGAACCGATCAGCAGCGCCGCGGCCACCGCCGCGAGCAGGGCGCCCAACAGCGGATCGAGCCCGAAGTAGACGGCCGCTCCCATACCGCCGAGCACCGAGTGCGCAATACCGCCGGCCAGGAATGTGATCCTTTTGACGACGACGAACGGTCCGATCAGTCCGCAGCCGATACTCGCCAGCAGCCCCGCCAGCAGCGCCTGCTGCAGGAAGGCGTGCTCCAGCAAGGCGGTGAAGAACTCAGGCATCGACGTGCTCGGCACCATGCAGGTGGCTGTGGCTGATGAGGCGGACATCCTCGCCGTAGAGCTCGCTGATCGTCTGCCCGTCGATATCGTCGGTTCGATGGCAGACCAGCGTTCGGTTCAGGCACGCCACGCGGCTGACATAGCCGGAGATGAAGGCGATATCGTGAGAGACGACGACGATGGTCAAACGCTTATTGAGCTCGGCCAGCAGTTCGAAAATCTCCCCCTCGAGCCGCTGGTCGATGTTGGCGGTGGGCTCGTCCAGGATCAGCAGGGACGGCTCCCCCACCAACGCACGGGCAAGCAGCACGCGTTGCAGCTGTCCGCCCGACAGCGTGCCGATCTGCCGGTGTCGAAAATCGCGTGCCTCGACTTCGGTCAGCGCGGCATCCGCCGCCGCGCGATCTTCCGCCCGATAGCGGCCCACGACCGGACCGAGCCCGAGACGCCCCATCAAGACCACGTCCTCGACGCTGATGGGAAAGTCGCGCGGGAAGGCCGGATACTGCGGCACGTAGCCGACGTCACGCCTCGCCTGGCGGGGGCTGCGCCCGAGCACGGAGATGCGTCCCGCCTGCGGCTCCAGCAGGCCGAGAATGAGCTTCAGCAGCGTACTCTTGCCGCCGGCGTTCGGCCCGACCAAGCCCAGAAACTCACCGTCGGCGACGCGCAAGTCAACGTCCTCGAGCACCGGCGCGGCACCATAAGAGAAGCGCACCTGTCCGATATCGACGACAGTGCCTGCATCGGACCTCACCGCGCGTCTCCGGAAGCGGCGTAGGCCTCGACCAGCAGCGCCGCCAGTGCACGCAGCGTCTCTGCATAGTCCGCAGACAGCGGATTCATGGCCTCGACGCGGCCGCCGATGGCGCGGGCAACCTGTTTCGCGGCACGCTGGTCGAACTGCGGCTGTACGAGGATGACGCGCGCCCCGGCCTCCTTGGCCTGGTCGACGAGCTGCGCCAAACGACGCGGACCCGGCTCTTTTCCGCTCAGCTCGATCGGCACCTGCTCCAAGCCGTAGGCATCGGCGAAATAGCCCCAGGCAGGGTGATAAACGAGGAAGCTTCGGTCTTGGATCTCGCTCAGCATCGCGGCGAGCTCGGCATCCAGCGTCTGCAGTCGTTCGTCGAATGCCGATTGATTGACCGCATAGGCCTGCGTCCCTGCCGGGTCGAGCCGCGACAGCGCATCGCGAATCGACTCCGCCATCAGCCGAACCATGCGTGGACTGGTCCAGATATGCGGATCCATCGGATCAGCCGCTTCGGACTCGGCATGATCGTGGGCCCCTTCGTGGGCATGATCCGGCGCGTGCTCGTGGCCATGCTCGTGGCCATGCTCGTCGTGCGTATGGTTTTCCAACCGACGCAGCGGCAAGCCCTCGCGCAGATCCAGCACCGGCATATCCGGATTCGCGGCGCGGATTCGATCCATCCAGGCCTGCTCGAAGGGAACGCCGATGCGGATGTAGAGATCGGCCTCCGCGAGCGCCGCGATCTGCTTCGGCGACGGCTCGTAGGTGGCGGGACTCTGTCCGGGCATCACCATCACGCGAACGTCGACTCGCTCGCCGCCCACCTGCTCGACGAAGGTTTCGAGCGGAAGCACGCTGACGAACACCGACAGCGGCTCGGCCAGAGCCGGTGCACCGCAGAGACCGAGAGACAGCAGTGTCACCGCCGCGAGTCGGCGCCGCGCGGTCTGCAAAACAAATAGTGCGCTCATGAATCAAAAGTAACTTTATAACGTCCCGCAAACAAGACCGAGAAACGGCTCGGGGGTTCCCCGTAGGTGCGGTCGTCAGCGGCGCGCGCCCGGCATGCCGCACCGCCCCCCCCTGGAGGGGACCGTACCGGACCGCCGCGGGCCGTAGCGGACGGCGGCAAGCGCCGACGGCGGTAGTGCGCCGCCGAGGACACTGCACCGCACTCGATTTCGGCTCGGCGCATGATCCAGGTAAATCAACCGGCTGAAAATGTCGTCATCCGTCGTTTTTTCGACCACAACGAGTCGCCGGTACAACAATGTTGTATTAATCTTGTCTCGGCGATGCAATCTCGCAACGCATCAATGGGGGGGCGCTACCCAACGGTCTCACGATGCCGCCAACGGCCATCGGAGCACCGCTCGGCAGACCTTTTTCCGAAGACAAAAACGAGGATGGACGAAACTATGCTACGAAAACTATTCATCGCCGGCGTCGGACTCACGGCCGCCGGCAGCGCCGTCGCGCTCGACCTGAACTATGCCGGCACCGACTACGGGACATTTATTGGCCGGGTGCGCGCCATGAGCATCCTCGCCGCCGAAGAGAACGGCTGGGACCCTAGCAGCGGCAACTCTTATTCGTTGATGGGCAGGTATATAAGCCCGACTTGGAACGGGTTCAGCTTCGCGGCTGCCGCCTACCTGAACGGGGACATTTTCGGCACGACGGATTTCGACCCCGAGGTCGGCAAGGAACGCACCGCGCGGGGCATGTTCCTGGCCGACGAAGGCGAGCAAAAGGGACAGCTCAACGCCGTGGGTGTCACGTACCGGAGCGAGAACGTCTATGCCTTTGCGGGCCGGGATCAGATCGACACGCCGCTGACGAAAAACACCTACAACCACGTCCCCAACTCCTACACCGCGTTACGGGTCGGCGCCAAGCCGATCAAGGGCTTGGACATCTCTTTGAGTCAGATCACGCAGATGTCCTTCGGCACGCGGGCGATGACCGACTTCGGTTTTATCGGCGAAGCGACCGGTACGGCGGGTGCGGCGCAGCTGCCGAGCCAGGACGGTCTCGGCCAAGCCGAGTTCCTCAATCTCGGACAGATCGCCCTGGGCCCGAATGCGGACGACATCGCCGGCCTGACCGTCGCATCCGTCGTCTACAGCGGCCTGCCCAACACCAAGGTCGGGCTTTGGAATTTCTACACCGACGACATCGCCAACAGCGTCTACCTGGATATCGACGCCAAGATTCCATTGGAGGGTATGAAGCTCGATCTCGGCGCGCAGTACCTTCGCCAGGATGACGTCGGCGACGGCACGCGGGGCATCCACGGCGCCAGCAGCACGGCAATCCGAGCCAACTTCGGCGACGGCGATCTCGACTACAACCTGATCGGCCTCAAAGCGGGCCTGATCGGCCCGAAGAAGAAGTGGACCGCCCACGCGATGTACAACCATTCATCCGGCGACACCGCGTTCTTCAACGCCTTCGGCGGCGACCCGGCCTATACCGGCTCGATCTTCTCCCGCAACGCCTACCGCGAAAATGTCGATGCATGGGGCGTGCGCGGGAGCTACGAGATCATCCCGGGTCTGCGCTTTATGGCCGCTTGGTTCGATTACGGCCAGTCGGAGACGCTCGGTGCGGTGCCGAACGTGACGCCGCTGGCGAGACCGACCAGCGATGCCACGGAGCTCGATCTCGTGCTGGACTATAAACCGAAGCAGATCAAGGGACTGGGCCTGCGCCTGTTTTACGTCAACCGTACCAGCGAGTACGACGGCTTCGTGAACCCGGTCAGCGGCAACAAGGCCGACGCCACGATGAGTCACGTGCGCTTGATCGCAACTTACATGTTCTGACCCGCCCGCAAACGAAAACGGGGCCCGAGGGCCCCGCTGCAAGCATGACGCGTCTGATGGTCTGACGCTACTTCCCGGCGCCTCGAGCTCCGACGAACTCCGGATAAGCCTCGAGGCCGCACTCTCCGACATCGACGCCCTCGTACTCCTCTTCTTCGCTGACGCGGATGCCCATGATCAATTTGATCAGGAGCCAGACGATGAAGGAGGTGATGAAGACCCAGGCGAGGATTGCACCCAGACCGATGGCCTGCGCGCCGAAGGTGGCATCGGTGTTGGTGATCGGCACCGCCATCAGGCCCCACATACCCACCACGCCGTGCACCGAAATGGCACCGACCGGATCATCCACCCGCAGCTTGTCGAGCGACAGGATGGCAAAGACCACGATGACGCCGCCGACACCGCCGATCAGGGTCGCGGCCAACGGGCTCGGCGTCAGCGGCTCGGCGGTAATGGCGACCAGGCCGGCCAGCGCACCGTTCAGGGCCATGGTCAGGTCGGCCTTGCCGAACAGCAGGCGCGCGGTGATCAGCGCCAGCACCAGACCGCCGGCGGCAGCCATGTTGGTGTTGACGAAGACAGCGGCGACGGAGTTGGCGTCGCTGATGTTCGACACCACCAGTTGCGAGCCGCCGTTGAACCCGAACCAGCCGAGCCAGAGGATAAAGGTACCGAGCGTGGCCAGCGGCAGATTGGCGCCGGGGATGGCATTGATGGAGCCGTCCTTGCCGTACTTACCCTTGCGCGCGCCGAGCAGCAGCACACCGGCCAGGGCTGCAGAGGCGCCCGCGAGGTGCACAATGCCGGAGCCGGCGAAGTCGTTGAAGCCGAGGCCGTCGAGCCAGCCGCCGCCCCACTTCCAGTAGCCCTGGACCGGGTAGATGAAGCCGGTCATGATCACGGCGAACAACAGGAAGGCCCAGAGCTTCATGCGCTCGGCCACGGCGCCGGACACGATGGACATGGCGGTTGCCACGAACACGACCTGGAAGAAGAAGTCGGACATGCCGGAGTAGTAGATGTCGCCGTCGCTGGCCAGCACATCTTCGACGCTGTTGTCGCCACCGAACATGAAGCTCCAGTTGATCTGGGGGATCACGCCGTTGCCGCCGGCCGGATACATGATGCCGTAGCCGATCACCATGTACATGATGCTCGCGATCGAGTAGAGCGCGACATTTTTGGTCAGGATCTCGGCGGTGTTCTTGGCACGGACCAAGCCGGCCTCGAGCATCGCGAACCCGGCGGCCATCCACATGACCAGGGCGCCGGAGATGAGAAAATAAAACGTATCCAGTGAATACGCGAGTTGGACAATGCTGTCTTCCACTGCGAGTTACCTCCTGGTGGATACGTTAGAGCGCGTCCGGACCGGTCTCACCGGTGCGGATTCGAATGACTTGGTCCACGTCGAAGACGAAAATCTTGCCGTCTCCGATCTTGCCTGTGCGTGCGGCATTGCTGATGGCCTCGATGACCTGATCGACGAGCGGATCGTCGACGGCGATCTCGACCTTGATCTTGGGCAGGAAATCCACGACGTACTCGGCGCCGCGGTAGAGCTCTGTGTGGCCCTTTTGACGCCCGAAGCCCTTCACCTCGATGACGGTGATGCCGGAGACGCCGATGTCGGCCAGCGCCTCTCGCACGTCGTCGAGCTTGAAGGGTTTGATGATGGCTGCGATCAGCTTCATTGGTCTAAGCCCCGTTGAGTTCGAAAGCGCGAGGGCCTCGCGGCCCCGCGCAGAGAAGGTTTAAGCGCCTCGCTCGGCGACGGCTCAAAATTCCTTGAGCCAGCTCACCCAAAACTTCGGGTCCGGATCGAAGCCGACGTTTTGATCGCCGTTGTTCTGGTCCCAGTTCAGCGCGAAGGTGCCGAAATCGCCGGCGTCGCGGCTGATGGAAGCGCCGTAGTTCCAGTAATCCGCACTTTCGGTGATGGCGAAGCCGGCGTCGTCGACACCGATCTCCACGTCGCCGTTGGTGAAGTCGTAGTAACCGCCGCGCAGGCTGAACCCGAAGTCGTAGGGCAGCGGAAGATCGACCCCCGCGTAGTAGTAGATGTCCCCGTCGTCGAAGAGACCGTCATCGTTCTCGCCGTACACCGTGTAGGCAAGACCGAGCGTGAACCACTTGAAGGTGCCGCTCGCGCCGAGCTCGGCGAAGTCGGAATCTCGCCCGTCCGGGTAGGCGTAGTAAATGGCTGAAATGTCGTAGCTGAAGTCGTCGTTGATGGCACCGCCGAAACCGGTATACAGGTCGAGCTCATAGCTCGCCCCGTCGTCACCGAAGTCGACATTGGACACCCACGTGCCGGCGTAGAAGCCGCTCTCGTGGCCGGCGTCGAGGCCACCCTGAATCGCCGGTTGATCACCGGTTTGCGAGGTGCCGCGCCACATATAGTTGGAAACGGCGCCGATGTTGGCGGAGAACGACCACGGCTCTTGGGCCATGGCCGGAGACACCGGCAGCAAGGTTGTGCCGATCATCAAAGCGCCGACCGCGGCGGCCGTGCGGGCAAATTTGCTTTCCATTTTTTGTACCTCTTGTCTTATTTCACGTGTGGCGGGCGGCGTTCGAGACAGCACCGCCTAGCTGGGGTGATACGCCGCGGGGGCGGATTGCGATTAGATGACAAGCATCCGTCGTGCCAAAACGAGGATGTACCGGGAAACCAACGCTTCACGACGTCGCTGTTGCCCACATACAACACACAAGCGCGCAAATTCGGTGCAATAGCACACGGAAAAACGGTGTAGGGCGCACTAGAACGGTGCAAAGAATTGCTCCAACGCGCCCGGACGCCTACCCTTATAATGGCGTTAGAAGACATCACCGCACCCCAGGGATCAGCAAATGGTCGACCCGAAACAACTTGACGACCTCGTACGGCGACTCGCGGCGAGCATGCCCAAAGGCGTGCAAGTGTTGCAGGAAGACGTCACTCGCAGCTTTCGAGCAACGCTCGAATCCGGACTGGATAAGCTCGACCTGGTGACGCGCGATGAATTCGACGTCCAGGCGGCCGTGCTTGCGCGTACGCGCTCGAAGCTCGAGGCCCTCGAGGCGAAAGTCGCCGAGCTCGAGGCCGCTGCTCCGGCGGCGGCCAAAACCCGATCGGCCAAGACCGCAACGGCCGGAACGGGATCGGCCAGTGCCGGGCACCGAAAGCCGAAGCAGACCGACTGAGCCAGCCGCCGGTCCGCCAGCATGGGTCTCTGCGTGCTGCACAGCCGCGCCCGTGAAGGCGTCGAGGCACCGGAAGTGGTCGTCGAGGTGCAGACGGCCACGGGACTTCCCGTCATGTCCATCGTCGGTCTGCCGGAGATGGCCGTCAAAGAGAGCAGGGATCGCGTGCGCGGAGCCATCGTCAACGGCAACTTCCGATTCCCGGCGGGCCGCGTGACCATCAACCTGGCCCCTGCCGATCTGCCGAAGGAAGGCGGACGCTTCGATCTTCCGATCGCCATCGGTATCCTCGGTGCGTCCGATCAGGTGCGCGCCGACACCCTCCCCCGCCACGAGTTTCTCGGCGAGCTGGCGTTGACCGGCGCCTTGCGCCCCGTCACCGGCGTGCTGCCGGCAGCGCTCGCCGCACGCGCCGCCGGGCGCGCGCTCGTGCTGCCGCGCGCGAACGCCGACGAGGCGGCTCTGGTGGACGGCCTGACCGTGCTGCCGGTCGAGCACCTGCTCGAGGTATGCGAGCACCTGAACGGCCGTGCACCCCTGGAGCCTCGGCCGGCGCCGGCGCTGCGCAGCGCGCGCCCGCGCTACGCCGACCTCGGCGACGTCCGTGGCCAGCAGCAGGCCAAGCGTGCGCTCGAGGTCGCGGCGGCGGGGGCGCACAGCCTGCTGTTCGTCGGCCCGCCGGGCACCGGCAAGTCCATGCTCGCGAACCGCCTGCCCGGCATCCTGCCCGAGCTCACCGAAGACGAGGCCCTGCAGAGCGCCGCCGTAAGATCCGTCAGCTCCCGTGCGGGCATCGATCCCGAGCGCTGGCGCGAACGGCCGTTCCGCTCCCCGCATCACACCGCGTCCGGCGTGGCCCTGGTGGGCGGCGGCAGCGTGCCCCGGCCGGGCGAGATCTCGCTGGCCCATCTCGGCGTGCTGTTTCTGGACGAATTGCCCGAATTCGACCGCCGTGTCCTCGAGGTCCTGCGCGAGCCACTCGAGTCCGGGCGCATCCATATCTCGCGCGCCGCCCGGCAAGCGGACTTCCCTGCCCGGTTCCAGCTGGTGGCGGCCATGAATCCCTGCCCTTGCGGCTACTTGGGCGACGAGAGCGGGCGTTGCCGCTGCACGTCCGAGCAGGTGGCGCGTTATCGCAACCGCATCTCGGGGCCTCTGCTCGATCGGATCGACCTGCAAGTGCAGGTCCCGCGCCTGCCCCCGGATCAGGTTGCCGCTCCGGCGGACCCGCACGCGGAGCCCAGCGATGCGGTCCGCGCTCGGGTGGAGACCGCGCGGGAGCTGCAGCTGCAGCGGGCCGGCAAGCCCAACAGCGCGCTGGCCGGCGCCGAAATCGACCGTGACTGCGCGTTGGATACCGCCGGCCGCGCGCTGCTGACCCGCGCTCTGAAGCAGCTCGGTCTGTCGGCGCGGGCCTATCACCGGGTGCTCAAGGTGAGCCGCACCATCGCCGATCTCGCCGGCAGCGAGGCCATCGGCACGGCCCATCTGGGCGAAGCGATCGGCTACCGACGCCTCGACAGCGACCCGACCGCCGCCCCCGGAGACTGCTGAATGCTGCAACTGAGCGGAGTCGCATTGCGGCGCGACACCCGGCTGTTATTCGACGATGCCGATCTGCGCGTACATCCGGGCCAAAAGGTCGGCGTCATCGGTGCCAATGGCTGCGGCAAGTCGAGCCTGTTCGCATTGTTGCGCGGCGAACTGGGCGCGGACCGGGGCACGGTCTCGGTGCCGGCCGGCTGGGAGATCGCTCACGTCGCCCAGCAGACGCCCGGGGGCGATCGGCCGGCCATCGAGTTCGTTATCGACGGGGACAGAGAGCTCCGGGAAACACAGACCGCGCTGCGCGAAGCGGAAGCCGCGGATGACGGCCTGCGTCAAGCCGAGCTGCACGCGCGCCTCGACAGCATCGGCGGTTACGAGGCCGAGAGCCGCGCGGCAAGGCTGCTGCACGGGCTCGGTTTTGCGATCGGCGACGAGCGGCGGGCGATCTCGAGCTATTCCGGCGGCTGGCGGATGCGCCTGGCGCTGGCGCAGGCGCTCATGTGCCGCTCCGATCTGCTGCTGCTCGACGAGCCCACCAACCACCTCGACCTCGACGCGGTCATTTGGCTCGAGACCTGGCTGCGCGAGTATCCCGGCACGCTGCTGCTGATCTCCCATGACCGCGACTTTCTCGATGCCGTGGTCGGCGCCGTCTGCCATATCGCACAGGGTCGCCTGAAGCTCTACAGCGGTGGCTATTCCGCCTTCGAGCGCCAGCGCGCCGAGCAACTGGCGCAACAGCGCGCCGCCTACGAGCGCCAGCAGCGCGAGATCGCTCACGTCAAACAATTCGTTGACCGCTTCCGGGCCAAGGCGACCAAGGCGCGCCAGGCCCAGAGCCGATTGAAGGCACTCGAGCGCATGGAGCAGATCGCGCCGGCCCATGTCGACTCTCCTTTTCGGTTCGCCTTCGCTGCACCGGCGTCGCAGCCGCACCCGCTGTTGCGCCTGGAGCAAGTCAGCGCCGGCTATGGCGAGCGGCCGGTGCTCGAAGGGATCGACCTGAGCCTGACGCCCGGCGAGCGTATCGCGCTGCTCGGGCCGAACGGCGCCGGCAAGTCGACGCTGATCAAACTGCTGGCGGGCCAGATCGAGCCCCTGGCAGGGCAACGCTTGGCCGCGCAGGGGCTCAACGTCGGCTATTTCGCCCAGCATCAGATGGACCAGCTGCGTCCGGATGATTCGCCGCTGCAGCACTTGATGCGACTCGATCCGCAGCGCCCGGAACAGCAACTGCGCGACTATCTCGGCGGCTTCGACTTCGGCGGCGAGCGTGCGACGAGCCCGGTCGCGCCCTTCTCCGGCGGCGAGAAAGCACGCCTCGCACTGGCGCTGATCATCTATCTGCGCCCCAATCTGCTGCTCCTCGACGAGCCCACGAACCACCTCGATCTGGAGATGCGCCACGCCCTGAGCGAGGCGCTGCAGGAGTTCGAAGGGGCCATGGTGCTTGTGTCCCACGACCGCCACCTGCTGCGCATCACCTGCGATAGCCTGCTGCTGGTGCACGACGGCAGCTGCGCGCCCTTCTCCGGTAGCCTGGACGACTATCCGGCCTGGCTGGCGGGACGATCGCAGGCACAGGCGAGCGCCGCGGTGCCGGCGGACGACGGCGGCGGCTCGCGCAAGGAGCAGCGCCGGCGGGAAGCCCAAGCCCGCGCCCGGCTGCAGCCGCTGCGAAAGCGCTTGCAGGCGCTCGAGCGCAAGATCGAGAGCCTGACGACCGAGCGCGAGCGCTTCGAGCAGAGTCTGGCGGACCCGAGTCTATACACCGACGACGCGAAGCCGAAGCTGCTGGCCCTGCTGGCGGACAAGCAGCGGGTCGATACGGATCTGCACGCGGCAGAGGCGCAATGGCTCGATGCGGGCGAGCAACTCGAAGCCCTGCAGACAGAGTCGGCACAGTGACGCGAGCCCCCCGGCGCCTGCTGCTCGACAACATCCGCCATCCGCGCCTTCCGCGCTGGCTCTGGCCGTCGCTGCTGCTGGTGCTGGCAGCCCTGCTGCTGTGGCCCTATGTCGGACTCTGGCGACTGAACCAGCGGATCACGAGCGAACCGCCGTCGGCGCTCGAGCACAGCGTCGACATCCAAGCCGTTCGCGACCAAATCCGCCGGCGCCTCAACAAGGAAGCGAACAGCGACATCGGCGAGGTCTCCGATGCCTTCATCGGATGGATCGAGCAGGGCATCCGCCGCCCCGGCAACGAAACCCTACAGCGCACGGTGACGCTCGAATGGCTGCACGGCCTGCTGCGCGAGCGCAGCAGCGGTGAAGGCGGCTTTCTGCCGGCCGTACGCTATGCGTTTTATGATCCGCCGGACGGCTTTCGCGTCCGGATCGCCGCCGACGGCACGAGCCCGCTGCACTTGCGCATGGAACCGACGCTCTTCGGCTGGCGCGTGACCGCGATCTACTACTGATGCCCAACGCGCCGCCGGTACGGCCATCAGCCGATCCCGGATCAACAGGAAGGAAATAGGCGTTTCGCGCACCGGTTCGGGGAATCGTTCACCGTCGCCGCGCCAGCATCGTGCAAGCTGCCGACCTTTCTCGAACCCCATTGAAAAAAACACGCGCTGACGGTGTCCCGGCCTATCGCGCCGCCGCACCGAGCGGGTTATCTTAGCCCTCAATCCGAACATCCAGCGGGATGCCCGGCAGTCCGTTGCCTCCCGCCGTTGCTTTCATCATCAATATCTCGGGGTAGACCATGTCTCCGTTCAAAGACTTAAGCCAGAGCTCGCCGAAAGACGCGTTATTCAACCTGGCACCGCTGCCCATGGACTTGGAGGGCATCGGGCGCGACTTTCAGCACTACTACGCCCATACGCTGGGCCGCGACAGCGATTGCCGCTCCGCCTACTACCCGTACAAGGCCCTCGCGATTACGCTGCGGGACCGCTTGATGGAGCGCTGGAAACGCACGCGCCACGCCCATGACCAGGCCAACTGCAAGCGAACCTTTTATCTGTCCCTGGAGTTCCTGATGGGGCGCTCTCTGAGCAATGCCCTATTGAATCTAGGCATTGCCGACGAGGCACGCCGGAGCCTGTACGACATGGGCCTGCTGTACGAGGAGATCGAAGCCGCGGAGATGGACGCCGGGCTCGGCAACGGCGGCCTCGGACGGCTCGCCGCCTGCTTCCTCGACAGCTGCGCAACGCTGCAACTGCCGGTGAAGGGATACGGACTGCGCTACGAGTACGGCATGTTCCGACAGCTGATCGAGAACGGCCGCCAAGTCGAGGAGCCCGATCACTGGCTGCGGGATGGCAACCCCTGGGAGCTCGAGCGCCCGGAATATACCCAGCGCATCCAGTTCGGCGGCCGTACCGAAGAGCACCGGGATCAGAACGGCCGCATTCAACGGCGCTGGGTCGACACCCATGACGTCCTCGCCGTGCCCTACGACATTCCCATCCCGGGCTTCGAGAACGACACCATCAACACCCTGCGCCTGTGGTCCGCCGCCGCCACCGACGAGTTCGACCTCGGCGAGTTCAACGCCGGCAGCTATCCGGAATCGGTCGCCGCGAAGAACGATGCGGAGCACATCACGATGGTGCTCTACCCGAACGACGCAAACGAATGCGGAAAGGAGCTCAGGCTGCGCCAGCAGTTCTTCCTCGCCAGCGCCAGTATCAAGGACGTCATGCGCGAGTGGACGCGGCTGCACGGGCGCGATTTCTCGCAATTCGCCGACAAGAACTGCTTCCAGCTCAACGATACCCACCCGGCCGTCTCCGTCCCCGAGCTGATGCGCCAGCTGATCGACGAGCAGGGCATGGACTGGGACGAGGCTTGGGGCATCACCACGCGCACCATGGCCTACACGAATCACACCCTGCTGCCGGAGGCCCTGGAGCGCTGGCCGGTGCGACTGTTCCAGAGCCTGCTGCCGCGCATCCTGGAGATCATCTACGAGATCAACGCGCGCTTTCTGTCGCAGGTGGCCGCGCGCTGGCCGGGTGATATGGACCGTCAGCGACGCATGTCGCTGATCGAAGAAGGCGGCGACCCGCAGGTGCGTATGGCGTTCCTGGCCATCGTCGGCAGCTTTTCGGTCAACGGCGTCGCCGCGCTGCACTCCGAGCTCCTCAAGCAGGGCCTGTTCCGCGACTGGTTCGAGCTCTGGCCGGAGAAGTTCAACAACAAGACCAACGGGGTCACGCCCCGGCGCTGGCTGTCGATGTGCAACCCGGGGCTGCGGGAACTGCTCGACGACACCATCGGCAAAGAGTGGGTGCATGATCTCGGGCAGCTCGAGAAGCTCACGCCCTACGCCGACGACCCGGCCTTCCACGACCGCTTCGACGCCATCAAACGCGGCAACAAAGAGCGCCTGGCCAACATGGTCGCGGCCACCTGCGGCGTCGAGTTTCCGGTCGACTTCATGTTCGACACCCAGGTCAAGCGCATCCACGAGTACAAGCGCCAGTTACTGAACATCCTGCACGTGATCCATCTCTATACACGCATCAAGCGCGGCGACGCCGATATCGGCGCGCCGCGCTGCGTACTGATCGGCGGCAAGGCGGCACCCGGCTACGAGATCGCGAAGCTGATCATCAAGCTGATCAACAACGTTGCGAAGGTGATCAATGCGGATTCTGAGGTCAGCGGGATGCTGCGCGTCGCCTTTATTCCGGACTATCGGGTCTCCGTGATGGAAGTGCTCGCCCCGGGGACGGATCTCTCGGAGCAAATCTCCACCGCGGGCAAGGAGGCATCGGGCACGGGCAACATGAAATTCATGATGAACGGCGCCGTGACGATCGGCACCCTCGACGGCGCCAATATCGAGATCCGCGACCATGTGGGTGACGAGAACTTCTTTCTGTTCGGACTGACCGCCGCGGAAGTCGAGCAGGCCCGCCGCAATTACGACCCGAACGGCATCATCGCCGGCGACCCGGCACTGCTGGAGGTCATGAGCCTGCTGGAGTCCGGGCATTTCAGCCAGTTCGAGCCCGGTATCTTCGATCCGATTCTCCACGGCATCCGCAGCCCCCACGACCCGTGGCTCACCGCCGCCGACTTCGCGAGCTATTGTCGTGCGCAGCAGCAAGCCGGCGAAGCCTATCGCGACCGCGAGCGCTGGCTGCGGATGGCAATCCTGAACACGGCTTGCAGCGGCTATTTCTCGTCGGATCGGACCATCGCCGAATACAATCGCGACATCTGGAAGATGGAGGCGGTGCCGCCCACGCCGCCGAGCGCCCGATGAGCGCGGACGCGGCCGGCGGCACCGACGGCCCCCGCGGCGGCGAGCTTGCGCCACAGCGGGTCATCGATCTGCAGTTCGTCCGCGCCCGCCGCCACCTGAACATGCTCGAGCCGGGGCTGGTCGACTTCCCCCGCGTGCCCGGCGCACGATCACGGTCAATGTGCCGATCGAAATGGACGATGGTCACGTCGAGAGCTTCGTCGGCTACCGTGTGCGGCCAACCGGCTGCTCGGCCCCGGCAAGGGCGGCATTCGCTTCCATCCGCAGGTGTCGCTGACCGAGGTCGTTTCCCTGGCGGCCCTGATGACATGGAAGTGCGCGTTGGTGCGCGTACCGTTCGGCGGCGCTGGTAGAGGCACTGGAGCGGTTCGCGCACATGGTCACGCAGCGCGGCATCTGGCCGTAGCACCGGGCGACTTCCGCGCTTGCCCGCTCACCTCGTGCACCAGGCCTGCGGACGGCTCGGCCGGCACGACAGTAGCCCGACGCGCGATGGCGGACGCGCCTGCGCCGGCATGCGGAAGCGACCGCGGCAATGCTGCCCTCCCGCGCACCGGTGTAGGGCGAATAACCGACTTTCGCATCACGCCGGTGCATCCGGCAGCTGCACCACTGCGCGTATACGCGGGCCGACGCGGCAGCCCGCGACGTCGGGAAAGCTGAAGAAGCAGGCGCCGATCCGGCCTGATCAGTCACCACCAGATGTTTGATTGAAAAGACTTTCTTCAATATCTCGGCGGTTCGCGGCCGCGGCCGCCGGCGCATCTGCGCGACGGGTGCCGACTGCGGACCGGATGAGCTGGCGCGGAAGCTGCTTACAGCTTCTTTACGAGGAGACCGACCGGCACCCGAGTCTGCCGTCGACTCAACGCTACAATTCGGCTCAATGGGTGGCTAGGGTTCCGGCCTGCACGATGCGGGCGACTGGTCCGAGAGCTGCCGACCTGCCCGGACGGCTTCGCGCCGATGCACCCGCGTCGGCACGCATCTCCCGACAGGTTACACGGCGGGACAAAAGCCCGGGAGATCGCCTGTCACCAGGTTCTCCTCGGCCGTTCCCCAAGTAACCGACAACGGGAGATCCCCATGTCTCAACGCCGCACAGCCCATCCGCCCGTCCGCGGTTCGCGCACGCCCCCCGTCGCTCTTCTCACGCTCCTGCTCGTCGCTTTGCTGGCGCCGGCGGGCGCGATGGCCAAGGACAGCTTTCGCATCGCCTGGAGCATCTACGTCGGCTGGATGCCCTGGGGCTTCGGCGCCGAATCCGGCATCGTCGACAAATGGGCCGACAAGTACGGCATCGACATCGAGGTCGTGCAGATCAACGACTACGTCGAGTCCATCAACCAGTACACCGCGGGTGGCTTCGACGGCTGCGTGATGACCAACATGGATGCGCTGACCATCCCGGCCGCTGGCGGCGTCGACTCCACGGCGCTGATCACCGGCGACTTCTCCAACGGCAACGATGCCGTGATCCTGAAGGACAAGACCGAGCTCAAGGACATCGCCGGCCAGGAGGTCAATCTGGTGGAGCTGTCGGTGTCCCATTATCTGCTGGCCCGCGCGCTCGACAGCGTCGGCTTACGCGAGCGCGACGTCACCGTCGTCAATACCTCCGATGCGGACCTGGTTGCGGCCTTCGGCGCCGGCGGCATCAGCGCGGTGGTCACCTGGAATCCTCTGGTCTCGGAGATCCTCGGCATGTCCGGCACGACCAAGGTGTTCGACTCCAGCCAAATCCCGGGCGAGATCATCGACCTGCTGGTGGTCAACACCGAGACGCTGCAAGAGAACCCCGCCCTGGGCAAGGCGCTGGTCGGCGCCTGGTACGAGATCATGTCCATCATGTCGAAGGACGACGAGGCCGGGATCGCCGCCCGCACGGCGATGGGCAAGGCCTCCGGCACCGATCTCGCCGGCTACGACGCCCAGCTCGCCAGCACCAAGATGTTCTACGAGCCCGCCGACGCGGTCGCCTTCGTCAACAGCGACGCCTTGCCGGCGACCATGCAGAAGGTCGCCCGGTTCTCGTTCGACCACGGGCTGCTCGGCGAGGGCGCGGCGGACGCGGGCTTCGTCGGCATCGCCTTCCCCGACGACAGCATCCAGGGCAGCGGCGATAACGTGAAGCTGCGCTTCGATTCGAGCTACATGCAGATGGCGGCCGACGGCGCACTCTGACGCCAAGACCATCCTGCTGCCGGGGTGCCACGCACGCCTCGGCCGCGGGCTCGGTTCCGGCCACCCTCGCTCCGCAACCATCGCAGGCGACCCCATGAAGCGCATCATCAACCAGCGTCCGCGCCGCGGCGCCGCACTGCTGCTCGGCCTGCTGCCGTTCGTGCTGGTGGTGATCGTCTACGCGTTTGCCTCCGACGCGCGCCTCACCGCGAACCCGAACGACAAACTGCTGCCGTCGTTCGCGACGCTCGGCGAGACGGTCTCGCGCCTGGCCACGGAGCCCAGCAAGCGCTCCGGAGACATCGAATTGTGGAAGGACACGGCGGCAAGCCTGCAGCGGCTGGCGCTCGGTGTCGGCATTGCCGCGCTGATCGGGCTGACCTTCGGTGTGCTGCTCGGCGCACTGCCCTATCTGCGCGCCGGGCTCGCACCCTTTGTCGCGAGCCTGTCGCTGATCCCGCCGCTCGCGCTGCTGCCGATCCTGTTCATCGTCTTCGGCCTCGGCGAGTTGTCTAAGGTGGTGCTGATCGTGTTCGGCATCGCGCCCTTCATCGTCCGCGACCTGCAGCAGCGGGTACAGGAACTGCCGCGGGAGCAGCTGATCAAGGCCCAGACCCTGGCCGGCAACACCTGGCAGATCATGCTGCGGGTGATCCTGCCGCAGGTGCTGCCGCGGCTGATCGATGCGGTGCGCCTGTCCCTCGGCGCCGCCTGGCTGTTCCTGATCGCGGCCGAGGCCATCGCTTCCACGGAGGGGCTCGGCTACCGCATCTTTTTGGTGCGCCGCTACCTGGCCATGGAC
Source organism: Thiohalocapsa sp. (assembly GCA_021736785.1). Lineage (GTDB taxonomy): Bacteria > Pseudomonadota > Gammaproteobacteria > Chromatiales > Chromatiaceae > Thiohalocapsa. Next base: position 11,031 of record JAIPFF010000001.1, on the reverse strand, counting down.
GTGATCCTGCCCTACGTGGCCTGGATCACGCTGCTCGCGTACCTGACCGACCTGGGCCTGAAGCAGCTCTCGCGGCTGCTGTTCCCCTGGTACCACGGCAAGGAGGAGCATGCATGACCGCCCGCATCGAGATTCGCAATCTATGGAAAGAGTACGGCGAGCAGGTGGTGCTGGAGCACATCAATCTGTCCGTGGCCGCCGGCGATTTCTGCACTATCGTCGGCGCATCCGGCTGCGGCAAGACCACCTTCCTGCGGCTGCTGCTCGGCGAGGAGTCCCCGAGCCGCGGCGAGATCCTGCTCGACGGCGAGCCGCTGACCGCGGAGCCCGGACCGGATCGAGGCATCGTCTTCCAGCGCTACTCCGTGTTCCCGCATCTGAGCGCGCTGCGCAACGTGATGCTGGGCCTGGAACTGCGCGGCGCGCCGCTGAGCGGGCGGCTATTCGGCGCCAAGCGCCGGCGCGCCCGCGACGAGGCGGCGGCGATGCTCGAGGCCGTCGGCCTCGGCCATGCGCTGGAGAAGTACCCGGATGCCCTGTCCGGCGGCATGCAGCAGCGCCTGGCGCTGGCCCAATCACTGGTGATGCACCCGCGCATCCTGCTGCTGGACGAGCCCTTCGGCGCACTCGACCCCGGCATCCGCGCCGACATGCACCAACTGGTCGGGCGGCTCTGGCGCGAGAACGACCTGACCGTCTTCATGATCACCCATGACCTGAAAGAGGGCTTCCACCTCGGCACGCGGCTTTTGGTCTTCGACAAGCTGCGCCATGACCCGGATGCGCCCCGGGCCTACGGTGCCGGCGTGACCTACGACCTGCCCGTGGCGCGCGCCGACCAGCGCACGCTCGAGCGGATCGAGGCCGACGTCAGTCGCTCGGAAGCCTTGGCGCCGCAGTCCGCGGAGGCCGAGCAGGCGTCCGAAACAAGGCCGGCAGCGCAACCGACCGCGGGCGCCGACGCCGGCGCCGGAGCCCGAAAAGGAGCAACCACACCATGAGCCACGACGCCCTGTCGCCCGAACATATCGTCCACCGCGACATCCTGCCCGGCGCCCGCAACTGGTCCTTCGTCATCCGCCGCGGCTTCGGCCTGCGGCTGACGGACCTGCGCGGCGGCGGCAATTGCTCGGCGCTGTTCTACAACGCCCACGAAAAGCTCGAGCGCTACAACATGGCTGACACCCTGAAGGCCCAGCACACGGCCTTCCTGACAAAGGGGCATGTCTGCTACTCCGACATGGGCCGCATCCTGATGTCCGTGGTCGAAGACAGCTGCGGCTGGCATGACCCGATCTGCGGGGTCAGCAACGCGGCCATGGTGCGCGAGCGCTACGGCGAGGCCCGCTACCAGGAGCACCGCAACGCCTTCCACCGCGACGGCCGCGAGCTGTTCCTGATCGAGCTCGGCAAATGGGGCCTCGGCCGGCGCGACCTGGTGCCCAACGTGAATTTCTTCAGCAAGGTCACCGTCGACGACGGCGGACGCATGATCTTCGACCCGGCCAACTCCAAGCCCGGCGCCTTCGTGGATCTGCGCGCCGAGATGGACACCCTGGTGGTGCTGAACACCTGCCCGCACCCGCTGGACCCGGCCCTCGAGTGGTCGCCGAAGCCCATCGAGCTGACCATCCACCTTATGGACCCGGCCGCCGACGACGACCCCTGCCGCATCAGCTGCGAGGAGAACACCCGCGGCTTCGCGAACACGGCTATCTACCACTGCCAGTACTGAGGAGCCCGTCATGACCGAGCTGACCCGAAGCACCCTCGACCCGGCGAGCGCCGTCTACGACGACACGATACCGGCCGGCGCCCCCTGGCTGCATGAGGTTCGAAAGGGCCAGACCCTTCGGATACTGGATCTGGAGGGCAATCAAGCCGTCGACACCCTGTTCTACAACGCGCACGACCCGGCCGAGCGCTACAGCGCCGCCGACACCATCCGCGCCCAGGGCAGCATCTACCTGACCACCGGCTCGCGGCTGCTGTCGACGGACGGCAACGTGATGCTGACCATCGTCGCCGACACCTGCGGACGCCACGACACCCTCGGCGGCGCCTGCGCGGCGGAGTCGAACCAGGTGCGCTATGCGCTGGAAAAGCGCCCGATGCACAATTGCCGCGACAACTACCTGCTGGCGCTGGCGGAGTCCGACTACGACATGGGCAAGCGCGACCTGACCTGCAACATCAACTTCTTCATGAACGTGCCGGTCACGCCCGAGGGCAAGCTCACCTTCGAAGACGGCATCTCCGACGCCGGCAAATACGTGGAACTGCGCGCCGAGATGGACGTGATCGTGCTGGTGTCCAACTGCCCGCAGCTCAACAATCCCTGCAACGCCTACAATCCGACGCCGGCGCGGATGCTGATCTGGGATTGAGGCGTTGTGACAAGAGCCCGGGGGGGACGACCCCGCGGGAAACCGACAACCGCGGGACGGCCCGCGCCCGGACAGCGACGGTCTCATGTTCGATAAGGTCCTGATCGCCAACCGCGGTGCCATCGCGTGCCGCATCATCCGCACGCTGAAGACCATGGGGGTCGGATCGGTCGCGGTCTTCTCCGAGGCCGACGCCCATGCGCTGCATGTGAGCCAGGCGGACGAGGCCCACTGCATCGGCCCGGCACCCGCCAGCGCGTCCTATCTCGACACCGAGAAGGTGCTTGCCGCGGCCGAGGCCAGCGGTGCCGACGCGATCCATCCGGGCTACGGCTTCTTGTCCGAGAACGCCTCCTTTGCCGAGGCCTGCGAGGCCCGCGGCATCGTCTTCCTGGGCCCGACACCGCAACAGATGCGCGACTTCGGCCTCAAGCACAGCGCCCGCGCGCTGGCCGAGGCCGCCGGCCTGCCGCTGTTGCCGGGCTCCGGTCTGCTCGGCGATGCCGAGGACGCCCGCCGCGCCGCCGAGCGCATCGGCTATCCGGTGATGCTGAAAAGCACGGCCGGCGGCGGCGGCATCGGCATGCAGCTCTGCCGCGACCCGCGAACGCTCGGCGATGCCTTCGACAGCGTGCAGCGGCTCGGGCGCAACAACTTCGCCAATGCCGGCATCTTCGTCGAGCGCTTCGTCGAGCAGGCCCGCCACGTAGAGGTACAGATCTTCGGCGACGGCGCCGGCGGGGTGCTGGCGCTGGGCGAGCGCGACTGCTCGCTGCAGCGGCGCAACCAAAAGGTCATCGAGGAGACGCCGGCGCCGGGCCTCGGCGAGATCGTGCGTGAGCGGATGCTGGAGACCGCCCGCCGGCTCGGCGAGTCGGTGGGCTATCGCTCCGCCGGCACCGTGGAGTTCATTTACGACCCGGACACCGGCGACTTCTACTTCCTCGAGGTCAACACCCGGCTGCAGGTGGAGCACGGCGTCACCGAGGCCGTCACCGGCATCGATCTCGTGGAATGGATGGTGCGCCTCGGTGCCGGCGAGTTGCGGGATCTGGCGCTGCATGCACCGCGCCCCGACGGCCACGCGATCCAGGCGCGCATCTACGCCGAGGACCCGGGCAAGGCCTTCCAGCCCAGCGCCGGGCTGTTGACCCGCGTGGTCTGGCCGGACGGCGTGCGCTGCGACACCTGGGTCGAGGCCGGCAGCGAGGTACCCGCGTTCTACGACCCCATGCTCGCGAAGCTGATCGTGCGCGCGCCGGACCGCGACGGCGCCTTGGCCAAGCTCGCGGACGCCCTGGCCCGCACCGAGCTTGCCGGCATCGAGACCAATCTGGCCTGGCTGCGACAGGTCGCGGCCGATCCGGTGCTGGCGGCCGCAACGCACAGCACCCGCTATCTGGACGGTTTCCGCTATAAAAGCCCCGCGATCGACGTACTCGCGGCCGGCACCCAGACCACGGTGCAGGACTGGCCGGGCCGTGTCGGCCATTGGGATGTCGGCGTACCGCCGTCCGGACCCATGGACGACCTGGCCTTCCGGCTCGGCAACCGGCTGCTCGGCAATCCGCCCGACGCGGCGGGCTTGGAGCTGACCGTCAGCGGACCGACGCTGCGCTTTCGCGGCAGCGCCTGGGTCTGCCTGACCGGCGCCGAAATGGACGCGTCCCTGGACGGCGCGCCGGTGCCCTGGTGGCGGCCCATCCAAGTCCCCGCCGGCGCGGAGCTTCGCATCGGCCAAGTGACCGGCGCCGGCGCCCGGGCGTACCTGACCGTGCGCGGCGGCATCCAGGTGCCGGCCTATCTGGGCAGCCGCGCGACCTTTACGCTGGGCCAATTCGGCGGCCACGGCGGCCGCACGCTGCAGGTCGGCGACGTGCTGCACCTGTGCGCCGACGAGGCGCCGGCGCCGGGCGCGCCCGGCTTGGCGCCGCAGGCGATGCCGGTCTATACCGACCGCTGGCAGCTGCACGTCATCTACGGCCCCCACGGCGCGCCGGACTTCTTCACCGACGAAGATATCGCGACCTTCTTCGCCACCGACTGGGAAGTGCACTACAACTCCAGCCGCACCGGCGTGCGCCTGATCGGCCCCAAGCCCGCCTGGGCACGGACCGACGGCGGCGAGGCCGGGCTGCACCCGTCGAACATCCACGACAACGCCTACGCCATCGGCACCGTCGACTTCACCGGCGATATGCCGGTCATCCTGGGGCCCGACGGGCCGAGCCTGGGCGGCTTCGTCTGCCCGGCCACGGTGGTCGCGGCGGATCGCTGGAAGCTGGGCCAGCTGCGCCCCGGTGATCGGGTGCGCTTCGCCCCCATCGATCAGGCCGCTGCGCGGGCATTGGAGAGCGCGCAGACGGCGCTGATCGATGCGCTGCGCCTTCCGGCACCCGCCAGCGCCCCGAGCATCGTGCCGGTGCCCCCCGGCGACCCGCGCGTGCTGGTGCTCGACGACGACGCACACCCGACCGGCGTCGTCTACCGCCCCTCGGGCGACAAGTACCTGCTGGTGGAATACGGACCCCAGGTGCTCGACATCCGGCTGCGCTTTCGGGTGCATGCGCTGATGCTGGCGCTGCAGGCGAATCCGATCTCAGGCGTCTTGGAGCTGACACCGGGCATCCGCTCGCTGCAGGTCCATTACGACAGCAAGGCGCTGCCGCTCACGCGACTGATCGACCACCTGCGCGCGCTGGACGCGGACCTCGGCGGCGTCGACGGCGCCGGCGTGCCGGCCCGGATCGTGCACCTGCCCCTGTCCTGGGACGACCCGTCCACGCGCCTGGCCATCGACAAGTACATGCAGTCGGTGCGCCCGGACGCGCCCTGGTGCCCGAGCAATATCGAGTTCATCCGCCGCATCAACGGGCTCGACAATATCGACGAGGTGCGCCGGATCGTCTTCGAGGCCAGTTATCTGGTCATGGGCCTCGGCGACGTCTACCTGGGCGCGCCGGTGGCGACACCGCTGGATCCGCGCCATCGGCTGGTCACCACCAAGTACAACCCGGCGCGGACCTGGACGCCGGAGAACGCGGTGGGCATCGGCGGCTCCTATCTCTGCGTCTACGGCATGGAGGGCCCGGGCGGCTACCAATTCGTCGGCCGCACGGTGCAGATGTGGAACCGCTACCGCAAGACCGCGGACTTCCAGCAGCCCTGGCTGCTGCGCTTCTTCGATCAGATCCGTTTCTATCCGGTCTCGGCGGAGGAACTGCTGGAGCTGCGCGAGGCCTTCCCGCGCGGCGGGCTGAAGCTGCGCGTCGAGGAGACCCGCTTCGAGCTCGCCGACTACGACGCCTTCCTGGCGGCAAACGCGGAATCCATCGCCGCGTTCAAGGGCCGCCAGCAGGCCGCCTTCGACGCCGAGCGCGAGCGCTGGGCCGCCGCCGGCCAGGCGGACCTCGGCAGCGGCGCCGCGGCGGTCATCGACGAGCAGCCCGAGGAGCCCGCCCTCGGCGACCACGAGCGCGCCGTGGAAAGCCATGTGCACGGCAGCGTCTGGCAGCTGGACGTTCAGCCCGGCGACCGGGTCGAGGCCGGTCAGGTGCTGCTGGTGCTGGAGTCCATGAAGATGGAGATCGCGATCCACGCGGTGGACACCGGCATCGTCGCCCGCGTGCTGTGCCGGGCCGGCGCCCAAGTCTCGCCGGGACAGACGTTGGCGGTGATCGACGTCGGCGGTTGAGGACGGCGCCTGCCGGGCGGTGGCAAAGCCGGCTCGGACAGGCCGGCAGAGGGCAGTGATCGCGCGCAGGGATCGGGCTCGACCGCCCCCCCGCGGGCGCGACTTGCGAGCACCGAAAGCCATGCGTCGGGCTCCCCGGCCGGGCGGCCCGGCGCCGCGTAAACATCGAAGACAAGCCATGACAAAGCAAACCATGACGCTCTCCATCCGCCATTTGCGAGGCCGCTATCTCGCGGGTGAGGTGTTGCCGAGGGATTTGATCGACGACATTCGCAAGCGCATCGGCGCCGGCGTGCCGGGACCTATCTGGCTACATGTGCTGAGCGACGCCGAGCTGGAGCCGTACCTGGCCCGGCTCGAGGCGTCGGACCCGGCCGCGCTGCCGCTGTACGGTATCCCGTTCGCGATCAAGGACAATATCGACTTGGCCGGCGTCCCGACCACGGCCGCGTGCCCGCGCTTCGCCTATGTGCCCGAGCGCTCGGCGCACGTGGTCGAGCGGCTGATCGCGGCCGGCGCGATCCCGATCGGCAAGACCAACCTGGATCAGTTCGCGACCGGGCTGGTCGGCACCCGCTCGCCCTTCGGCGCCACGCCGAACGCCTTCGACCCGGCATTCATCGCCGGCGGCTCCAGCTCGGGCTCGGCGGTCGCCGTCGCGCAAGGGCTGGCCAGCTTCTCACTCGGCACCGACACCGCCGGGTCCGGGCGCGTGCCGGCGGCGTTCAATAACCTCGTCGGCATTAAGCCGACGCGCGGGCTGCTGTCGACCGCGGGTGTCGTTCCGGCCTGCCGGACCCTCGACTGCGTGAGCATCTTCGCGCTGGGGGTCGCCGATGCGCAGGCGGTGATGGCCGTTGCCGCCGATTTCGACGCCGACGACCCGTACGCGCGACCCGCGCCGGCGAGCAGCGCCGGCCAAGCGCCCGACGGGCGCTTCCGCTTCGGCGTGCCGCGGGAGCTCGAATGCTTCGGCGACGAGGCTAGCGCCCGGCTGTTCGCGGACACCGCCGCGCGGCTGCGCGCGCTCGGCGGCACGCCGGTCGAGATCGACTTCACGCCCTTCGCCGAGGCCGCGCGGCTGCTCTACGAGGGTCCGTGGGTCGCCGAGCGCTATGCCGCAATCCAGGACTTCATCGAGGCCGAGCCCGATGCGCTGCTGGACGTGACGCGGCAAATCATCGCGCCGGCCAAGGAAGCCCGCGCCGTGGACGCGTTCAAGGCCCAATACCGGCTGGCCGCGCTGAGGCGCCGCTGCGATGCCATCCTCGCCGACCTGGACTGCGTGCTGACGCCGACGGCGCCGACCATCTACCGCATCGCCGAAGTCGAGGCCGAGCCCATCGCGCTGAACAGCCGCCTCGGCACCTACACCAACTTCATGAACCTGCTCGACCTGGCCGCCGTGGCCGTCCCGGCCGGCTTCCGCGCGGACGGCTTGCCCTTCGGCGTCACACTGTTCGGCGCCGCCTTCAGCGATGCGAAGCTCGCGCGGATCGCGGATCGGCTGCACCGGGCGCAGGGCCTGACCCTGGGCGCCACGGGCCGGCGCGCCGAGCCCGCTCTGGATCAAGCCGCTTCCGGCGAAGACGCGCGACCGCAGACGCTCAACATCGTCGTCTGCGGCGCCCACCTGTCCGGCCTGGCGCTGAACCATCAGCTCACCGAGCGCGGCGGCCGGCTGGTCCGCGCCGCCCGTACCGCGCCGCGCTACCGCTTCTACGCACTGCCCGGCGGCCCGCCCCACCGGCCCGGCCTGATCCGCGCCCCGGACGGCGGCAGCGCCATCCAGGTCGAGGTCTGGTCCCTGCCCATCGAGCAAGTCGGCAGCTTCCTCGCCGGCATCCCGGCGCCGCTCGGCCTCGGCCGCGTCGAGCTCGACGACGGCAGCTGGGAGACCGGGTTCATCTGCGAGGGATTCGCGGCGGAAGGCGCGCGGGACATCAGCGCGCTGGGGGGCTGGCGGGCGTTCTGCGCGACGATCGCGGACGGGGCGGTAGCATGACGTGTAGCGAGCACCGTCTGTTGCGCGCTGCCGGCGGAGACGGCCGGCTGGCCGAAGCAGCTATGGCACTGCAGACGCTTCGACAACAAGCATCGACAGCGTAGGACGCTCGGCGGGGACCGTTCGGTTCGGCAGGTGCTTGTGCCGCGGATAGCCCGGTAGCTCCGGGAAATGCGGCGCCGTGTCGTACCGAAACACGAGGCGATTGTCGCGCCGTTGGCAGTGGTATCGATAGTCAAGGTGTTGCAACTCACCGTCCGCAACCACAACGGCTTCGGAAATCTCCAAGAGCCGCCCGTTCCCGAAGCGGATGCGCACTTGCAGGTTTGCCCGCTCCGGAGTCAGCAACTCTTCCGTGTAGACCTCGACGTCGGCGTCCGCGAGCGCGGCCAGCGCGTACTCAACCGAGCTCAGGTAGGTCTCGAGGCGGCTATGCAGCCTCATGCAACCGTTTGCTCAGATCCTCGCGCAGCGCGAGAAAGTGACGATAGTCGTTCGCCCATTCGACAGCGCGTGCGTCGTCGCCCATTTCGCCGTTGCGATAGCGGGCGAAAAACTGCTCGGAATCCATCCCCGCCTCCGCCTCGTAACGGCTTAACCGCTTGGCGACAGCGATCAGCGCGTCGATCGGCGATTCGTACTGCAAGACCTGTTTCCGCATGATGCCACCCACCGGTTGCGATCGTCGTTGTCCGAGTCTAGTCGAGCAAGCGCGCCCGAGTAACACCCCGGAGCAAGTGCTCCCCGATGCGGGCCGGCAGCATCTCCGCGAAAGCTGCTGTTGCAACCCGATTCAGCCCAACGGCAGCACTGTCCGCTCGACGATCTGCCGCAGCACGAAGCTGGAGTGCACGCCGCTGACCCCTTCGATGCGGGTCAGCTTGTTCAGCAGCAGGTCTTGGTAGGCATCCATGTCGCGGACGACGATCTTGAGCTGGTAGTCGGCGTCGCGGCCGGTGATCAGCGAGCACTCCAGCACCTCCGGCAGCGCGCCGACCAGCGCGTCGAAGTTGGCGAAGCGCTCCGGCGTGTGGCGGTCCATGGAGATGCTGACGAAGGCGATCAGGTTCAGGCCGAGCTTGCGGGCATCGAGCATGGCCCGGTAGCCGGCGATGATGCCGCTCTCCTCCAGCGCCCGCACCCGCCGCAGGCACGGCGACGGCGACAGGCCGATGCGGTCGGCAAGCTCCTGGTTGCTGATGCGCCCGTCCTGCTGAAGGATCTCGAGGATGCGCTTGTCGTAGTTGTCCAGCTTCACGATCGTCGGCGGCGTGCATGCATCCACGTGCCGCTCAGCTCGTCGGCGTGCCGGTCCCTGTCGGCGGGGTCAGACATCGACCCGCTCCCTGTCGATGTAGGGTCGCATCTCCGGGCGCAGCGCCTTCTCGGTGACCAAATCGACCGCCCGCCCCAGAAGATCCTCCAGGTAGAACTGCACGCCGAAGTAACGCGCCGAAGTCGCCGGACCGTCGAACGCAACGAGCACATCGATGTCGCTGTCCGACCTCGCCGTATCTCGCGCCGTGGAACCGAACAGCGCCAACCGCGTGATCCCGAACCGGGCTTGCAGATCGGGCTTGCTTTGCGCGAGCAGGCGCAGTGCTTCTTGTCGCTCCACGATGACCTCGCTCAGTACGTGCTGCGCAGAAATGCGTGCGCGGCGGGCGTCGATGCTGCAGTTAGACGCCAAGACTAGCAGAAGATTGCGCAAACAAGGTAGGACGCAGCCATCTTCGCAATCATCTGCGCGGCCGCTTGCTGCATTCTAAACACCGTCGGCCACAAGCCGGCGGCGGGCACGGCCCACAAGGCCAATCCCAAGCAAAGAGCGCAAGCGCGGCCAACCCGGTGCCACGCGACGGGCCCTTCGGGCCTCGGCTTCAGGCAAGCGCCCCGCATCGGATGTCTCGACGGCATCGGAGGCGGGGCGCGGCCTTCAACGTCGGCACGATCTGCCGAAAGCAAGCCGATAAACCGAATATCCGCGTCCATTGGCGTTCATTTGCGGACCCAAACCCGCGGCCCAAAAACCCGCGGATCGAAACCGAGCCACAGCAACAGACAGCGAGCAAGACCATGCCCTTCGATCACACCCGCTACGCCCGCGGCCCGGCCGTGCAGTTGCCGGACCGCCAGTGGCCCGACCGCGTCGTCGAGCAGGCCCCGCGGTGGGCCAGCGTCGACCTGCGCGACGGCAACCAGGCGCTGCGCGCGCCGATGAATGTCGAGCAGAAGCGGGCGCTGTGGTCGCTGCTGGTGGATCTCGGCCTGAAGGAGATCGAGGTGGGCTTTCCCGCCGCGAGCCAGCCGGACTTCGACTTCGTGCGCTGGCTGATCGAGGCCGGGCAGATCCCGGAGGACGTGACAATCCAGGTGCTGGTGCAGGCCCGCGAGCACCTGATCAAGCGCACCTTCGAGGCCCTCGACGGCGTGCCGCGCGCGATCGTGCACGTCTACAACTCCACCTCGCCGGTGCAGCGCGAATGGGTGTTCGGCAGCGACCGCGACGGCGTCAAGGCCATCGCGGCCGAAGGCGCGGCAATGCTCCAGGCCGAGGCCGCCAAATACCCGGACACCGACTGGACCTTCCAGTACTCGCCGGAGAGCTTCACGTCCACGGAGCTCGACTATGCGGTGGATGTCTGCAATGCGGTGCTCGACGTCTGGCAGCCGACGCCGGAGCGCCCGTGCATCCTGAATCTGCCGGCGACGGTGGAGGTCGCGAGCCCGAACGTCTTCGCGGACCAGGTCGAATGGTTCTGCCGGCATTTGAAGCGCCGCGACAGCGTCGTCGTCTCGGTACACACCCACAACGACCGCGGCGGCGCCGCGGCCGCCGCGGGGCTGGCCCCTTTGGCCGGGGCCGGTCGCCTAGAGGGCACGCTGGTCGGCAACGGCGAGCGCACCGGCAACAAGGACATCGTCACGCTGGCGATGAACCCCTA
>JAIPFF010000072.1 GCA_021736785.1 Thiohalocapsa sp. | reverse complement strand
ACCGGCCGTGGCGGCCCTTTTATCGGGCCGCCACGGCGCAGGCGGTTGTACTGCCCGAGCGCCTCGCCACGCCGCTCCGAGTCACACCGGCCCCGAAGCCGCGTGCGACCAGCCACGAGAACGATAAGCATGACCGAATCGGCCCCACATCAGTCGGAACCATTCCAGTCGGAAGCAAACCAGTCCGAAGCAAGCGCGTCTGCGCTGACCCAGCCGGCCCCTGACCAGCCGCGCACGGAACTGATCGATCGCTTCGGCCGCCGGATCACCTATGTGCGGATGTCCGTCACCGACCGCTGCGATCTGCGCTGCGTCTACTGCATGGCGGAAGACATGACCTTCCTGCCCCGGGCCCGCGTGCTGACACTGGAGGAGATCGCCCGCCTCGGACGCTGCTTCAGCGAGCTCGGCGTGCACAAGATCCGCATCACCGGCGGCGAGCCGCTGGTGCGGCGTAATGTGGTCTGGCTGTTCGAGCAGCTCGGCGCCTTGCCCGGCATACGTGACCTGACGCTGACCACCAACGGAACCCAGCTGCCGCGCTTCGCCGGCGCGCTGCGCGATGCCGGGGTCACGCGTATCAATATCAGCCTGGACTCGCTGCGACCCGAGCGCTTCAAAGCCATCACCCGCCTCGGCGAGCTCGACAAGACCCTCACCGGCATCGAGGCCGCGCGGGCGACGGGCTTCCGCCGCATCAAGCTCAACAGCGTCGTGCTGAAGAACCGCAACCACGACGAGGTCTGCGACTTGGTGCAGTTTGCGCTCGAGCGCGGCATCGACATCAGTTTCATCGAGGAGATGCCGCTGGGCATCATCGGCGACCACGACCGCGCCGAGGCCTATTACTCCAGCGACGACATACGCGCCGACCTGTCGCAACGCTTTGACCTGATTCCTTCGGCGGAAACCACCGGCGGCCCGTCCCGCTACTGGAACGTCGCCGGCACCGACACCCGAGTCGGCTTCATCTCCCCACACAGCCACAACTTCTGCGGTGACTGCAATCGCGTGCGTGTCACCGCCGAGGGCCGGCTGCTGCTGTGCCTCGGCCAGGAGCACTCGACCGACCTGCGCCGCGCACTGCGCGCGAATCCCACCGACGACGATCGCGTGAAAGACGTTCTGCACCAATCCATGGCCATCAAGCCCCGCGGCCATGACTTCGACTTGCGCGAGCAGCCCGTCATCTTCCGGCACATGAACGCCACCGGCGGCTAGCGACCGGGCCTCCGCGCCGCCTAGCGATCGGATCGATCCGATTGGTGAGCGCTTCGTACTATGTTGACCTAGCCCTTCTCCCCTGTTGACGCAGACGCGGACAACCTCCGTGTAAACTCCGGCAAGAAATTGCCCGCCCCGACGACGGCATGTCGGCGAAGCGCCTCCGTAGGCATGGTCACGGAACAGCGCGGAAACGAGACATCGGTCAAAGCCTTGGCAACGGGCCTAAGCAACGTCTTGTCCACTCGGCGGGCGACGGCTAAGATTCGACAGTGTTCGGCTCCGGATTCGCCCCCGGCATACACGGCATCGTATGCGTGGGATGGTCGGCGGAAGCCGGCCGGCTCCGTGTACGTCAGCGGCGTCGACAAGCTTTTACGGCCGCCACGCAAGGCGCACCGGCGGGTCGAGTAACTCAAAGGTGCCTAGCGATCGACGCCGGTCGCACCTCGCCACCGTCAACGTCGAGTTTTCGACGCGCAAGCATGGTGTCGTGTTTGCCAAGGAGCCCGCGCAGAGCAACGCACGCCGATGTCCGCTTCCGCCGACCCAACCACCACCCCGGCACCCCCGGCTTCCGAGGAGCGGCGGAGCGCCCCGCGCCATGCGTCTCGGCTCGAAGTCAAGCTGGTCACCCGCGACCGGGAATCGCTGCTCTGTCGTGTCGACGATTATTGCGACGAAGGCATCTTCGCTACGCCACTGATCGCCCCCAAGACGCCGATCGGCGTCGACGATGAGTTGACACTGATGCCGGCCGGTACGGACGTCAACGCCTTTCAGCCCGCCCGCGTACGCGTGGTCCGCCTGACGCCGGAGAGCTTCGGTGCGATCTTCATCCAGCCTCCGCGGGACTTCATCGCTCATCTTAGACAGTGCGCATCGGCCGAGCCGGAGGCGGAAAAACCCGGCGATGCAAGCAACCTTTCCGTGGACGATGCGCAGGCGGCGTTCGAAGAGGTCACGAAGCGTTTCGCGGGCGATCATCTGCAGGCGTTGCTTGCCGAGACGCTCGATACCTGCGCCCGCGAAATCCACGAAAAGCTGGGCTACACCGCGAGCGACAAGGTTTATCACTCCATTCTCAAGGATCTCGCGGCAATTCAAACGGCCAGCGAGACTGTCGGCCAGGAATTGGTCGGCCATCTGCTGACGCAGCGTCCGGGCCGCTCCCACTATGCCTCGTCGCGGCAACGGCCGCCGACCGGCCCGTTCTCGCCGGACGGCGACGATGCAGGCTCGGAGCTCTCGCTGGTGGACGTGCACGCCTTCGAGCATTGGCTCGAAGCGATCAAGGTCGCCAATCGGCTGGAGCAGAAGTTTGCCCCGCAGTTGGCCTCGATCGGGCGGCTGGCCGACAGCGAGGACGGCACCGAGCAGCCGAACCGCTTTGCCGCGGTGCCTTTCGGCCCGCACCACATTATCGAAACGCTGAATGAGTTCTCCGACCGTCAGGGACTCGGCCCCATCGCCCGCGAGCAACTGTTCTCGGCCGCGCAGGAAGTGCTCGAGCGCAGTCTCGGCTCGTTCTATGACCGCATGCAGACCAAGTTGCGTGAGTCGGGGGTGGACCTCGACGCACTGCCGCCGCTGCCGCCCCCGCCGGAGCGCGAGCCGCGCCGGAAAACCGATGCGCAAACGGATGCCGCCACCGTCGCCGCGCCCGCGATAGCGCCCGACGGGCAGGCATCGGCGCCGGCCGCCGGCGGATTTGCGGCGCTCGACCCGATGACGCTGTTTCCGCCGCGTCCGGAGCACTACGCCAAGCTCGCGGAGCAGACGGTCTCGATGCTCTCGCAAGACCCCGACGTGCCGCGAACGACCAACGCATGGCTCGGGGCGCTGAGCCAAAGCATGCAGCAGGAAATGCTGCGCGAGCCCGCATTCCTGCAGCAGCGGCGCAACCCGCTGCGCGGGCTCATCAACGAGTTGGAGCATCTGGGCCGCCTGATCGAGGATGGCGGGCAAACCGAGGGCGAGAAGCGGGTCGCGCAAGCCGTCAGCACCATCGTGGCGAAGGCGGCCAGCGATCCGCGCACGACGTCGGACAAATTCCGAACCGCACTCGCCCAAGTCAAGCATCTGACCCAGCAGCTAAGCCAGCGCTATCAGCTCAACGTCGAGCGCATCGTCAGCAACAGCATCGGACGTTACCGGCTGAAGCAGGTGCGAAAGGCGGTCAGCGAGACGCTGAACGCGCGCTATACCGGTCATCTGGTGCCCGAGATCGTGCCGAAGCTGCTGAAGACCTGCTGGCATGCCTATCTGACGCTCGACACGCTTCGCGGCGGCATGGAGCAGCTCGGCAGCGGCGAGCCCTGGGAGACATTGGACACGCTCATCCGCGAGCTCGGCGGCGAGCCCTACCAGACAACCGACGAGCGCGCGCAGCGCCCGGTACTGATGGCCCGCCTGCGCAAGGGGCTGTTGGAGACCTCCTTCGATCCGCTGCAGCGCGAGCAACTGCTCGATGAGCTCAAGGAACTGCTGCTCGACAACATCGACGCGGGCCAGGCCGAGAAGCAGCAGATATTCATCCCCCTGTCCACCACGTTCAGCAAGATCAAGCCACCAGTCAAACCGCAGGCCAAGGCACGCTGGATCGCGGGCGAGAAGACGATCGATAGGCTGGCGGTGGGAGACTGGGCGCTGCTCGAGACCAACGCCGGCAACAGCAAACAGATCCGCCTGGTTTGGATCAGCGAGGACCGCGAAGACTTTACCTTCGTCGGGCAAAGCGGCATCCGCGCACTGGAGACGACCCGTGCAGAGCTTACCCAACGGCTGTGCGCCGGCGCTTTCAAACCGCTGACGCGTGATCAGCGGAGCTTGACCAAACGCTCCGTAGACCACCTGCTGAACCGCCTGCAAAGCCAATTGCAGGATCGCGACACACGCGACTCGGTCACCGGCCTCATGAACCGCATCGGCTTTCAGCCGCTGCTGGAGAAGGCGCTCGGCGCGCCGGCCACCGACGATGCGCCGCCGGCCGCCGTGCTGTGCTGGATCGAAATCGAGCAGACGCGCATGGTCAGCACATCCCTCGGCTTCGCCGCCAGCGATCACATGCTGGCGAGCGTCGCCGATATGCTGCTGTCCGTGTTCGACGACATGGACGCGGACGCGGCCTATCTGGGTGCCGATCAATTCGCTGTCTTGTTGTCCGGCATCGCGCTCGAGGAAGCGCATCTTGCGGCCATGCGCTTCTGCGACGCCGTGAGCGCGCAACGCATCGAGTGGGAAGGCCGCAAGATCCCGCTGTGCCTGAGCGTCGGCGTGCTCGACCTGGCGGATGCCGAGGGCAGCATGACCACCACCCTGAAGCTCGCCACTCAAGCCACCCGCGGCGCGCGGCGCGGAGGCTGCAACAAGGCAATGCGCGCGAACGAGGCGGGACCGCAGGAGGAATCGGAAAAGACGCTCGAATCCCTGATGCACTTGGAGCATATCCTCGAAAACGGAGCGCTGCGCCTGCGCGGCCAGAAGATCGCGTTCACGCGAGACGACGACGGCGCCGCGCACCACTACGAGGTTCTGCTCGGCATACTCGACGACGACGGCAATGCGGTGGATATCGGCAGCTTCATTGCGGCCGCCGAAGCGCACCGGCGCATGCACCTGGTGGATCGCTGGATCATCCGCGAGGCCATCGAGTGGGCCGGCCAGAACCCCGGGGCGCTGGCCGCATTGGGCGGCCTGGCGATCAACCTCTCCGGGCAGTCGGTGACGGACCCGGCATTGGTCGATTTCGTGCGCGAGCGTCTCGAAGACAACGACGTACCGGCGGCCAGAATCAGCTTCGAGGTGACCGAGACCGCCGCCATCGCGAGGCTCGACGAAGCAAGACAGGTGCTGCTCGGCCTGAAAGCGCTCGGCTGCTCCAGCGCGTTGGACGACTTCGGCACCGGCCTGTCGTCGTTCGAATTCCTGCGCGAGCTGCCTGTCGACTACCTCAAGATCGACGGCTCCTTTGTCAAAGGCATCGCCAGTAACCCGAACGATTACGCGGTCGTACGCTCCATCAACGAAATCGGCCATTTCATGGGCAAGCGCACCATCGCCGAATACGTGACCGACGACGCCGTGCTCCGCTGCATCGACGAAATCGGTGTCGACCTGGTACAAGGATTCGGCATCGAAACGCCTAAGTCGCTGGACGAGCTGCGCTTTACCGTTCGCGACGCGCCCGAAGCCTGACACACCCTTCCCGATCCTCTCCCGACCGCGATCGCACGCCGCCGCTCGGCACCGCGTGCGCGGCCGTGCTCTTTCCTCGACGCCCAAGGCCACCGGCTCACCGCCGCGCGCCCGGGCGTCGACATCCTGTCCCTGTCATTCAGTATCCGTTCAGCAACCCGTGTCTACCATCGCCGACAAGTCGACACCCGTTGGCGCGTAATCCGCGGTGACAGCCGACGCCGAAGGCGCGGCATCCCGAATACGCGCAACGCGCGGAATCGACACATCGGCCAGGCAGGCACCCGGCGTGACGCCGCCGTCCGCTCAGCGGCGGCGGAACAGAGCGAAGACTTGCCGCCGGGCCTCGGGGAAACGCTGCGAGACGGGACACCGACATGTATCGATTCACGACCTTGCAACGCGGCACGCGAGCACAGCCGAAGCGGCAAGCGCGCCGGGGTCTGCCGCCCGTCGGCTGGCGACGGAAACGGGGGGTGCGTCCATGATCGCGCAAGCGCAAGTCTTGGCCGCGCCGCAAGACGCAAGCGAAGCACCGCCGCGCCGGCGCCGGCAGGTGCAGCAGTTCAGTCTGCTGAAGTCGTTCTCGGTACGGGCGCTGATCTCGATCGTCTTGGTCTGGGGCGCGACGTCGCTGCTGGTATCGCGCTTCGTCGAATATCACTTGGTGGCCCGCGACGCCCTGGTGCTGCAGCAGTTGGTGCTGGAAATCGCCCGCCAGCACGACCCGGAAGGCTATTTCTCCGGCGAGTCGAGCGCCGATACGGATGCGCTGAACGCCTTCTTCGGGGAACTGGTCCATCTTCCCGACGTCGGCCGCATCACCGCCTACGCCGCCAACGGCGAGCCGGTCCACTCCACCGACTCGGGCGTCGGACCGCTCGCGCCGGCGTCGGGTCAGGCGCTGGCGCTGGCCCTCACCGGTCGCCAAGCCCACGAGAAGGGCGGCCTGGACGATCTCGACAACGCGCCGCTGCTGGAACAGACGGAGGGTGTGGACTGGCTAGTGCGGCATTACATCCCGATTTCCGACGCCGACACCGGGCAAGTATTCGGCGTCATCGAGCTCTACCGGATCCCGATCGCACTCGAGCGCTCCATTCGCGAAGGCCGCCGGCTGATTTGGCTGTGCGAGCTCGGCGGAGGCGTGTTCCTGTACTTGATGCTGTTTTGGATCGTGCGCCGGGCCCATCGGCTGATCCAGCAGCAGCAGAAGTCCCTGCTGCGCCAGGCGCGTTTGGCGACGATCGGCGAAATGGCATCGTCGGTGGCGCACGGCATTCGCAACCCGGTGGCCTCGATCCGCTCGTCCGCGGAACTGGCCCTCGAGGAGGCACCAGCCAAGGAGGTACGCGACAGCCTCGAGGACATCGTCGCCGAGGTGGAGCGCTTCGACGGCTGGGTTCGCGAACTGCTGACCTTCGCCGGCGATTCGGACGATTCGGACGATTCGGGCAGCATGTCCGACCCGGCTCAGTGCATCGACGCCGCCGCCGCGGCGATGGACCGGCGCGCACGCAACCAATCCGTCCACATCATGCTGCGCGTCGCATCCGATTTACCGAGGGTACGCGGCGACGCGCCCTTGCTGACTCAGGTACTGAACAGCCTGCTCGCCAATGCCCTCGATGCCATGCCCGATGGCGGCGAGCTGATCGTCGAAGCGGCGCGCCGGGACACGTCGGTGCGGCTGACGGTGACGGATACGGGCTTCGGCATCCCCGCCGACAAGCTCGAGGGCCTGTTCGAGCCACTGACGACTTACAAACGCGGCGGCATCGGGATCGGATTGGCGCTGGCCCGGCAGGTGGTCGAGCGTCAAGGCGGCAGGATCTTGCTCCACAGTGCACCCGGCGTGGGTACCAACGTGGTCTTGGATCTCGCCATCGCCGACCTCCACGGGTCGTCGCGCATGCCGTAGGGCATTTGACGCCGATGCGCCCGCTGCCGGCCGCCCGGGGCAACGGCGCGCAACGGCCGGCAGCCCACTCCCCCGGAACAAACCGACGAAGACAGCACAGGGCAACTCCGATGAGCAAAGTGACAGCATTTCCGGTCTCCAGCGGCCCGTTCGCGCTGGTTGTCGACGACACCTTCAGATTGGGGCGCAATCTTGCCCGCTACCTGCAAAAACGGGGCTACGCGGCGCGCGCGGTGACCTCTGTCGCGGCGGCCAATCAAGTCATCACCGAGCGCAAGCCCGATCTCGTCGTGGTCGATTTGAAGCTGCCCGACGCGAGCGGCATCGATTTGTGCTGCATGCTGCAGCGCCGCTTTCCGGACCTGCCGCTGATCGCGATGAGCGCCGGTGTCGAGGACTGCGATCTCTCGACGCTGAGGCAATGCGGTGTGCGGCGGATACTGACCAAGCCCTTCCCGCTATCCGACTTCGGCGATGCGCTGGCCGAGCTGGCCGCGGCGCGCCCCGCGAGTGCCTGCGCGACCACCACGCCGACAGCGGCCCCGTCCTCGAAGACGGTCGCCCTCGCCGCACGGCAATTGCACCAAGCCCGCCAACCGCGCGCCGGCGGTCCGCGCATCGTCCTTTACTCCCACGACACCATGGGCCTCGGCCATATGCGCCGAAACATACTGCTGGCCCGCTCTCTGGTCGAGTCGCGGCTCAAGGCCAATGTGCTGCTTGTCTCCGGTGCCCGCGAGATCGGGCGCTTCGAGCTTCCCGCCGGCATCGACTGCCTGGTGCTGCCTTCCTACGGCAAGTCCGACGCCGGGGATTATCGCCCGCGCCACCTCGACATGGAGACCCGCGAGCTGGTCAACCTGCGCGCGCAGGCCATCAACGCCTCGGTGGCCGCCTATCGCCCGGACCTGATGATCGTCGACAACGTCCCGCGCGGCGCGCTGCACGAACTGGACCCCGTGCTGACGACCCTCAACGCCCGCGGCAGCACGCGCTGCGTGCTCGGACTGCGGGACATCCTCGATGCACCCGATATCGTGCACCGCGAATGGGCCGAACGCCGTAATTTGGCGGCCGTCCAATGGCACTACGATCAAGTCTGGGTCTACGGGGATCCCCGCGTTTACGACCTGCGCAGCGCCTATGGATTCGGCGCCGACTTCGCGCAAAAGACCCGCTTCACCGGCTACCTCGACGCCCGCCGGCGGGCGGCCCCGCGCAGTGGCGCCGTCTCCGCGGAGGTTGCCGAACCCGCCGAGACCGTTCCCGAAGGCCCCTACAACCTGTGCCTGGTGGGGGGCGGTCAGGACGGATTCGCGCTGGCACGCGTTTTCGCAGAAGCCGACCAGCCGGCGGGAGAGTGCGGCCTGCTGATCACGGGACCGTTCATGCAGGCCGCGGAGGCCCGCGTGCTGCACGACATCGCGGCCCATCGTCCGTCACTGCGGATCCTCGGCTTCGTGCAGGAGCCCACGCGGCTGCTGGCGGGTGCGCGGCGGGTCGTCGCAATGGGTGGATACAACACGGTCAACGAGGTCCTGGCGTTCCGCCGGCCGACACTGATCGTGCCGCGGGTGCGCCCGCGCCTGGAGCAGTTGGTGCGGGCACGGCGCCTGGCTGAGCTCGGCCATGTGCACATGCTGCATCCCGATGACCTCGAGCCCGCCGCCATCGGCCGCTGGCTGTCGGATGCCGACGCGGATATCCGCCGTGCCGCCCAGCCCATTGCCCTGAACGGGCTCGAGCGCATGACCGATTACGTCGAAGACCTGCTCATTCAGACCGCGGAGGTGCGCCATGCCAGTGCCTGATTCCGACAAGCTGGGCTATGTGGTCAAGCGCTACCCGCGCTTTTCCGAGACCTTTGTCGTCAACGAGATCCTCGCCCACGAGGCGGTCGGCCAGGGCATCGACATCTTCTCCCTGCGCGGTACCGAGGACACCCACTTTCAAGACATCCTTGCCCGCGTGCGCGCGTCCGTCACCTACCTCCCGGACCGGGCGCAAAAGGCCAGCGACCTGTGGTCGCTGATGCAGGCAGGCGGTGCTGCCTGCCCCGGCGTTTGGCAGGGCCTGCCCGCCGCCGCGGGCACCGATGTCCGCGAGCTGGCGCATGCCTGCGCGTTGGCGGCCCATGCGAGCGAGCGCGGCATCGCGCATCTGCACGCGCACTTCGCCACCTCGGCGGCCACGGTCGCCCGTCTCGCCGCACGCTTCGCGGGCATTCCCTTCAGCCTCACCGCCCACGCCAAGGACATCTTTCACGACAGCGTGGACCCGGCCGACCTGCACGCGAAGCTGCGCGACGCCGCCGCCGTCGTCACCGTCAGCGACTACAACCTGCGGTGGCTGTCGGAACGCTTCCCGGACTGCGCGCATAAGCTGCATCGGATCTACAACGGGCTCGATCTGAAGCGCTTCCGATTCGCCGATCCCGCCGACCGCGCGCCTCTGATCGTCGGCGTCGGGCGGCTGATCGAGAAGAAGGGCTTCGAGTCCCTGATCGACGCCTGCCGGCTGCTGAAGGCACGCGGGAAGCCGTTCCGCTGCATCATCGTCGGCGGCGGCGAGCTCGAGGCCGACTTGCGCCGGCGTATCGCCGGGCGCGGGCTCGATGCCGAGGTCTCGCTCGAGGGACCGCGCCCGCAATCGGAGGTCATCGCCCTGGTGCAGTCGGCCGCCGTCTTCGCGGCACCCTGCGTGCTCGGCGCCGACGGCAACCGCGATGGCCTGCCGACAGTGCTGCTGGAGGCCATGGCACTCGGCACGCCGTGCGTCGCCACCGATGTCACCGGTATCCCGGAGCTGATCCGCGACGACGACACCGGCCTGATGACCCGACAGCACGACGCCGCAGGTCTTGCCGATGCGCTGGCCGCGCTCCTCGATGACCCCGCGCGCCGCAGCCGCATTGCCCGCCACGCAAGGGCGCTGATGGAGGCCGAGCTCGACGTGCATCGCAACAGCGCCGCACTAAGACGGGTGATCGCCGGCGCCCGCGCGCCGCGGCTACGGGAGGTCTCGGTATGAACATCGCGTACTGCTGCGCCGACCCCGGTGTTCCGGTGTTCGGCAGTAAGGGCTGCTCCCTGCATGTGCAGGAGGTGATCCGGGCATTGCGTCAGCTCGGCGCACGGGTGACGCTCTACGCCGCCGCGCGCGGCGGCGAGCCGCCCGATGACCTGGCGGACCTGCGCGTCGTTGATCTACCCAACCCCGGCGGCCGAAAAGACCCCGCACGCGAGCAGGCGGCCCTCGCCGCGAATGCCGCTCTCGCGCGTGGATTGTCCGCCGGCGCCGGCCAAGCAGGACCCTTGGATCTGATCTACGAGCGCTACTCGCTCTGGAGCTATGCCGGCATGGAGCAGGCGGCACGCCGCGGCGTTCCCGGTCTGCTCGAAGTCAATGCCCCGCTGATCCGGGAGCAGGCGCGCTATCGCGGGCTGCACGACACCGAGGCCGCGCAACAAGTGGCCCGCCGGGTGTTCGCGGCGGCCTCGGCCCTGGTTCCCGTCTCCGACGAAGTGGCCGGCTATCTGCGGGACTTTCCGGAGGCGCGCGGCAAGACCCACGTCCTGCCCAACGGCGTCAATACGGCGCGGTTCGGATCGGCTCGGCCTTCGCTGCCGGCGAGCCCCGGCACGCTGACGATCGGTTTCGTCGGCAGCTTGAAGCCTTGGCACGGGATCGACCGGTTGCTGGCGGCGTTTCGGGACTTCCACCTTCGGTATCCGGCGAGCCGGCTGTTGATCGTCGGCGACGGCCCGGAGCGGCGCCCGGCCGAAGCGTTGGCCGACAGCCTCGATATCGCTCGGGCGACGCTCTTCACCGGCGCGGTCCCGACCGATGCGGTGCCCGGCCTGCTGGCGTCCATGGATGTCGGCGTCGCGCCCTATCCGCCGAGCGGCGACTTCTATTTTTCGCCGCTGAAGGTCTACGAATACATGGCGGCGGGCCTGCCGGTGGTGGCAAGCCGCATCGGACAGCTGCGCGGATTGATTCGAGACGGCGAGGACGGCCTGCTGTGCGCGCCGGAGGACGCGGACGGGCTGAGCGCAAACCTGCTCGCGCTGGCGGAATCGCCGGCCCTGCGCGCGCGCCTCGGCAACGCCGCACGCGCCAAGATGGAACGCGACCACACCTGGCTCGGCGTCGCCCGCCGACTGCTGGCATTGGCGCGCGAGGCTGGCCCGGAGCATGACGCGAGGGAGGCGGTCTGATGTCTGCGAACATTGCCCTGACCAAATCGCTGCCCGATCCGGCGCGCTTCGCGCGTACCTTCGGACCCTACTTGCGCACGCAGTGGCCGCTGATCGCCGGTGCGCTGGCGGCACTCCTGGGCGGCACGCTGCTGCGCATCCTGGAGCCCTGGCCGTTGAAGCTCGTCATCGACCGCTTGGCGGGCTACGGCGCCGGCGACGGGCGGGTGCACCTGCCGGCGGTCGAGGAACTGGCCCCGGGGACGCTGATCGCCGTCGCCGCGGCGGCGCTGGTCCTCATCACCGGCCTGCGGGCGCTGGCCGGCTATCTGAGCACGGTCGGCTTCGCCCTCGCGGGCTCGCGGGCGTTGACTCGGATCCGCGCGGCCCTGTTTCGTCACCTGCAGTCCCTGTCGCTGGATTTTCATCAGCGCGCGCGCGGCGGCGACCTCACCGTGCGCATGGTCAGCGACATCGGCATGCTGCAGGAGGTGGCCGTGACGGCGCTGCTGCCCATGCTCGGCAACCTGCTGATCCTGATCGGCATGTTCGCGGTGATGTTCTGGCTGGATCCGCAGCTGGCGCTGATTGCGCTGATCCCGCTGCCGTTGCTGGCCGCCGCCACTTGGCACCGCGGGCGGCGCATTCAGGAGGCGGCGCGACGCACGCGCAAACGCGAGGGCTCGCTGGCGGCGACGGCTTCGGAGTCGATCGCGGCCATCAAGACCATCCGCTCGCTATCGCTGGCCGGACACTTCGCCGACGCCTTCGGCAGCCAAAACAGTGCGAGCCTGCGCGACGGCGTGCGCACCAAGCGGCTGTCCGCCGGTCTCGAGCGCGGCGTCGACGTATTGATCGCCCTCGCAACGGCACTGGTGCTTTGGCTCGGTGCCGAACGGGTGCTCGCGCGGGTACTGACGCCGGGCGAATTGCTGGTCTTTCTCGCCTACCTCAAGTCGGCCTTTCGCCCGGTCCGAGACTTCGCGAAATATGCCGCGCGGCTGGCGAAGGCATCGGCCGCCGGCGAGCGGGTGCTTGACTTGTTCACGCAGCAGCCGGACGTGCGGGATCTGCCGGGGGCCGTCGCGGCGCCGGCGCTCACCGGTCACGTACGCTTCGAGCACGTGCACTTCAGCTATCCCGACAGCGCCGGTGCATTGCGCGACATCGACCTCGGCATCGATCCCGGTACCCATGTGGCCGTGGTCGGCCCGTCCGGCAGCGGCAAGTCGACGCTGATCAGCCTGCTGCTTCGCCTCTACGACCCGCGCGCCGGACGCCTGCTCATCGACGGCCGCGACATCCGCGACTTCACGCAGGACTCGCTGCGTGCGCGAATCAGCCTGCTGCCGCAGGACACGCTCCTGTTCGCGACCACGGTCCGCGAGAATATCGCCTTCGGCGCCGCGGGCGTCAGCGACGCCGAGATAGAGGCCGCGGCGCGGCTGGCCAATGCGCACGACTTCATCGAGGCACTGCCCGAGAGCTACGACACCGTGCTCGCCGAGCGCGGCGCAACCCTCTCCAACGGCCAGCGGCAACGCATCGCGATTGCCCGCGCCGCCGTGCGCAACAGCCCGATCCTGATCCTGGACGAGCCGACCACGGGACTCGACCGGGAGAGCGAGACCCTGGTGATGCAGGCCATCGCCCGGCTCGCCCGCGGGCGCACCACCTTGCATGTCACCCACAGGATCGACGCCGCACGCGACGCCGACCGCATTCTGTTCGTCGAGCACGGGCGCGTCGTGGAGGACGGCGATCACGACACGCTGCTGCGTCTGAACGGGCGCTATGCCGCTTTTTGGCACAGCCATCGGCGTGCCGAAGCATCCTTCGGGGAGGTGCAGCATGTGGCCGGATTCTGACGCGGCACTCGCCGCCCGCGACCCCGGCATCACGTCGCTGTCGCTGGTGCTCGACCCCGCCGCGCTTGCGGCACGGCTGCGCGCCGAGTTACCCGGCTGTCCCGCGGGCCTGACCCTGGCGAAGCGCTACATCCGCTACAAACCCGCCACCAACTGCCTGGTCGCCTACCGCGCCGAGGCCGGGGAACTGTCGGTCGATTGCTATGCCAAGGCCTATGGCTCCGATGCCCGCAACAAGCTGCGCAAGGCCGCCCGGCGGCAAGCCGTGCCCGGCCCGTTCGGAAACGGCCGGGTGGTGTTGGAAGACGCGGGCGTGATCGTTGTTTTCCATCCGAACGACGACAAGTTGCCGGGTCTCGCCACCCTGGTCGACAACATCCGTTCGGGTCGGCCGATCGCTGCGCAGGACGGCCCGGGCGGACCGTTTTCGCTGCAGACGCTGGCGTATAAGCCGGAGCGGCGTTTCGTCGGCAGAGTCGACGGCGAGCACGGGCCCGCCGCCGTGATCAAGGCCTACAGGCCGGACGCCTATCCGGCGGCACTGCAGCGCGCCCGGATCGCCGCGACGCTGCCGATGCTGCCCCGCCTCCTCGGTCATGAGGACGAGACCGCAAGCATCGCGCTGCGCTGGGAGCCGGGCCGCACGCTGGCGGAGCTGCTGTGCACGAGCCGCGCGACGCCGGACCATGCCCACGAGGCGGGTCGCCTGCTGGCGGCACTGCATAGCGCGGGGCCCGACCATGCCGGACTACCGGCCCGTTGCTCGGACGCGGAGCTCGCGGGCGCCGATGCGCTGGCCGACACCCTGGGTTGGTTGTCTCCCGACTGCGCCGGTCCGGCCAGGGCGCTGGCGGCCCGCCTGCGCCGCGCACTGCGCCCCGCCGCGGGCGACGTCTCCGCGAACAGGACGCTTCTGCACGGCGATTTCTATGCGAGCCAAGTCCTGATCGGCGCCGCCTGCGTGCGACTGATCGACGGCGACGAGCTCTGCTCGGGTGACCCGGCGGCAGATCTCGGGCACTTCATCGCAGACCTGGAATACATGACACTCGTCGGTGCCCTGACCGAAGAGCGCGCCGTACTCGCCGCCGACGCTTTGTTGGGCGGCTACCGTAGCGGCGGCGGAAGCGTCGGCGAGCGCGCGCTGCGTGCATACACCGCGCTGGCGATGGTGCAGCTGCTGCACCGTCCGTTCCGTGAGTGCCGGCCGAGCAGAGAGCAGGACACCCGACGCTGGATCGCGCGCTGCAATGCCGTGCTTGATGCGGATGCCGCGCCGCGGGCGCACCGACCGAAGCAAACCGGCGGCGGTCTTCGCGACCATCACAAGCACGCACCGCGGCTCGCATCCCTGTCCCCGGGGCCTGCGGCGCGGAAGAGCAGCGCCGATCCCGACATGGGCTTTCTCGAGGCAGCCTGCAATCCGGCGCTGGCAACGCTTGCCCTCGGCGAAGCCCTCCGCATAGGCAGCGTCGACGTTCCGCCCCGGGTGCTGTCCGCGCGCCTGCTTCGCCACAAGCCCGGCCGGCGGGCCCTGGTGGAGTATCGCCTCGCTCCGCACCCGCGACTGCCCACGCGCATCATCGGCAAAGCGCGGGCGCGGGGACTCAACCTGCGCACCTGGCGCTTGATGCAGGCGCTCCGGCATAGCCCGCCGGCATGGGAAGGGCCTTATCTTACCGACATCCCGCCGGCGCTCGGCATCGTCCCCCGTTGGCATATGTGGCTGCAGACCCGGGTGCCCGGCGAAACCCTCTGGCGCGGCCTGCTCGCGCCCGCGCCGGAGGAGCTTGCCGAGGGCGTCGCCGACGCACTGCATGCATTGCATAGCGCACCCGTGACGCCCGAGCGCACCCATGGCATCGACGAAGAGCTGGAGATTCTGAAGCGCCGACTCCGGGACGCGGCGTCGCGGCGCCCGGACCTCGCGGCCCGCATCGCGCGGGTCGGCGACACCTGCATCGACTTGGCCGACGCCCTGCGCGAGCGCCCGGTCGCGACGCTACACCGGGACTTCTATCCGGACCAGGTCTTGGTCGACGGCAAGCGCCTGTATCTGCTGGATCTCGACCTGGTCAGTCGCGGGGACCCGGCGCTGGATGTCGGCAACTTCGTCGCCCACCTGCAGGAGTACGATCTGCGCTGCTGCGGCCATGTGCGGCGCAGCAGCGCGGCCCAGTCCGCCTTCACCAGCCGCTACCGCTCCCTCAGCGGCGATCCCGGACTGCAGGAGGCGGCCGCGCTGTATACGACGCTGACGCTCGCAAGGCATATCGACATCAGCGGCCTGATCCCGGAGCGTGCGCCCTACACCGAGCGCATGCTGGTCGAATGCGAGGCGCGCCTGGGGCTTCGCGAGCATCTCGGGATCGCGCCGGCCGCCGCCGCACTCGGGCGCCGGGCCGACGCGGGATGTCGCCGATGAAGGATGCGGCGGCCCGGCCGCGCAGGGATGCGGACGGCGCTCAGAGACCGCGCGCGCCGCAGAGCGCCGGCGGCGTCAGGCTCGCGAGCAGGCGCATCGCCTCCCGATTGGTCCAGGAACTGGCGAGCTTCAGCGCCTTGTCCAGCGGCAGCCATAGGCATTGACTGTGCTCGGCGGAATCGAGCCGAATAATGCGCCGGCTCGGCAGCCGCAGCGCGAACCAGTGCTCCCGGTTGAAGCAGACGCCCTTTGCGTAACGCGCCCGCCAGGCGCGCACGATGGGGAACAGCCTCGATTGGTGCAGGTCGATCAGGCAACCCGATCCGAGCAGGCCGGTCTCCTCGCGCAGCTCGCGCAGCGCCGCACTGCGAGGCGACTCGCCGGGGCGCAGGCTGCCGGTCACCGACTGCCAGAACCCGTGCGGAAGCGTCCGATTCATCAGCAGGAACTCGCCGGCCGCGGTGAACACGACCACCAGCACGGAAACGGGCCGCTTGTGCGGCGCCGCGGTTATCTCGGAATCCAACATGCCGACCGCCTCCGCTATGGTGGTCACGCGCGCAGCTTGATACGCAGCGCCAGCTCCTTGAGCTGCGCCTCGTCGACGGCCGCTGGCGCGTCGGTCAGCAGGCACGATGCCGTCTGCGTCTTCGGGAACGCCATCACATCGCGAATCGACTGACTGGCGGTCATCAGCATCACCAACCGGTCGAGACCGAATGCGATGCCCCCATGCGGCGGACAGCCGTACTTCAGCGCCCGCAGCAAGAAGCCGAACCGCTCGTCCGCATCCTCGTCGCTGATATTCAGCAGTTGGAAGATACGCCGCTGCACATCCTCGCGATGAATACGGATCGAGCCGCCGCCCACCTCGGTGCCGTTCAGCACCAAGTCGTAGGCGCGGGACTCGCAAGCACCCGGATCATCCTCCAGGCGGTCGAGCTGATCGGTCTTCGGTGCCGTGAACGGATGATGCAGCGCCATCCAACGCCCGCTGTGCTCGTCGCGCTCGAACATCGGGAAGTCGACCACCCAGAGCGGATACCAGCCCTCGGCAATCAGGCCCCGGTCGTGGCCGAGCTTCACCCGCAGCGCGCCGATCGCCTCGTTGACCACGGTTGCCTTATCGGCGCCGAAGAAGATCAGATCGCCGTCCTCGGCCCCGGTGCGCGCCATGATGCCGGCCACGGCCTCGTCGGGCAGGAACTTCAAAATCGGCGACTGCAGTCCATCCCTGCCCTGTTCAGACCATGCATTGACCTTGATGTAAGCCAGCCCCTTGGCCCCGTAGATACCGACGAACTTGGTGTACTCGTCGATCTCCTTGCGCGTCAGCTCGCCCCCGCCCGGCAGGCGCAGCGCCGCAACGCGACCGTCCGGATCCTTAGCCGGGCCCGAGAACACCTTGAACTCGACCTCCGACATCAGATCCGCCACGTCCACCAGCTCCAGCGGCACCCGCAGATCCGGGCGGTCCGAGCCGAAACGCCGCATCGATTCGGCGAAGCTCATGCGCGGGAAAGGCTCGGGCAGCTCCGTGTCCAACACCTCCTTGAACAAGCGGCGGATCATCGTCTCCATCAGCGCCGTCAGCGCATCCTCGTCCATGAACGACATCTCGATATCGAGCTGCGTGAACTCGGGCTGGCGGTCCGCGCGCAGATCCTCGTCGCGGAAGCAGCGCGCAATCTGATAATAGCGGTCCATGCCCGACATCATCAGCAACTGCTTGAACAACTGCGGTGACTGCGGCAGCGCGTAAAACTCGCCGGGATGCACCCGGCTCGGCACCAGATAATCGCGCGCGCCCTCCGGCGTCGATCGGGTCAGAATCGGCGTCTCGATATCGAGAAAGCCCTGCTCGTCCAAGAACCGGCGCATCGACTGGGTGATCTGACTGCGTGTGCGCAGCCGCGCCTGCATCTCCGGTCGGCGCAGATCGATATAGCGATAGCGCAGGCGCACCTCCTCGGAGGTATCGCTATGGTGCTCGTCGAGCTGAAACGGCGGCGTCTCGGACGCGTTCAGCACCTCCAGGCCCAGCCCGAGCAGCTCGATCTCCCCGGTCGGCATATCCGGATTCCCGGTGCCCTCGGGCCGCCGGCGCACGCGCCCGTGCACGGCCAGCACATACTCGCTTCGAACCTGCTCGGCGAGCGCGAAAATATCCTCGCGGTCGGGATCGAACACCACCTGCACCAGCCCGCCGCGGTCGCGCAGATCGACAAAAATCACGCCGCCGTGATCGCGTCGGCGATGCACCCAACCGCAAAGCCGGACTTCCTGGTCGATAAAGCTGCTGTCGAGCTCGCCGCAATAGTGACTGCGCATGCCGTTCGATCTCGCCTGTCTGAATGTTTGAAAACTGAAGGAGACACCGAGCGAGCCGCCGTCATGCCGCAAGATCGGTGTGAATAGCGAAAGCGGGGTGACGGTCTGCCTGCGCTCCGGGACGATCGGCCGCTCGACAAAGGCAGAGCGTGCGCGTCCAAACGGAAAGCGCGGGCACCTCGGTCGCCCGTCAACCGCTTCGATGATCGGAATCGTCTGCATCGAACGGCCCTGAGGCCATCCGAGCAGAACACGGCAGCATAAATCCTGCTGCCGACCAGCGCAACCGGCTAACCGTCAGCCCGGCGACGTCGTGGCCGCCTTCTTCGGCGCCGCATCGCCGCTGCTCTTGGCGGGCGTCTCTTTCGCCGCGGGCTTGTCCGCTGATTTCGACTCGCCCTTATCGGCGCCGCCCGCGGTCTTCTCCTTCGGCTTATCGCCGCCGTCGTGAAGGTTCTTCTTGCCGTCTTTCTTGAAGTCGGTCTCGTACCAACCGGCGCCTTTGAGACGGAACGCGGCGGCTGTGATCTGCTTTTTCAGGGCCGGCTTGCCGCAGGCGGGACAGTCCGTCAGGGGCGCATCGCTGATTTTCTGCAGCGCCTCCAACTCGTGATCACAGGCCTCGCAGCGGTACGCGTAGATGGGCATCTTCGGGTCCTCGAAAGGATAAGTTTGAACAACCGGCTGATCATAGGGTTGAATGCGCGGGATTCAAAGGTGTCGGTATTGCACACCGGTATCGCCCCGCGGCGGCAGGCCGCCCCATTCGGTGCTCCGGGGGCGCGGGGGGCAGCCCGACGCGACCGTCAGCGGCAGGGAAGCCGCTGGCGAGCCTACAGGGACGTATTCACGGCGTGTCGTGGCGGGCTTCCCCCAATTCCATCCCGGGG
>JAIPFF010000023.1 GCA_021736785.1 Thiohalocapsa sp. | reverse complement strand
AGTGACCCCGGCGCGCGCGGTCGGCCGCGCGCGGCGCCGGATGTCAGACGTCCTCGGTGTGGTACCCCTGGATGCGCTCCACCTCGTTGCGCGAGCCCAGAATCACCGGCACGCGCTGGTGCAGAGACTCGGGCTGCAGGTCCATGATGCGATGGGTTCCGGTGATGGAGCCGCCGCCGGCCTGCTCGACGATGTAAGACATCGGATTGGCCTCGTACAGCAGGCGCAGCTTGCCGCCAAGGCCCTTGTCTTTCATCTTCGAGTCGACCGGATACATGAAGACGCCGCCGCGCGTGAGGATGCGGTGCACCTCGGCAACCATGGATGCAATCCAACGCATGTTGAAGTCCTTCTCGCGCGGGCCTTCCTTGCCGGCCAGGCACTCGTCGACGTAGCGCTTCACCGGCGCTTCCCAGAAGCGCATGTTCGATGCGTTGATCGCGAACTCCTGGGTGTCGGCGGGGATGGTCATGTTCGGATGCGTCAGGATGAACTCGCCGATGTTCTGATCCAGCGTGAAGCCGTTGACGCCCTTGCCGGTGGTCAGCACCAGCATTGTCGACGGGCCGTAGAGCGCGTAACCGGCGGCGACCTGCTGCGTACCTGCCTGCAGGAAGTCGCGCACCGCCGGCCGCTCGATGCCGCCCGGACAGCGCAGAACGGAGAAAATGGTACCGACGGAGACGTTGACGTCGATATTCGACGAACCGTCCAGGGGATCGAACGTGATCAGGTACTTGCCCCGGGGATACTCGCTCGGGATCTGGTAGACGTCGTCCATTTCCTCGGATGCCATGGCGGCGAGGTGGCCGGCCCATTCGTTGCACTGGATGAACATCTCGTTGGAGAGAATGTCCAGCTTCTTCTGGGTCTCGCCCTGCACGTTCTCGCTGCCGGCACTACCCAGCGCGCCCACCAGCGCACCGTGGTTGACCTGGTTGGAGATCATCTTGCATGCCGTGACAATGTCGTTCAGCAGCGCGGTGAACTCACCCGTCGCGCCCGAAGCGTGACGCTGCTCTTCGCTGATGAACTGCGTGATGGTAGTGCCGTGTTCCATAACTATCGACCTCGTCTGAGAAGGCACCGGCGGCTTCGCTGCGCGCCGGAATAAAATAAGTTGAACCACGCAGTATATGGGTTGTTTTCACTGCATACGACGCGGTTTCGCATTTTTTCCGTCGACCGGCGTCCGTGACGGCTGCGGGCAGCGCCGGCCGAGGGCCGCTTGCCGGTGCTTGCGCCGCGACCGCGGGAGCGTGCGCCGCAGCGTGCGGCGGCAGACAGCAAGGCCACCGACGGGCACTTCGCAAGCATCTAACCAGCATGGAAAAACGCTGCCCGCTTCCGTTAATATGTCGGATTTACGACAGCCTGCCGCGCCCTTGCCGAGGATATCTCTGCCGAGGCAAATCCCACTCGCGGCGCGCCGATAGACCCTTGCCTCCGGAGCCCCGGCCATGCCCGTTTCGTTTACGTACTCCGCCCGAGAGCTGGCGAACAAGCTCAAGCGGTTCTCCACCTCCGCGCTGCCGATCGACGCCGGCCGGCGCGGTTCCTGCAACCGCTGCGGCGAGTGCTGCAAACTGCCCTTCCCCTGCCCGTTCCTGCGCTACGACGCCGACGGACTGAGCAGCTGCGCCGTCTACCACGCGCGGCCGCCGAGCTGTCGGAAATACCCGCGCACCGTACACGAGAACGTAACCCCGGAGACCTGCGGCTACTATTTTGTCGACGTGAAAGACATCGGCATCGGCCCCGCGGCGACCGAGCAGGCCGGCGGATGACGGGCACCGGGTGAGTCGGCCCCGGTCGCGTTCACGCCGGCCGATCGCCCTCGCCGAGCCGCGCGACGCGCAATTGCCTTTCGGTCGACCCTTTTGCGTTCTGTTTTCCTGCGGCACCGCCGGCAAGCCGAGCGCCTCGTCCACGGCGCCGGCGGCGCGGCTACCAACGGGGCCAGACCGCCGCGAGCCGCTCGGTCTCGATCCCGAATTGTCCGACGGCGGCCAACAGGGGCGCCGGTTCCGGCGACACGCCGGCCAGCAGGATCAGCAGGCCGCAGAGCATCAGCGACGCCGGCCACGCGCGCAGACTGAAGGGCTTCAGGGCGGTGCCGAAGGAGCGCTTGACCCGCCGTCCGACCAGATCGACGCTCGCCACCTCGTCCAACACCAGGTGTGTCAGATAGCCGAGCAGCACGAAGCCCGCCACCAACCAAGCCATGAGCGCCGGCAATTCCAGCAGCCTTTCGGCGGCCACCGCGGCACCGAGCGCCAGCACCAGTGCCATCAGCAGGGTATGCCAGATACCGCGGTGGACGGTGAAATGCGAGAAGACATAGCGCAGCGGGTAGCGAACCGCGAGCCAGACGCCGACCCAGATCAGCATCAGATCGACGACACGCAACTGCTCCGTAAACAGGAACGCGGCCAGAAAGCCGAGGACGATGCCGGCAATGTCGAAGACGGCCCGAATGGGCTTGGAGTCGTCGGCGTCGATGTCCGGCAGCAGGCTGGCGGCGACGCCGACGACGAACAGGGCTTGGGTTTCTCCGGCGTCGCTGAGGCCTTGGCCATAGCTGGCGAAAGCGCCGGCACTGGCGATCACCGCGCCGACACTGAGGTGGGTCTGAAAATTGGCCATGGGCCCTTGGTCCGTCGAATCTGACCCCAAGGATAACCCATGCAGAAACGGGGCGCTTGCCGGCAGCGCTTTGCCCGGCATCGGCGCGCTCACCGAGCCGGCATCAGAGATCGGGACGCCAACCCATCTCGCGGGCACGGGCGATGGCGGCGTCGTAGATGCGCTTGTGACGCTCGCGCAAGTCGTCCGGAAGCCGCGAGGCCAGATGACCGTAAGGGCTCCAGGCCGCGCTGACTTTGTCGTAGAGGTCCTGAATCGCCCCCAAGGTCCAACCCTCGCAGGTCTGATCCTCCGGAATGAGGCCGAACACCTGGGCATCGCGAACGATTTTGCCGGTATGGGTCATGCCGCCGAAGACGTCGTTGTCGAGGCCGGCGTAATGCTGCTTCTTTCTCATGGAGGGATTCGTTGCATTCGATGTCAACGGCACATTCTGGCGGAGATCGTGCGCTTGCGCCAATGCGGCGCATACGGAGATCATGCGCCCTCGCCGCCGTCATGCCGTTCGCGCCGGCGAGCGCGGGCTGCGGGCGGCTTGCGCGCGCATACCCGAGTCCATGCCCGCCCGCGCCTCATCCCCGCGACTGACATAAGGAGTCGTCCCGATGCAGGACACCATCGTCGATCTGATCCGCCACGGCGAGCCTGTCGGCGGGCGCATCATCCGCGGCAACGGCTGCGATCATCCGCTGAGCGATCTCGGATGGCGGCAGATGTGGAGCGCCGTCGGCGCGCAGACGCCCTGGCACCAGGTTATCTCCTCGCCGATGGCGCGCTGCCGGGCGTTCGCGTCGGCGCTCGCCGGCGCGAACGCCTTGCCGCTGGCCATCGAGCCGCAATTGCGCGAGATCGGCATGGGCGCTTGGGAGGGCCGCCGGCCGACGCAAGTCGCCGCCGACGAGCCGCAGGCCTACGAGGCCTTCCGGCGCGACCCGGTCTCCAACCGGCCACCCGGCGGCGAGCGCCTGGAGGCGCTGCGTGCGCGCATCGGCGCCGCCTATGATCGCCAAGTGGCCGCCTGGCCCGGTCGTCATGTGCTGATCGTCTGCCACGCCGGTGTCTCGCGCGCCGTCATCGGCCACGTGCTCGGCGCCGACGATGCCGCTTGGTACCGGATGCGCATCGACTATGCCGGCGTCACGCGCATTCGCCACGGGCATTTCGGCGCCAGCATCGAATGCGTGAATGCGTCGCGCGTACCCGAGCTCGCCGATTGAGCCGCGGGCGCGTGGCGCAACGCACGAGCGCTCCGCCGCTGCACCGCTCCACCGCTCCACCGCTCCACCGCTCCACCGCTCCACCGCTCCACCGCTCCACCGCTCCACCGCGAGCGTGCGCATGCCGGGCCGCTCGGGCAAGCACTTCATCTGCTCGGTCAGCTGGCGATTGCGCCGATGCCGTTCACGCCCGACAGGGGAGGAACCGGCGCGCTGGCGGGCGGCACTGCTCGCTGTCCGGCAATTGCCCCGAACAGGCCGGCGGGCGAACAAACTGTGAACTGGTTTGCGTCTCGACGACGGCGTCTGCGCAACGATGTCGGCATCCGTCGACATCGCCGCCCCCCTTTTTCACGCACCGCTGCTAAGGAGATCATCATGACGCTGTTCGCGTTCCTGGCCGGCCTTTCGGTCTTCATTATCTTCAAGGTGTTTCTACGCGCCTTCTATACCGTAAAGCCGAATGAGCGAGCCGTGATCACGTCCTTCGGCCGCGCCCGGCGCCTCGGCAATCAGATGGTGCACGACGCGTCGCTGAGCGAGGACGAGCAGGCGCGCTATCAATACCCGCTGCTGCATACCATCAGCCCCGGCGGTCCTTACTTCAAATGGCCTTGGCAGGAGGTGCACAAGGTCGACATCGCCACCCAGTCCATCGATCTGACCTGGGATCCGACCAAGCGCCAGTCCACCATCGAGGCGGTAACCAAGGACAACCTGACTACCGGCATCGACGGCCAGATCCGCTTTCGGGTG
This sequence comes from Thiohalocapsa sp., assembly GCA_021736785.1. GTDB lineage: Bacteria > Pseudomonadota > Gammaproteobacteria > Chromatiales > Chromatiaceae > Thiohalocapsa. The sequence goes on along the minus strand of JAIPFF010000023.1, from coordinate 73,906 downwards.
GCGTCCGGCAATCTGTATGCCTACTGCTTCGGCGTCGACAGTCCGCTTGAGCATGTGATGGGGTATTTCATCTCTGTGCTGCGCGAGCGGGTCGCGAATTTCGTCGACCCCAGGGGCCAGAGCCTGGTGGATACCGAAGAGGTCAGCGGCGACGGGGCGAGCCCCGCTGCCGAGCTGTCGGAGGGTGTCTCCATCAACGATCTGCGCAAGAATCTGCCGCTGCTCAACGACTACATGGAGCAGCAATGCGCCTCCACCGGGGCCCGCTACGGCATCGAGCTGGATGCCGCCCTGATTACCCAGATCGACCCGCCGCCGCAAGTGGACCGGGCACTCTCGGCCATCAACAGCACGCGCAACCAGGTGGCCGCCGATATCAGCACCGCCCGCGCCGACGCCGAGCAGCAGATCACCATGAGCAAGCGCGCCGTCGACATCGCCAGCAACAACGCCCAGGCCGAGGTGGCACCGCTGCGCGAGCTGGCAAACACGCTGGCGGGCATCAAGGCCAACGGCGGACCGCAGGCGCTGCGGGCCTACATCCGCAATATGCGCATCCCGCTGCTGAAGAACGCGCGGCGCATCGTGCAGACGGCCGGGCCCGCGCATTCGGGCGCATCCGTTCCCACCGCATCGGACCGCTGAGGAGAGATCGCCATGTCGCTCGATACTGCCCCGACATTGTTCGCTTTCGTCTTCGGCATCGTCGCCGTTCCACTGCTGTTGGCCGTCGCCCGCTCGCTTGGCCTCTACGCCATCGTGCGCGAGCGCGAGTCCCAGGTGTTCACCCTGTTCGGCAGGGTCATCGGCACGCTGGACGATCCCGGGCTGCGCTTTCCTATCGTTCATTTCGGGCTCAAATCGCTGCTGATCCCGTTTTTCGGCAAGCGCCAGATGGTCAACACGACCATGCGCCAGTTCTACCTGCGCGACCAGATGGTCAACTCGGAAGAAGGCACGCCCATGGGCGTGGGCATCTGGTACGAGATGCAGGTCAGCGACCCGGTGGCATACCTGTTCAACAATGCCGACCCGGAGGGCTCGCTGCGGGCCAACGTGGCCAGCGCGGCCATCTCGACGCTGAGCAACCTGGAGATGGACAAGCTGCTGGAAGACCGCCACCAGCTCAGCCGCAAGGTGCGGGCCACGGTGTCGCCGTTGTCCGAGAAATGGGGCTACAAGTTGGGCTCGGTCTATATGCGTAAGGTCTCGTTTACCGACCGGCAAATGGTCGACAACATCACCGACAAGGTCGTCAAGCGTCTGATTCAGGTCACCAGCGCCATGAAGCAGGACGGAGAGAACCGCGTCGGCCTGATCAAGAGCCAGACCGCCTTCAAGGTCTCGCAGCAGATGGCCGAGGCGGCTGCCACGCGCCCTTCGGTGGTCGGCGACGCCCTGAACGAAATCGGCGAAAAGGATCCGGACGTGCTGAACGCGGTACAGGAAGTGATGGAGACCGAGCAACTGATCGCATCCGGCGCCGACGTCGATGTGCTGCCACGCGACGCCCAGGTGCTGGTATCGCTGGGTGGCACGGCGTCCGCGGGCGCGCAGCAGGCGCAATCCGACGCCGCGCCGGCCGAGCGCTCGCCGTTCACGTTGGACCCGGACGCATTTCGCTGAGCCGTCGGGTCGGTCCGCGCCGGCTTGATCGCCGGCGCGCCTGCCGGATCGTCCGGCGGCGGGTCCTCGGCCCGCGGCCCGGCCCGACATCGCAAGCGAGCAGCCATGACGACACACGCCTCGGCTTCGCGGAGTCGCTCAAGGCACTCGACGCGCGCTGACGGAGCGAGCAACCGGCCCGCCTTGCCCACGCTCCGCGCCGCCGCGCGGCGAAAAACCGTCTGCGGCCACACCGAACACGAGCAGACTGGTCAGCGCATACCAACCGTAGAAAATCGCGGTTGGCCTGCCAAGGTCGTAGGCACTAAGCGCCACCGCAATGAGTATCGGCAAAAACAACATCCAACCACAGGCAATCGCCAGCTGTCGGAGATTGGCCGCGCGCCAGCCGAGATATACACCAAGCGCCAGCAGGCCGGCCGGGATGACAATGCTCGCCCCGGGCACAAGGTGGCTGTAGAGGTCATAGCGCTGCTGCACTGTCCATGGGCTGAAGCCCGAAAAGTCCCACAGCAGAAAGGGAACGGTCACCACACCGAAGCCCAGGGCCGCAAACACACCTAGCTCGAGCAACTCCCGTGCTCTTCGCTGCCGCAACAGATTGACGGCCACGGGCACAATCGCCAACCAGAACAGGGCGCGCCACGATAACGCCACCCCGAAGAAGAACGCCAGCGCGCGCGCATACCTGCGCCTCGGATTCTGAATCAGCAGCAGGAGCGGCAGCGACACCAGCACTGCATTGGCGAAATGATCGCCGCCGGTGAGGATCTCGGCAGCGATCACCGGTGCGCACGCGAGCAGCATCACGATGAAACGGGCGGCGCGGGCGCCGTCGCCCCATAAGCGGCGCAAGCCGACATAAGCAAACCCGATGCTCAGCAATGACAGCCAGGCCGCGGAGCCGAGCAGCAGCAAGACGGGAGCGGCGATGATCAATGCGCCCGGCATCGGAGCGATTGGATTGCCGGTCTGCGGGCAGCCGGAGTGCACGCCGGGTACTGCCCGGCAATCATACGGAAAGGTACCCGACCAGAGTGCCTTCACGGCAATATCGATGGCCTCGTCGCGATCGCTCTGAAAACCGAGAACCCCCGAGTCGGCGAGCGGGTAGAGAAACAAAAACGCACCGGTCAGTGCTAAGGCAAAGGCCAGCAAGAGGCCACAGGCGACTCTGTTCGAGGCGCCTTCAAGCAGACCGCCGAGGAGGCGAAAGACGACAATCAGATACCCCGCATAGGCGGCCACCAGCACCGCGGCCGCGGGCCCGGCCGGAATACCCACATAGGGCGCAACCACTTCGGCGAATCTCTCGAGCATGGCTGCAGTGCTCACTAAGAGTGCGGCGATAAACGACGCTCTCGCGACATTCGCGGCGCTTGGCATGCCGTTCCCTCCTTCTGCGCTCGGTTGCTCGCTCGGTTGCTCGCTCGCCGGACCACCCGGGTGTGTTGCCCTCGGAATGCAGGAATCCATCACGCACCTTTCACGGCACTCGACTGCGGGGTGTTCGGAGAGGTGATATCCGCAAGCCCCGTGCATTATCCTTGGCTGCACGCGTTTCGCGCTGCCCCGATATCGATGGGGGTGGAATCACCTCGAACCACCGGAGCCGACCTCGATGGCCGAATCGCTCGATCTAACCGTCGACTTGTCCGTGCTGCTGGTGGCCTGCCTGGTACTCATCAGCGTGCTGCTGAGCCCGCTGGCGACGCGTTTGGGTGCGCCCATACTGCTGCTTTTTCTCGGCATCGGCATGCTGGTGGGGCAGGACGGCCCGGGCGGCTTCGAGTTCAATGACTACGACCTCGTTTACGATATCGGCAGCATTGCGCTGGCGGTGATCCTGTTCGCCGGTGGTTTGGGCACACGCGTGCGCGACATACGCGTCTGCTGGGGCCCCGCGCTGGTGATGGCGACCATCGGCGTCGCGCTGACGGCCGGGATCGTCGGCGTCTCGGTGTGGCTTTTCGGCATGCCACTGCTGCTTGCGTTGCTGTTGGGCTCTGTCGTCGGCTCGACGGACGCGGCGGCGACCTTTCTTCTGCTGCAAGGCCGCGGCATTCGGCTGCGCGGGCGCGTGATGGAGACCATTGTGGTCGAGTCCGGGCTCAACGATCCGATGGCCATCTTCCTGACGCTTGTGCTGGTTTCGCTCGTCGACGCCGGCGCCGGCGTCGACGCACTCTCTTGGGACTTGGCCGGCAGCTTCGCGCTGCAGATCGGGGTCGGCGCATTGACGGGCATCGCCGGCGGGCTGTTGCTTGCGCTTCTGATCAACCGCCTGCCGCTGGCGACCGGGTTGTTCGGGGTGCTTGGCCTCGCCGGAGCACTGGCGCTGTTCCAGGGCACACAGCTGTTCGGCGGCAGCGGTTACCTGGCGGTTTATTTATGCGGCGTCGTCGTCATGGACCGCATCGGCGGCGAGCGCCGCTCCGAGCTCGACATCACGCACGGCAGCCTGGCATGGCTGAGCCAGATCCTGATGTTCCTGCTGCTGGGTCTGCTGGTCACGCCGCATGAGCTGACCTCCGAGGCACTCGCCGCCGCGGGCGTCGCGTTCCTGCTGATCTTCGTCGCACGGCCGCTCGCGGTGGCCATCGGCCTTGCCCCGTTCCGTTATACGCCCAAGGAGCGCCTGTTCATCGCCTGGGTCGGACTGCGCGGCGCGGTGCCGATCTTCCTCGCGATCATTCCGGTCGTGAGCCCCGGGCCCGTCGACGACAACTTCTTCAATATCGTCTTTCTCGTGGTCATCGCTTCGTTGGTGCTTCAGGGCTGGACCATCCCGTGGCTGGCTCGGCGGCTCGATCTGCAGGCGCCGGACGAGCCCGGGGGCGAGGAGGCGCCGGCGGCCGACAGGAAGTCGTCGCGCGGCTGATGCAAGACCCCTATCGGTCCCGGGCAGATGGCGTCCGCGACGGGCAGCGGCAGCTAGCGCGACGAAACGCGGCATAACCGGCACCGCCGGCGGCTTGCTCCGAACCCCGGAACGACGTACTGTTTGCGCCGCCCGGCCCCGCCCCGGCCGCCTTCGGCTCGCGTTTCGCCCCGCGAGCGGACCCGGCAGCGCCCTCCGGCAGCGTGCCCGCAACCCGCCGGACCCGCTCGCCCCTAAAGCCGAAGCAGCGCCGTTAAACGTCAGGATGAACCCCCTCAAACGCCTCGCATCCCAGACCGCCGTCTACGGCCTCAGCAGCATCATCGGCCGGTTCCTGAACTACCTGCTGGTGCCGCTGTATACCTATACGTTTGCGCCGGCAGAATACGGCGTCGTCGCCGAGTTCTATGCCTACATGGGCTTTCTCGCGGTGCTGCTGGTGTTCGGGCTGGAGACGGGGTTCTTTCGATTTCGGGCAGGCGGCGAGCATGCGCCCGACATCGTCTTCGCGACCGTGGTGCGCTTCCTGCTGCTGATCAACGCGGGGTTTCTGCTCGCGGCCTATGTGTGGCAACAGCCCATCGCCGATTTGCTCCGCCACGCCGCGAACCCGGAATACATCTGGTGGACCGCTGCCATCATCGCCATGGACTCGGTGGGGGCCGCCGCCTTCGCGCGGCTGCGGGCGGAAGAGAAGGCACTGCAGTTTGCCGGCATCAAGCTCATCGAGATCGGCGCCAATATCGGCCTGAACCTGTTCTTCATCGTGCTGTGCCGGCAGGCGTTCGAGTCTGACCCCGACTCCTTCTTCGGGCGGCTATGGAATCCGGAGATCGGGATCGGCTATGTGTTCCTGGCCAACCTGGCCGCCAGCGCGCTGAAGCTGCTGCTGCTGGCGCCCCAGTTCCGGGCCGGGCTGGCCGGCTTCGACAGCGCCCTGTTCCGCCGGATGATCCGTTATTCGCTGCCGATGGTCGTCATCGGCATGGCCGGCATCATCAACGAGATGCTCGACCGCGCCGCGCTCAAGTACCTGCTGCCCTACGACGACGAGACCAACATGGCACAGCTCGGCATCTACAGCGCTTGCTACAAGCTGTCGATCCTGATGACGCTCTTCATTCAGGCCTTCCGCTACGCCGGCGAGCCCTTCTTCTTCGCCTACGCAAAGGAGAAGGACGCCAAACAGGTCTACTCGCTGGTGCTGACCTGGTTCGTGATCTTCTGCGTCTTCATCTTCCTGCTGGTGACGCTGTATCTTGATCTGTTCCAGTATTTCGTCGGTGCACCCTATCGCGAAGGCCTGCACGTGGTGCCGATACTGCTGCTCGCGAATCTGCTGCTCGGCATCTACGTGAACCTGTCGATTTGGTACAAGCTCACCGACCGCACGCTCCTGGGCGCGGGCGTGGCCATCATCGGCGCCCTCATCACCATCGCCGCGCTGTGGATCTTTGTCCCGATATATGGCTACGAGGGCGCGGCCTGGGCGCACCTGCTCTGCTACGGCGCGATGGTGCTGATCTCCTACCTGCTCGGCAGGCGATACTACCCGGTGCCATATGATCTGTCGGGGGTGGCGGGTTACGTCGCGCTCGGTCTCGGGCTGTACTTGATCAACCTGCAGTTGACCGGGGTATCGGGGTGGAACAGTTGGCTCAGCGGGACGCTCTTGATCGCAACCTACCTCGTCACCGTCTGGGTTGTCGACGGCCGCCGGCTGCGCGCAGGATTGGCCTAAAATGCTCGACGCTCACGGCGCGCGGCCGGTATCGCTGCCCGGGATCAGTGCGCCTTGTCTTTCGGCTCCGCGTAGTTGAACTGCGAGTCCCAGTAGGCACGCGAGCCGAAATGCGCTCGCGCGGCACGAAACTCACGACGCAGCCGCGGCAGCGCCAACAGCAGGCGCAGCGAAAGCCAGAGCATTCGGCCGAGAAGCGCGAAGTAGCGGCGCACATCGCGTTCCGCAAGGATTACCTTGTTGTCGAGCCCTTCTTGTACCAATACACACGGGCGAAGAAACACCTCCGTGCCGGGCGAAGTCCAGACCGTGCCCAACATAGCGGGTCGCCGGATCATCAGAAACCGGGGCAGCACGTGCCCGTTGAACAAAGCGGCCCGCAAAGCATGCCACAGCATGTTGCGCCGACGCGGTGCGATCTGCGGGTAGTCGGGTGCATCCTCTTTCGACAACCGCCGCTGCGTCATCCGCCCTGCGATCTGCTTGCGCCGAACGTCGATAAAGGTCGCCAACGGCTCGAAGCTCGCTGGACCATTCAAGACATCCCGAATGCCCTCGCACATCGCGTCCGCATGGTCGTAGCAGTAGCGGTTGATGAAGGCGTACCCTTTTTCGACGCCTCGGAGCACACCACGCACGGCGCTTTTCATGCTGCCGTGCAGCAACACGTTGACTAAATTGCCGCGACGATCAAGGGCGACATTGACGGGCGATTCTTTGCGGAAAAAATCCGAGCCGAAGCTGGTGATCCCGTTCAATGTCGTCAGCCGAAAATCATTGGCACGCGGAAACTCGACATCGTCCCCGCGCACGAAGAACGGAAACGGCAGGTTGCGCACGTACTGCAACGGGAAGAAGAACATCCACCATCCGCCGTAGTCCAAAGGCGCCGGCAATTCATTCTCGATCACGTTCTCGGTTCTTCTGAGATCCAGGCCAGGACGCACCGGCGCCCACATGTCGACCGGCATGGCACCACCGGACTCGAGCTGAATGCCGGGATACTCCTCGAACATCAGGGCGCTGACGATGGCGGTGCGCTCGTCGACGGCGTAGTCCAGCAAATGAATGGCCCGACGGATACTGTCGATCTCACTCGAAGCGTCGTCATCCATGAACACGACGTGGGAGACATCACCGGCGTCTTGAAAAAAGCAGAGTCCGCGGGCAAAACCGCCGGATCCGCCTAGGTTGAGATTGGGCAGCAACGTCGCACCGGAAACCTCGTCGGCGCAGAGTGTGCCGCCGTTATCCACGACGATCAGGCGAGCCCGAACGGATCGATCGGAGAGCAATTGGCCGGTGAGCCGGGATACGGTCTGTCTCACCGCCTGTTCCCGGCGGAAAGTCGTGATAACCATGCCTAGCGTTGCTCGACGGCGCGGTTCATCGGCGGTCAGCCAGGCACCGCCTCGAATCACCGATGGTTGCCAAGGTTGATATTCGATGGCGAGCAAACCGTCCAATCGGGCTATGTCGCGGATCTCGATCTCCACAGAGCCGTCGGCAGCGACTTCCTGCGCCTGGATAAGACGCGGCGGGTGTCCTGCCTGCCATTGGCGTACCAAAATCTGGCCCGCGCCGACGAGATCCAGACGGAAAGTCAACTGCGCAAGCCCGGCCAGGCGTCTCCACTTCCCGATACTGAATGCTCCATACAGCGTCGCAAAGGAGGCTTGTCCGCCGGGCAACAGCCGGATCTCTCCCGACTCGTAAGCGACGGCGGCAGGGCCGAAACAATGTACGTAGAGATCGACCTCTTGGCTGATGGCGAGGTCCGGCAGAATCAGTCGTTGTAGCTCGTTCAAATTGGGCACTTGGGCTTCCTGTTTCGGCCGGCTCGGTGCATGGTGGACCGAGGCATCCGGCTTGGTGCGCCGCCGTCTTTGTCAGCGCATGGCGGGCAAGGCTGGCGGCGTCTGGTCGAGGGCCATGTCATGTCGGTCGAGACGCATGCCCAGCGGAAAATAGCGATCGCCAGCCGACACCATGCTATGCGTATCGACCGCAAAGCGTGGCGCATCGCCGAGCGCCCAGGGGGACTTCCAATCACTCGCGTCGTCGATCGAGAACTCGGCATATGGCACATAAAGCGCTCGCCATCCCTCGCCGGCGGCGCGCATCGCCAGATCGAGCATCGCATGCGGGCCGACATACCGCGTCGACAATCCGCCGGCCGCATCCCATTGGGCACGGCGAAAGGCGACGCAGTAAGGATGCGGCACGGCGACGTTTCTCATGACGGCCGCATAGGCCATATAGCCGGGGTTCGTCGCGGGTTGGCCCTGGAACAGATTCAGCGGCACACCCTCGGCTCGCAGCACCAAACCCGCATGAACAATCCGCGAATCCGCGTCCACGACGCGCCCGGTAACGAACCCGACGCCCGGCAACTGCAGCCAGCGCACCATTTCGGCGATTGCCGCCGAGCTCGTGGCCGTCAGCCCTCCGCCGAGTACGACCACAAATTCGCAGGCCGCGGAAACATTGTCCATGACGTGGACGAGCCGTTCCCTATAAGTCTCGGGCGACAGGCCCGCCGGTAGCAACGCGATCTCGTAGCGCCCGGGATCCACGACGGGAAGTTCCGGACGATAATGGCCCCGAAACCCCTCGACATCGGTGACTTCAGTGGCCAATCCGCGTCTGCGCATCGCATCCCGCAGGGCCGCCTTGCCCGCGTCATAGACGTAACCTTTGGCGGCGGCATTGGTCGCGATGGACACAGCGTGCTCGCGCCAGTGGTAAAGGACGCGCGGTATGTGTCTAATTCTATCGGTGATCTCGCTCGCTCTCAGGATCAAGTCGTAATCCTGCGAGCCCTCGTACTCGGCGCGAAGACCGCCGAGTCGCTCCAGCAACGCTCGCCTGTACACGGTGAGATGGAAGATGTAGTTTCCAGCGAGCAAAGTCTCCGGCGACCAAGCGGGCTTGAGCAAATGCATAAAGCGGCCGCCCTGCTCGGATAGCATGTCTCGGTCGCTGTAAAACACATCGGCGGCCGGGTCGGCCCGGATTGCTTCGGCGACCCGATGCAGCGCATCCGGCGCGAGCATGTCGTCGTGGTCGAGAAAGCCGACATAGTCTCCGGTGGCAATGGAAATCGCACGGTTTGTAGCGCCGCAGATACCGATGTTGCGCTCCAACCGGCGGACTTGTAGCCTCGGATCGCAGCGCGCATGCGCCAGCGCTATGTCGAGCGCGTCCGGCGAAGGAGAACAATCGTCGGCAAGGCAAAGTTGCCAAAACGGATAGGACTGATATCGAACCGAAGCTATGCAGGCGTCCAACTGGTCGGGATCGGTCTCGAAGATCGGAACGACCAGCGTAATGCGCGGCGGGCAACGCCAGCTCAGTGCAGTGCGGCGCAGTCGAAGCCAGTCGCTCGAATGCTCGATGCAGCGGCTTCGCAGCCAGCGCTGGTAGTCCGCCCAAGGGCTTCGGCAAAGCGACGCGAGATGGTCATCGTCGGGCACGGCGGCGGGCAACAACGCGAGCAATCGCCATCCATACCGGCGCCGACCGACATGGGCGAATAACATCCGAACAATCCGCGCCTTGTAGCGTGAAATGGGCTTGACTCGCAGCCAGTGCCTCACATGCTTAGTTCTTGGTAGGTCACAGCACTATCACAGAGGCGGTTGTGCCGGCTCGTTCTGCTCGATACGTCCGCGTCACCGCCCCTGCGTTGCACGGATGATCGCCGGCAGGAAATTGTTCCACGGGAATTTCGCGAAGACGCGGTCGAACTCGCGCTCGATGCGTGTCATGTCGAATTCGCGATAGTACAGTTTGGCGTCGACGAAGTCCCCGAGAACCAATAGATGAAGCCGTTGGGACGGATGTTGCTGCACAACAACTCTCCCCTCGGCCGAAAAGCTCTGAAGCTGAATTTTCTCTCGCCAGTCACGGCCGGGTCCGCTTCGCGCCAAGGCGAGATTTCCCCGCTCACCGCGAAAATAGGCGTTAAAGGTGTTGTCGGGAGAATAATCCCAGATCCCGAGCCAATGCCCTGGCCTGTCGACGATCACCGCAAGCGACGCGCCTTCGCGCGTCTCCTCGTAACCGCGATCCTGCACGATGATTTTGCGCCATTGGCCCGCCTCTCGATTAGCGATCAGCGCCGACGTGCCGGTATTGTACTGATCACCGATTTCCGCGTAGCGGTAAAGGCCAACGATCGGCATTGCACCGTCGAGCGCAAGCGTCGTCCAGAACTCGTCTTCGTAAAGGGTTGCGCTATTATCGATTAGGCTCGTCGACCACGCGCGGCCGTCTGTCGAGGACGCATAGTACAATCCGTGGAAAATCCCGGTCTTTCGCGATGAGGAGCCTTTGCCGAGCAACACCTGACGTCGGTACTTGCTATCGCCAAACGCGAGATGATAGCGCCCGCTTTCATACCGAAACTCCGCGAGGCGGAATCGCGGTACGGATGGAAGATCAAGCAGTCGGCTCGACCAGCGTGTTCCGTTGGTCGTCGTGAGAAGCGCGAGCTTGCTGACTTGCGCGGGCCAAGTTTCGCTCTCGCGCAGAAACATCGGCCTGCCCGCCGAATCCAGTTGCATCAGCGTATGCCAAGCGCCTTGGGCTACCTGGGATTCGGGGCGAGGAACCCCATCAACAATCTTTCGATAGTACAGATTGCGATCGCTACTCTTGATGTAGCAGACGTGAACGTCGCCGGCGTTGTCGACGGCGATACGAGTGGAAATACTCGAGCGCAAGCCATCGATGGAAAGGGACACCTCGCTTCGCCAGATTCCGCCCGTGCGCCGTATATACACGACCTCGTCGGGCTTTGAAGCTCTCGGCTTCGAAGCCACGATATGAACGTCGTTGGCCGCATCGACAGCCATATCGTAGGAGTAAAGGCGTCGTGCAAAGTCCTCCGGAGAATCCGCGACGGTACGCGCATCCAACGCTACGACGTCGGCATATCCGATGACGGGAGCGCCCATGCCCGCCATTGTCATGGCCGACAAGAAGAACCAAACGACGAGCCGGAACTGGCACTGCTGCATGACCATTCTCAAAACAGAGGCTCAAAAAAAGATGGAGAGAATGGGAGCGCGGCAAGGTCAATACTGCCGAAAGCCGTTCTATCCATTTGCGACAGACCCGCCAACGACAGCGATGCCGGTGGTGCCTCGAGTCGATCAGCGCCGGCGGATCGCCATATTCTTGACAACGGGATACTCCTCACCCCATCCCATTCGGCGGCAGCCGTCGACCCATGCCCACAACTGATCTCCCCCTGCATATGCCGTCAAAGTCGCGGCATAGTATTTGTCGAGGTGCACGTTGCTGGCTGGAATGAAAATGCGGAACGGGTCCGTGCATCCGTCCGGGTTGTCCCAGGCAGGTGACGCCTCGACGATGATGGCGCCATCGGCTGTGACTTCGATGTAGGTCGGACTGCGGTCACCGGAGGGACCGGCTGCAAACAGGCTTCCCGAAAACACGAGCGCCGCGACCGAAGCCGCGATCTGAATTGAACGAATCCTTGACATAATCCGCCTGCGAAGCTCATTTTTGAGGGATAGGCATATCACTTGTTTAGAGTTGAAACGCCCGACTGGCACAATACACGGAATGTTTAGCACTGCCGATAGCATTCAAGAGCGCTGCGGCGCGGCAGAATCGGCACAACCCTATCCTCCGGAAGGATATCGCGCATAACGACCGCTGATCAAGCGAGCAGACGTCCCCCGATTATCGGCAAGCGCCGGCAGCGGCAGGATCGCCACAGAAATCGAGGTCAGTTTCCAGTTCCGGCGTAGGTCACTGATTATTAACGCTCGCGGTCAGAGGATCCGCCGCGGTGCGCAGCCAATCACGCAGGCGTTGGGAGTCGGCCATCGGCGTCAGCTTGCCTTGGGCGTTGAGCAGAACGATGTACAGACGCCGATCTTCGATGACGGCCTGCATCACCAGGCAGCGCCCGGCTTCGTGGATGTAGCCGGTCTTGCTCAACTCCACATTCCAGCGAGCATCGCGCACCAGGGGATTGGTGTTGCGGTATTCCAGGGGCCCGCGCGTCTCGAACGGGTGCGCGGTGAAGGCGCCGGTGGAGGTCACCTCACGGATGAACGGATATCGGGACGCCGCGTGGATCAGGCGCACCAAGTCCTCGGCAGTGGATTGGTTGCCGGCATCGAGGCCGGAGGCATCGGCGAAAGTGCTGTTGCGCATGCCGAGCGCCGCAGCCTTTTCGTTCATCGCCTCGACGAAGCGCGGCGTACCGTCGGCGAAGGTGGTGCGGCCCAGCGCGGCGGCGGCCCGGTTGTCGGACGACATCAGCGCCACCCGCAGCAGATCCTCCCGCGAGAGCGTCGCCTCGCCGATGCGCAGGCGCGAGCTGCTGTAGCGCAGGCGGTCGCGATCCGCCTCCGTGATCGTGATACGGTCATCCATCGGCAGTTCGGCATCGAGCACGACCATCGCCATCATCAGCTTGGTGATCGAGGCGATCGGCCGAATCTCGGTGGCGTTCTTCCCGTACAGCCGGTTACCGTTGTGATCGATCACCAACGCCGCGCCGGAGTGGATCTCCGGCTTGGCGGGCGCGGCGACGACGGGGGCGAGGCCGGCTGCCAGCACCGACAGGGCGAAGGCGAGCCAGCGCGCCTGGACAGTAGAAAGCATCTCAGGTCTTCTGCCTAGCAAGCTGTTTTGAATGCGCAAAGCCCTTTTAGTATCGCACAAACTTGAAAGACTGTGGCCGCGCGGGCGCTTGAAATTGCGACGATCCGCGTCTCCTGCGTGCGCGCGACGGCCGTCATCGGCGCGCCGGCCCGGATAGCCCGGGGCGCCGCACCGCCGCGGGGGATATGCCATGAAGCGAGGACCCGCCATACCCATATGGCTTCTGGCGGCCCTTCCGCCGCTGTTCTGGGCCGGCAACTTCGTGCTGGCGCGGGGGCTGCACACCGAGATCCCGCCCATCGCACTGTCGTTCTGGCGCTGGACAACCGCCCTGGCGATCCTACTGCCGTTCACTTGGCGCGGGATCATCGCCGGCCGCGCGGCGCTGCGCCGCCACGCGCCGATCCTGTTGCTGCTCGCGCTGCTCGGCGTGACCAACTACAACACCTTCGCCTATCTGGGGCTGCAGCACACCACGGCCACCAACGGCGTCCTCCTGTCGTCGGCGACGCCGGTGCTGATCGTCGCATTGTCGTTTCTGCTGCTCGGGCGCGCCGTCCGCGCGCTGCAACTGATCGGCATTCTGCTCTCACTCGCCGGCGTCGTCGTCATCGCGACCGAGGGTCGGCCAGCGACACTCGCGGCAATGACACTGAACCGGGGCGATCTCTGGATCCTGGGCGCAAGCCTGGACTGGGCACTCTACTCCGTTTGCCTGCGCTGGCGGCCCGATAGCCTCGAGCCGACGGTATTTCTGACCGCTATCGTCGCCGCCGGCGTCATCCCGCTCGCGCCGCTCTATCTCTGGGAGTTATCGACCGGTGCCGGCTTTGCGGCGAACGCGACGAATCTGGCCGCCATCGGCTATGTGAGCCTATTTCCGTCCGTGCTGGCGTATATCTTCTGGAACCGCGCGATCGCGGAAATGGGCCCCAACCGCACCGGACAGTATATGCACCTGATGCCGGTGTTCGGCTCCCTGCTCGCACTGCTGCTGCTCGGCGAGCGCCTGAGCTGGTATCACGGGGCGGGTGTCCTGTTGATCGCGGCCGGCATCGCGCTGGCGACGGAGCCCTTTCGCAGGCGCGCTGCGGGCTGAAGCGAAGGGTGGGCCGGCTCGCCGGACGGCGGTAGGTCCGCTCGGGACTCGCGCGATATCAGCGATCACGAGAACCGCGCGGGGAGGATGGGTAAGCAGGGATGAGTCGGCAAGTCTGCTGCCGGCTGTACTCGACGCCGTGCAACGCACCGACGAAGTCGGGGGGCGATGCCCGGGCTGAAGCCCGGACTCCAAAAGAAAAAGCCCCGCCGAAGCGGGGCTTTCTGCTTAACGCGATCCGGGCGAGGCGGCATCGGCCGAAGCCGATGCCGTCTCTCGCGGCCGGATGGACCGATTTACATCATGTCCATGCCGCCCATGCCGCCCATGCCGCCCATGCCGCCGCCGGCCGGCATCGCCGGCTCGTCCTTCGGCTCTTCGGCGACCATGGCTTCGGTGGTGATCATCAGGCCGGCCACGGAGCAGGCGTTCTGCAGCGCGGTGCGGGTGACCTTGGTCGGGTCCAGGATGCCCATCTCGACCAGGTCGCCGTAGTCGCCGGTGGCGGCGTTGTAGCCGTAGTTGCCGTCACCGTCGGCGACGTTGTGCAGCACCACGGGGGCCTCGTCGCCGGCGTTGTTGACGATCTGGCGCAGCGGCTCTTCCATCGCCCGCAGGGCGATGGCGATACCGACGTCCTGATCATGATTGGCGCCGGTCAAGCCCCGGATCTTGGTCAGCGCACGCACCAGCGCGACACCGCCGCCGGGCACGATACCCTCTTCAACCGCGGCGCGGGTCGCGTGCAGAGCATCTTCGACGCGGGCCTTCTTCTCCTTCATCTCGACCTCGGTCGCGGCGCCGACCTTGATGACTGCAACACCGCCGGCCAGCTTGGCCAGACGCTCCTGCAGCTTCTCGCGGTCGTAGTCGGAGGTGGTGTCCTCGACCTGCGCACGGATCTGCTCGCAGCGGCCCTTGATCTCGGACTCGGAGCCGGCACCGTCGATGATGGTGGTCTCTTCCTTGGTGACCTGGACCTTCTTGGCCGAGCCCAGCTCGTTCAGCGTGGCTTTCTCGAGCGACAGGCCGACCTCCTCGGAGATGACCGTGCCGCCGGTCAGGATGGCGATGTCCTGCAGCATGGCCTTGCGACGGTCACCGAAGCCCGGTGCCTTGACGGCGCAGACCTTGATGATGCCGCGGATGGAGTTCACCACCAACGTGGCCAGGGCCTCGCCCTCGATGTCCTCGGCGATGATCAGCAGCGGCTTGCCGGCCTTGGCGACGCCCTCGAGCACCGGCAGCAGATCACGGATGTTGGAGATCTTCTTGTCGTGCAGCAGCACGAACGGCTCTTCCAGCTCGGCGGTTTGGCTCTGCTGGCTGTTGATGAAGTAAGGCGACAGGTAGCCGCGGTCGAACTGCATACCCTCGACCACGTCGAGCTCGTTGTGCAGCGACTTACCCTCTTCGACGGTGATGACGCCTTCCTTGCCGACCTTCTCCATGGCCTCGGCGATGATCTCGCCGATGGAATCATCGGAGTTGGCGGAGATGGTGCCGACCTGAGCGATTTCCTTGTTGCTGGAGCAGGGCTTGGACAGCTCCTTCAGCTGAGCGACGCCGGCCTCGACGGCCTTGTCCATGCCGCGCTTGAGATCCATCGGGTTCATGCCCGCGGCGACCGCTTTCAGGCCTTCGCGGACCATGGCCTGTGCCAGCACGGTGGCGGTGGTGGTGCCGTCACCGGCGATGTCGGAGGTGTGCGAAGCGACCTCCTTCACCATCTGCGCGCCCATGTTCTCGAAGCGGTCGGAGAGCTCGATCTCCTTGGCGACGGAGACGCCGTCCTTGGTGACGGTCGGCGCGCCGAAGGACTTCTCGAGAACGACGTTGCGACCCTTCGGGCCCAGCGTAACCTTGACCGCGTTGGCCAGGACGTTGACGCCCTCCATCATGCGGTTGCGGGCATCGGAGGAAAACTTGACTATTTTTGCGCTCATCGCGAATTAACCTCGATAACTGTTTGATTCTGTTTGGTAACTACGTGCGTGCCTGCCGGATCAAGAGCACTGCGGCCGGGCCGAAACGGGTTGGCCGGCGGCCGGGCATGAGATCGGCAGACCTTCGCGAAACCGTGGGGCGAAACCGGTGGCGAAACCGGGGGCTTCAGCCTTCGACGACGCCCATGATGTCTTCCTCGCGCATCACGAGGAAATCTTCGCCGTCCAGCTTCACCTCGGTGCCGGAGTACTTGCCGAACAGGACGCGGTCGCCGACTTTGACGTCCAGCGCACGGGTGTCGCCGCTGTCCATGATCTTGCCGTTGCCGACGGCGATGACTTCGCCTTGGATCGGCTTCTCGGTAGCGGAGTCAGGAATCACGATCCCCCCGGCGGAGGTGCGCTCCTCTTCCATGCGGCGGACCACGACACGGTCATGCAAGGGACGGATGTTCATGAATAGATTCCCCTCGAAATGGTTGAAAGTCTGATGCAGGCGGCTGGTGCCGCATGCCGGTGTTAGCACTCATGCTTGGCGAGTGCTAATAATAGACATCGACTTTTTCGTGTCAAGGGGGGACGCGGGGATCGCATGCCCGCGACAGCCGCACGGAGGGTTTTATCCGGCCGGCGGTGGCGCGGGCGTTGGCGGGCGGCGGCGGCGACGCGGAAAGCCGCCGGGCGGCGGCTGCCGGGGACGCCTTCGGCGCCGGTAGGCCGGCCGGCCTAGTCGGATCGGCGTCGGCGCATTGGCCAAAACGGGGAGCTCATCCGTCTTCAGTCGTCGTCGCGGCGGAACTCGCCTTCGATGACACGCGGGCCCCGTTCGCGCGGGCGCGCGGCGGCATCCACCGGTACCACGTGGACATAGCGCCGGATCAGCCAATGACGCAACGGCGGGATCAGCAGCAAAAAGCCCACCGCATCGGTGACGAAGCCCGGCAGCAGCAGCGCAAAGCCGCACACCAGCAGCACGGCCCCGTCGAGCATCTCCAGCGCCGGCATTTCGTCACGCTCGAGCATTTCGCGGACACGCATCAGCACGGCAACACCCTGCAGACGGACCAAGGCGCCGCCGATGACGGCGGTCAGGACGGACAGCGCGATCGTCGGCAATGCACCGATCACCGAGCCGACCTGTATCAAGAAGTAGAGCTCGATCAACGGCGCGGCGACGAACAGAAGAAGGAAAAGCAGCATTGGCACGGTCTCTTGATCTATCCCGGGGTCCGTTGCGGGAGCCCGCCGGGAGCTGTATCGAAGGCCGCTCGGCAGTCGAGCGGTTTAGGCGTCGCAAGGCGGCTGCAGGCCGCGGTCCGAGGCGCGCGGATCGGCGATCGCGTCTGGCGCGGCCCGGCCCGGCTCGACCCGGCTCCGCAGGACCGCCCAGCGGGATGACCCGAAGATTTGTCCGGAATTGTACGATTCAAATCACGGGCGCGGCACCCGTGCGATGCCCGATGCCGCGCCGCCGGCGAGATAGCCCGGCGCGGGAACCAGAATACGCGGATGCTGTCTCCTGCGCATGCCTGCCGCGATGCCGCGATGCCGCGATGCCGCGATGCCGCGATGCCGCGATGCCGCGATGCCGCGATGCCGCGATGCCGCGATGCCGCGATGCCGCCGCCGGCCAATCCCCGGTCAACATTTCGCGGCGGCTGTTGCCGATGCCGCCGGCGCAGCGGCGCCGCTTGCGTCGGGCCCCGCACGCCGACGCGGCAGCGCGCGTTTCGGGACATCGGGTGATTCCGTTACTCTATGCGCCCCCCGATCGCCGGGGCATGGCGAATCACGATGCGGAGCGACCGATGCCGGATACCGTCTACCTGACATTCTGCACTTGCCCTGACAGCACGACCGCCGAGTCGCTGAGCGAGGCGCTGGTGACGGAGGGCCTCGCGGCCTGTGTCAACATCGTGCCGGGCCTGGTCTCGGTCTACCGCTGGCAGGGTAAGATCGAGAAAGACAACGAATGTCTGCTGCTGATCAAGACAACCGAAGAGCGCGTGCCGGAGTTGACCGCGCGCGTCAGACAATTACATCCCTATGACGAGCCGGAAGTGATCGCGCATCCCATCGTCACCGGGTCCGACAGTTATCTGGAGTGGGTCCGCACATGCACCGCACGAAGCCAATGACCGCGCAATCCTCGACGCCTGTCCGCGCCGCGCCCCGCCCGCGGCTGCCCGCCCTTCGCAACCCGTTCCACAGGTCGTTCCGCCCGGCTCCGATAAACCGATTCGCGGCGCGCATGACTACTGCAATCGCGGCTCTGACGGCAGCGCTGCTGCTGCTCGCACCGCCGCTGCAGGCTGCGCAGGACGAGTTCCTGCAGCCGGATCAGGCGTTCCGCATCTCCGGCGAGCCCGCCGGCGAGGGCGCGGTGCTGGTGCGCTGGGACATCGAGCCCGGCTACTACATGTACCGGAGCAAGTTCCGCTTCGAAAGTCAAACTCCCGGCATCGAGACCGGTGCGGCGGATCTGCCGCCGGCCGAGACGAAGCAGGACGAGTTCTTCGGCGAGGTGCAGATCTACCGCGATCGGGTCGAGGCACGCGTGCCGCTGCGCCGCGGCGCCGATGCCGGCAACATCGTCGAGATTCAGGCGACCTCCCAGGGCTGCGCCGATGCGGGACTGTGCTACCCGCCGCAAAAGAAGAACATTCTGCTGGAACTGCCGGCGCTCGCCGCCGTATCCGGCGGGGATGCCGCGGCACCCGCGGGCGATGCCGGACCGCTTTATTCCGCCCCGGCATCGGCCCCGGCATCGGCCGCCGGCAAGCTGACGACACTGAATCAGTCGCTCGGCCTCGGCATGGAGGACGACATTCTTCCTGCCGAAGAGGCGTTCCGGCTCGACGTCGACGTCGCCGCCCCGGATCGGCTGCAGCTGCGTTGGCAGATCGCACCCGAAACCTACCTCTACGCCGACAATTTCGAGCTTGCGCTCGAGAACGCCGAGAACGTGCGCCTGGGCGAATACACGCTGCCAGAGGCGGAAATCAAGGCAGACACGGTGCGCCCCGACGGCAGTATCGGCGACGTCGCCATCTACCATGGCACGGTCGATGTGGCGGTCCCGGTGCTGCGCGGCGCCGCCGAGCCGACCCAAGTAACGCTGATCGCGAAATATCAGGGCTGTGCCGAGCGCGGCATTTGCTATCCGCCGGTCACCGATCGCATCGTGCTGGATCTGCCGGCGGCGACACAGACCGTGGCGCTAGCCGAAATGGAGCCGGCGCCATCGAGCGGCACCGCCGACCGAGGCGGAGCCGGCGCGGGCGCCGACGGCGCCGGGCGCGTATCGGAGCAGGACCAGATCGCGGCCCGGCTCGCCAACGCCGGCGTCTTCGGTGCGGTCGCGATCTTCTTCGGCCTCGGCCTGCTGCTGTCGTTCACGCCTTGCGTCTTCCCGATGATCCCGATCCTCTCCGGCATCATCGCCGGACAGGGCGACAGCATCACGACGCGCAAAGCCTTCATGCTGTCGTTGTCCTATGTGCTCGCGATGGCCCTGACCTACGCCGTCGTCGGCGTCCTGGCCGGCCTGTTCGGCGCCAATCTGCAGGCGACTTTCCAGAACCCCTGGATCCTTGCGGCGTTCGCGGCCGTGTTCGTGGCGCTCGCCATGTCCATGTTCGGCTTCTACGACCTGCAGCTGCCGAGCAGCGTGCAGACCAAGCTCACCGAGATCAGCAACAAGCAGGAGGGCGGCACGCTGGCCGGCGCCGCGATCATGGGCTCATTGTCGGCGCTGATCGTCGGTCCCTGCGTGGCGCCGCCTTTGATGGGCGCGCTGATCTTCATCGGCCAAACCGGCGATGCCGTGCTCGGCTTCTTCGCGCTGCTCGGTCTCGGGCTGGGTATGGGCGCGCCGCTGCTTGCCATCGGTACCTCCGCGGGCAAGCTGCTGCCCCGCGCCGGCGCGTGGATGGATGCGGTCAAGGCGGTCTTCGGCGTGCTGCTGCTGGCGGTTGCCATCCTGCTGGTGGAGCGGGTGCTGCCCGCGGCCGTCTCGATGATCTTGTGGGGCGTGCTGCTGATCAGCTCCGGCGTCTATATGGGCGCGCTGGCCCAGCTCGGCGCCGACGCCCGCGGCTGGTCGAAGCTGTGGAAAGCGCTGGGCCTGGCGCTGCTGGTCTACGGCGTGCTGATGCTGGTGGGTGCGGCGGCCGGCGGGCGCGACACCATCCAGCCGCTGCGCGGCATCGCGCCGGCCGGCGGCGGTGCCGCCAGCGCCGCCCACGCGGAGTTCAAGCGCATCAAGACCGTGGCCGACCTCGAGCGCGAGGTCGCCGCGGCCAGTGCTGCCGGCAAACCGGTGATGCTCGACTTCTATGCCGACTGGTGCGTGTCCTGTAAAGAGATGGAGCGCTACACCTTCCCGGACCCGGCGGTCGTCTCCGCGATGGAGCGCTTCGTGCTGCTGCAGGCCGACGTTACAGCCAACGACGCCGAGGACAAGGCGTTGATGCAGGAGCGCTTCGGGCTGCCCGGCCCTCCGGCGATGTTGTTCTTCGACCGCAGCGGCGAAGAAATGCGCGGCTACCGGCTGGTCGGCTTCGTCCCCGCGGATGAGTTCGCAGCCCATCTGCGCGAGGCCGCACAATGAACCCGGCCAAAGTGCTGGTCGTCACCGTCCTGGCCGGCACACTGAGCATCGGGATCGCGCTGTTCGGCGAGCGCTGGATCGCCGACGGCCAAACCGGCGCCGACAGCGCACAAGGCGGCGAGCACATCCGCTCGCTGCCGGATATCCGCCTGCCCGATCCCGACGGTCGCGAGATCGCCAGCAACAGTTGGGCGGGCAAAGTCGTGGTGGTCAATTTCTGGGCAACCTGGTGCCCGCCGTGCCTGCGCGAGATGCCGATGCTGGTGCGACTGCAGGAGGCCTTCGACACCGGTCGGCTGCAGGTGGTTGGCATTGCCATCGACAGTCCCGATGCGGTGCACCGCTTCCTGGACGAGCGCGAGATCAATTACCAGATCCTGCTCGGCAACGCGCAGACGGTCGCCCTCTCGAAGCGGCTCGGCAACCGCACCAGCGGTTTGCCGTTCACCGTGGTCTTCGATCGAATGGGCCGGCGCGTGTTCAGCCGAACGGGCGAGATCAGCGCGGAAGAGCTGAAGGCCGCGGTGCTGCCGCTGGTGCAAGGGAATTCCGGATGATCGAGCGGCTAAAACGAGCGATCTGAGCCGAACGGCCGCGAAAGCCGCTTTCCAAAACTGCCGCTATCGCTTACCCTATCGGGCGAAATGTCGGCACCGCACGATATTGCCTTTTATCCGCTTTTAGCGGCGTTTAGGCACGGTTTGGGCCGACTTCCAGCGTCATACGCCGGCACCTCGGGTTTGACCGATCCAAGGCCGTGCGCGGCAGTCCGCTTACGCGGCTATGGCGCCTCCGTCAATCTTCCCCGGGTGCTCGCCCGGATGCTCGCCCAGAGGTGCCGTCACGCTCCCCATGTCGCGGATATTGTGCATCAACGGCCCCAACCTGAATCTGCTGGGTACCCGCGAGCCCGACAAATACGGGCACGATACGCTGGACGATATCGCCCGCCGTCTGGACCGTCTCTGCGCCGACGCCGGGCACGAGTTGCAGTTCTTCCAAAGCAACGCCGAGCATGCACTGATCGACAGGCTGCACCAAGCAGCCGCCGACGGCGTCGATTACGTGATCATCAATCCCGCCGCGCTGACGCATACCAGCGTCGCGCTGCGCGATGCCTTGCTCGCCGTGCGCCTGCCCTTTATCGAGGTGCACTTATCGAACGTGCATGCGCGCGAGCCGTTTCGCGCGCATTCCTACTTTTCCGACATCGCGGACGGCACCATCAGCGGCCTCGGCGCGCTGAGCTACGAACTGGCCCTAACGGCGGCGATACGCCGCCTGGGCTGAGCGCGCCCACCGCCGGCGCCGCGGGCAGCCGCACGGAACGAGTGCAACGCAAACAACGACTACGAGAACAACGCCCCTCATGGATATCCGCAAAGTCAAGAAGCTCATCGAGCTGCTCGAGGAATCCGATGTCGCCGAGATCGAGATTCACGAGGGTGAGGAGTCGGTTCGCATCAGCCGCCACGGCAGCGCGCCGCCGCAGCTGATGATGCATGCCCCCGCCGCGGCGGGCGGTGCGCCGGCGCCCATGCAGGTCGCGCCCGCGGCCGCCTCGACCGAAGTCGAGGATCCGGACGAGGCCGACATGGTCCGCTCGCCGATGGTCGGGACCTTCTATCGATCGCCGTCGCCGGGCAGCAAGGCCTTCGTCGAGGAAGGACAGGATGTCAAGGTCGGCGATACGCTCTGCATCATCGAGGCGATGAAGATCCTGAACCAGATCGAGTGCGAGCGCTCCGGTACCGTCAAACGCATCCTCGTCGAGAACGGCCAGCCGGTTGAGTACAACCAACCGCTGTTCGTCATCCAATGATAGAGAAAGTCCTGATCGCCAACCGCGGCGAGATCGCCCTGCGGATTCAGCGTGCCTGTCGGGAGCTCGGCATCAAGACCGTCGCCGTCCATTCCGACGCGGACCGCGACCTCAAGCACGTGCTGCTCGCGGACGAATCCGTCTGTATCGGCCCTGCCCCGTCGCGCGACAGCTACCTGCACATCCCGTCGATCATCAGCGCCGCCGAAGTGACCGACACCGTCGCCATTCACCCCGGTTACGGCTTTCTTTCCGAGAACGCCGATTTCGCCGAGCGCGTGGAGCGCAGCGGTTTCATTTTCATCGGCCCCAAGCCCGAGACCATCCGCCTGATGGGCGATAAGGTCTCCGCCATCAGGGCCATGAAGCAGGCAGGCGTCCCCTGCGTGCCGGGCTCCGACGGCCCGCTCGACAGCAACACCAAACGCACCCTCGAGCTCGCCCGCGAGATCGGCTATCCGGTCATCATCAAGGCCGCCGGCGGCGGCGGCGGGCGCGGCATGCGTGTGGTGCACTCCGATGCGACGCTGCTCAACGCCATCTCTCTGACCAAGGCCGAGGCCGGCGCCGCCTTCGGCAACGATGTGGTGTACATGGAGAAGTACCTGGAGAACCCGCGTCACATCGAGTTCCAGGTGCTGGCGGACAATTACGGCAACGCCATTCACCTCGGCGAGCGCGACTGCTCCATGCAGCGCCGTCACCAGAAGGTGCTGGAAGAGGCGCCCGCCCCCGGCATCACCGATGAGCAGCGCAACTTCATCGGTATCCGCTGCGCCGAGGCATGCAGCACCTTGGGCTACCGCGGCGTCGGCACCTTCGAGTTCCTCTACCAGGACGGCGAGTTCTACTTCATCGAGATGAACACCCGTATCCAGGTGGAGCATCCCGTCACCGAGATGATCACCGGCGTGGACATCCTGAAGGAGCAGATCCTGGTCGCATCCGGCGAGCGGCTGCGCTACAGCCAGGACGACATCGTGCTGCGCGGACATGCGATCGAGTGTCGCCTGAACGCCGAGCATCCGGAGACCTTCATGCCGAGCCCGGGGCGCATCGAGGACTTCCATGCACCGGGCGGCCCCGGCGTTCGGCTCGACACGCACATCTACTCCGGTTACGTCGTGCCGCCCTATTACGACTCGATGATCGGCAAGCTCATCGCCCACGGCGAGGACCGCCACAGCGCGCTGTCGCGCATGTGCAACGCGCTGCGCGAAACGGTCATCGAAGGGATCCACACCAATATCCCGCTGCAGCGGCAGATATTGAAAGATGCGGCGTTCCAGCAAGGCGGCGCCAACATTCATTATCTGGAGAAGAAGCTCGGTATGTAGTGCCCCCCGGCCCTATCGATCCGAGTAGCGAGCGAATTGAGGAGCGCCCGAGCATGTCCTGGCTGCAGTTGTCACTGGTCGCCGACCGCGACGATGCGCCGTTGATCGAAATGGCGCTCGAGAATGGCGGTGCGCTGGCGGTCACCGTCGACGATGCCGGCGACGACCCGATCCTCGAGCCCGACCCCGGCGCGACACCGCTGTGGCGGCGGGTGCGCATCACCGCGCTGTTCGAAAACGACGCGCAGGGCGAGATGCTCGCCCGAGCCGCCGCCGAGCGGCCCGGCGGCCACAGCCTGGAGCCGCCGCTGACAACCACACTGGACGACCGACCCTGGGAGCGGGTCTGGCTCGATGACTTCGAGCCCACCTGCTTCGGTGAGCGGCTATGGATTTGTCCTCAGGGTCAGCGCCCGCCGGCGGTGTCCGTCGACACGCGCGCCGTCTTCGTCGACCTCGACCCGGGCCTGGCGTTCGGCACCGGCCATCACCCGACCACGGCGCTTTGCCTGCGCTGGCTCGACGGCCTGGATCTGCGCGGCAAGACAGTGCTCGACTTCGGCTGCGGCTCGGGCATCCTCGCCATCGCCGCCCTGAAGCTCGGCGCCGCCACGGCCATCGCCGTCGACCACGACGCCCAGGCGCTCGAAGCCACCTTCGACAACGCCTGCGCGAACGGCGTCTCCGAACGGCTGATCGTGGAGCACCCCGACCGTCGCACCCATCGCCCGGCGGATGTGGTGGTCGCCAACATCCTGGCCGGGCCGCTGATCGAGTTGGCGCCGACATTGATCGCCGCCGGTACGTCCGACGCACTGCTTGGCCTCTCGGGCATCCTCGCGCATCAAGCCGAGCGCGTCGCCGCGGCTTACAGCGAGCAGTTCGCGCTGCAGCCCCCGGAGGTACTCGAGGACTGGGCGCTGTTGAGCGGCGTCAGGCGCTCCGACCCCTGATATCTGATCGCTGTCTGCCCGATATCTGCCCGATACCTCCTCGATATCCGGCCGACATCCTCCCGCCGGCCGCTCGATGCTTGCCGACATCCGCCCGGCGACCACCGGCCATCGCACCCGCTTCCCCCGGCCAAGACCGGCCGAACGACGATACCGGCGCGCCGCCTTTGCGCTTAGAATCGCTGGCCTCGATTCTCCGCGCAACATCGACCGACACGGCAACCGCCCCGCCCGCCTGCAGCAAATACGCCGCGGCGTGCCGACGGTCATTGTTCCCGCGAGTCGCCCTCATTCGCCGACAGCCGGCAGTCTCGACGGGTTGCGTGTCGGCTAGACTTCAACACCCAACGAATCAGCACAAGCCGAGCCATGCCCGAGCCGCCCGACCACATAGCGCAGACCAGCCCGGGCAAGCTCAAGGCGCTGCGCATCGGCTCGATCAGCGTCGATCCGCCTTTGATACTGGCGCCCATGGCCGGCATCACCGATCGCCCCTTCCGCGCGCTTTGCCGGCAACTGGGCGCAGGGCTTGCCGTTTCCGAGATGCTCTCTTCCGACCCGTCGCTGCGGGATTCGCGCAAGAGCCGCGAGCGCGCCGAGCATGCCGGAGAGCCGGGGCCGATCTCGGTGCAGATCGCCGGCGCCGATCCGGCACGCATGGCGGCCGCCGCACGCTGGAACGTGGAACACGGAGCGCAGATCATCGACATCAACATGGGCTGCCCGGCGAAGAAAGTCTGCAAAGCCGCCGCCGGTTCCGCACTGCTGCGCGACGAGGCCCTGGTGGGGCGGATTCTGGAAGCAGTCGTCGCATCCGTCGACGTTCCGGTCACACTCAAGACGCGCACCGGCTGGTCTCCCGAGACCCGAAACCTGTCGCGTATCGCCCACTTGGCGCGGGAATCCGGCATCGCCATGCTCGCCGTCCACGGTCGGACCAGGGCCTGCGGCTACGCCGGCGAGGCGGAGCTCGACAGCCTGCGTGCGCTGCGCGCGCAGACCGATCTTCCGCTGGCGGCCAACGGCGACATCGACTCGCCGGAGGCAGCGAAGCGTGTACTCGACACAACAGGAGCCGATGCTATCATGATCGGGCGAGCCGCCCGGGGACGCCCCTGGATCTTTCGCGAAGTCTCACATTATCTCGCCACCGACGAGCGTCTGCCGGAGCCCGGCAGCGATTGGATACTTGACTTGCTGACCCGCCATCTGGATGCGCTGTACACCTTCTACGGCGAGCGCCGGGGCGTTCGGATCGCACGCAAGCACGTCGGCTGGTATTGCCGCAATTCGAAGATCGGCTCGATCGATCCACCGGCGGCAGGGCAACTGCTCGAGCTCATCAACGGGGCCGACAAAGCCCGACAGCAGATCGATGCCATCAATAATTACTTCAACAAGCTGCAAGTGACGGAGGCAGCGGCATGACGACCCGACCGGCGGCGAGAGCCGTCAACGACGCGGAGTGGGATGGATTAACCGTGCTCCAGGCCAGCAAGACCGAACCCCTGCGCGAGTGCGTGCGCAACGCACTGCGCTATTATCTGCAGAATATGGACGGACACGACGTCAGCGGGCTTTACCGCATGGTGCTCGACGAAGTCGAGCGCCCGCTGCTCGAGACGGTGATGGAGAACACCAACCGGAACCAAACCACCGCGGCCCGCATGCTCGGCATGAGCCGCAGCACCCTGCGCAAGAAGCTCAAGGAATTCGCGCTCGACCAAGCCTGAGCCACCGAATACCGGCCGCCCGACGACCGACCCTGCCGCCGGCGCAGGCACCGGCCGATGTAGCGCCGCCGCGCGCCGCGCCGGGCTCGAATCGGCCGCAGGGATTACCCGGCACGCGCCGCACCTGATGATGGCATCGGGCGATCGTCTCGGGTGACGGTGATCGGGTCTACGGGCCACGGCAAGCGCTTCCAGATCAAAACCCCCGAGGCAACCAGTCCCATGCACGCCATTCGCCGCGCGCTCATCAGCGTATCCGACAAAAGCGGACTCATCGAATTCGCCCGCGCCCTCGAACGGCGCGGCGTCGAGATCCTTTCCACCGGCGGCACCTCGCGCCAGCTGACCGAGGCAGGCATTCCCGTCACCGAAGTCTCCGACTACACCGGCTTTCCGGAAATGATGGGCGGGCGCGTCAAGACGCTGCATCCGCGCGTGCACGGCGGTATTCTCGGTCGGCGCGGCGTGGACGATACGGTGATGCGCGAGAACGAAATCAAGCCCATCGACCTGGTCGTCGTCAACCTCTACCCGTTCGAGCAGACAGTGGCTCGTCCCGACTGCGATCTGCCGACAGCCATCGAGAACATCGACATCGGTGGTCCGACCCTGCTTCGCGCCGCCGCCAAAAACCACGCCGCCGTCACCGTGGTCGTCGACGCGGCCGACTATGTCCGCGTGCTCGCCGACATGGAAGCCAACGACGGCGCGGTCGCCGATGCCACGCGCTTCGACCTCGCGGTCAAGGCATTCGAGCACACCGCTGCCTACGACGGCGCCATCGCGAACTATCTGGGCGCCGTCCTCGAGCACAGCGTCGACGGCGAGCAGGAATTGCCGCGCACCTTCAACTTGCAGTTCCGCAAGCAGCAGCCCATGCGCTACGGCGAGAACCCGCATCAGCAGGCCGCGTTTTACGTCTCCCGCGAACGCTCGGAGGCCTCCGTGGCCAGTGCCGAGCAGCTACAGGGCAAGGAGCTCAGCTACAACAACATCGCCGACACCGACGCGGCGCTGGAGTGCGTGAAGCAATTCGACGAGGGCCCGGCCTGCGTGATCGTCAAGCACGCCAATCCCTGCGGCGTTGCCCTCGCCGACGATCTGCTTGCAGCCTACGAGCGCGCCTACACGACCGATCCCGAGTCCGCGTTCGGCGGCATCATCGCCTTCAACCGGGAGCTCGACGCCGACACGGCCGCGGCCATCGTCGAGCGCCAGTTCGTCGAAGTGATCATTGCCCCGGCCGTCAGCGACGCCGCCGTGGCGGCCGTGGCCGCGAAGAAGAACGTGCGCCTGCTCGCCTGCGGCCCTTGGGGCAGCGAGCGCAAACCGATGATCGACTTCAAGCGCGTGCGCGACGGCCTGCTGGTGCAGGACGCGGACCTGCAGCTGACGGCGGACCTTGCCGTCGTCAGCAAGCGCGCACCGAGCGACGACGAGATGAAGGACTTGCTGTTCACCTGGCGGGTGGCCAAGTTCGTCAAATCGAACGCCATCGTCTATGGCCGCGACGGCATGACCATCGGCGTCGGCGCCGGTCAGATGAGCCGGGTCAACTCGGCGCGCATCGCCGCCATCAAGGCCGAACAGGCCAACTTGACGGTACGCGGTGCCGTCATGGCCTCCGACGCCTTCTTCCCGTTCCGCGACGGCATCGACCAAGCCGCCGGCAACGGCATTACCGCCGTCATCCAGCCCGGCGGCCCGATGCGCGACGACGAGGTCATTGCCGCCGCCGACGAGCACGGCCTGGCCATGGTGCTCACCGGCATGCGCCACTTCCGCCACTGATCGCGCGCACCGACGCAAGCGACACCGCAAGCCAGCCAACCGGACGCGCCGCCATGGCCATTCACGCGACCGCCATCATCGAGGACGGAGCCGAGCTGCACCCGAGCGTCGGCGTCGGCCCCTACTCCATTGTCGAGGCCGGCGCCGTGCTCGGCGAGGGCTGCGTCATCGAGAGCTGCGTGCGCGTCTACGGCGCGGCGCGCCTGGGCCGATTCAATCGCTGCTGCCACGGCGTGACCATCGGCAGCGAGCCTCAAGACCTCGGCTATACGCCCGATAAGGCCAAGCCGCTGCTTATCGGCGATCACAATCACTTCAAGGAAGGCGTCAACATCAGCCACGGCGTCAAGACCGACGCCGGCACGCGCATCGGCAGCCGCAATTATTTCATGTCCTACAGCCATGTCGGACACGACTGCATCGTCGGCGACGACAACATCTTCGCCAACACGGCGACGCTCGCGGGCCACGTGGAGTTGGCGCATCATGTCTTCGTGTCCGGACATGTGGCCATTCATCAGTTCTGCCGCGTCGGCGCTTATACCATGCTCGGCGGCGTCAGCGGCGTCGCCAAGGACGTGCCGCCTTTCGTCATGGCCAGCGGCCAGCGGGCCCGCATCATCGGCCTGAATCTGGTCGGGCTTCGCCGCAGTGGCTTCGATCAAGCGCGGCGCAGCCACATCAAGGCCGTTTACCGGCTGCTGTTTCGCAGCGGACTCAAGCTTGCCGATGCACTCGAGCGTGCCGATGCCGAATTCCCCGGCGCCGACACCGAGGCCATCACCGGCTTTATTCGCGCCTCCGAGCGCGGCGTCATCGGTTTCGCGTAATGCGGTGAACGGTGCGGCGGGGCCGGCTCCTCATTGATTCGCCCGCACGCCGAGCGCAAATCAACGACAATCAAAACATCAGAGGTACGCATGGAAACCGAAAGCGACGAACTCTACAAGATCGACGTCAGCGCCGTCAGTAACTATATCGAAGACCAATCGGATCCCGACACGGGACGCTATGTCTTCTCCTACACCATCACCATCGCCAACGCCGGCTCCATCCCGGCGACGCTGCTGAACCGGCACTGGATCGTCACCGATGCCGACGGCCAAACCCAAGAGGTGCGCGGCACCGGCGTCGTCGGCGAGCAGCCGCACCTGAAGCCGGGAGAGTCGTTCCGCTACACGAGCGGCACCCAGATTCCGACCCCGATCGGCAGCATGCACGGCAGTTATGGCATGCTGGCCGAGGACGGGACCCATTTCGACGCCGAGATCCCCGCGTTCTCGCTCGGCGATCGCACGCACTTTCACTAGCAGCAAAAACCCGCCATCGAGGTACCATGGCCACTTACGCCATCGGCGATATCCAGGGCTGTTACGACGAGTTTCGTCAACTGCTCGACCGTATCGGCTTCGACCCGCTGACCGACAAGCTCTGGTCCGTGGGCGATTTGGTCAATCGCGGACCGGACTCCCTGTCGGTGCTGCGCTACTTCAAATCGCTCGGCGACAGTACCGTCGTCGTGCTCGGCAACCACGACCTCCATCTTCTGGCGCTCGCGGCGGGCAACGAAAAGCACGCTAAGAAAAGTACGCTCGACGAGGTGCTCACCGCGCCGGATCGCGACGAGCTGCTGCATTGGCTGCGGCATCGACCGGTCATGCATTACAGCGAGAAAAAGCGCTTCGCCATGCTGCACGCGGGCCTAGCACCGCAGTGGGACCTGCAACAGGCGCTGGGCTGCGCCGCCGAGTTGGAGGCGGCGCTGCGCGATCCGGGCTACCCGGACTTTCTACATGCCATGTACGGCAACCAGCCCGAGCAGTGGTCCTCCGATCTCTCCGGCATGGATCGGCTTCGCTTCATCACCAACTGCTTTACGCGTCTTCGTTACTGCGATGCGGCGGGACGCCTGCTGCTGGACGAAAAAGGCGAGCCCGGCACCGAGCGCGACGGCGCCATACCCTGGTACAAGGTGCCCGGCCGCGCGAGCCGCGACACCCGCATCGTCTTCGGCCACTGGTCGACGCTCGGCTATATCGCGGAGCACAACGTCTGGGCGCTGGATACCGGCTGTCTGTGGGGCGGCAGCATGACGGCGGTGCGCATCCGCAAAAAGAAGCCCATCAAGGTCTTCGACCTCGATTGCACGGGCTACCTGAGCCCCGGCTGATTCTCCGGCGAGACGCCATGCGGCCGGCCCCGCAAGCGCCGGCCGGCGGGATCACCGCACGCGACAACGAGTGAGCGGCCCAATGGTCTTCGAACCCTTCGTCGAGCTCGCTTTACTGCTGGTCATTGCCGCTGCAGCGGGCGCCATCGCCGTGCGCTTGCGCCAACCCGTACTGATCGCCTATATCGTCGTCGGCATCGCGGTCGGGCCCGCGGGCCTGCAGCTGGTTCATTCCCACGACCAGATCGACGTACTCGCCCAAGTCGGCATTGCCGTGCTGCTGTTCGTGGTGGGTCTGAAGCTCGACATCACCAAGGTGCGCGACATCGGCGCGGTGGCGCTGGCGACCGGTCTCGGTCAGCTCGCATTTACGATCCTGTTCGGGTTCCTGGTCATCCTGGCCTTGGGTAAGGGCGTCGTCGAGGCGCTCTATGTCGCGATCGCGCTGACCTTCTCCAGTACGATCATCATCGTCAAACTGCTGTCCGACAAGCGCGAGCTCGACTCGCTGCACGGGCGCATCGCCGTCGGTTTTCTCATCGTGCAGGACATCGCCGTGGTGCTGGCGATGATGGCGATGAGCGCCCTGGGCGACACCGCCGGTGCGACCGGCTGGGTCGTCGCGCTGTCGCTGCTGGCACGCGTTGCAGGCGCGGCAGTGCTGATTTATACCCTGATGCGCTGGGTGCTGCCCGGTGTCGTACGCAGCATGGCACGCTCGGGGGAATTGCTGCTGATCTTCGCCATCGCCTGGGGCACCGGACTTGCGGCGCTGGGCGAATGGGCCGGCTTCTCCAAGGAGGCCGGCGCCTTCCTGGCCGGCTTCTCGCTCGCGTCGACGTCCTATCGGGAAGCGATCAGCGCCCGCTTGACGGGCATCCGCGATTTCTTGTTGCTGTTCTTCTTCATCGACTTGGGCGCAAAGCTCGACTTCTCCACACTCGGGGCGGAGGTCGTGCCGGCGATCGTGCTGTCGGTGTTCGTGCTGATCGGCAACCCCCTCATCGTGATGAGCATCATGGGCTTCATGGGCTATCGCAAACGCACCGGCTTTCTGGCCGGGCTGACCGTCGCCCAGATCAGCGAGTTCTCCATTGTTTTCATCGCCATGGGCATCGGGCTCGGACACGTGGGCGTCGCGGCATTGGGACTGACGACGCTGGTCGGACTCATCACGATCACGATGTCCACCTACATGATTCTGAACTCGCATTCCCTCTATCGAGTGCTGGCGCCGCTGCTCGGTATCTTCGAGCGACACGTGCCGCACCGGGAATTGGCTGCCGAAGCGCCCGAAGACACGACGCAACGCCCGCAGCTGCTGGTGCTGGGGCTGGGCCGCTATGGCCATCGACTGGCCCGGCGCCTGCGCGAGGCGGATCTGACGGTCCTCGGCGTGGATTGCGATCCCGAGCTCGTGCGCCGGCTCAACGCCGAAGGTTTCCCCGCGCGCTTCGGCGACGCGCCGGATCCCGCCTTTTTGGATACCCTGCCGCTCGGCGGGCTGCGCTGGGTGATCAGCACGCTGCCCGATGTGGAATCCAACCGCATGCTGCTGCACGCACTGCTGGAGCACGGCTTCAAAGGGGAGATCGCCGTGGTTGCCCGCGACGAGGCGCAGGGCGCCGAGTTGTGGCGGCTCGGCGTGCCGATCATCCTCTATCCATTCCGCGACGCGGTGGACTTCGCGACCGACAACATCATCGCGATGATGCGCCGCCAAGGCGGTCACCACCCCGGGAACGACGGCAGCATGCCCCCCGGCGGCGCCGGCTGACGGGCCTTCGCGGCCGGGGATCCGCGCGGACAGGCGCCTCGTCGCACCGAAGAGCCATGTCCGATCGCGGTTGTTTGTCGGTCCCGCGGGCGCCCGACATCAGCACGGCTTTCCGGCCAATCGCGTCATTCCGGAGGGCCCGGTGCGTCTCGGTAACGCGCCAACGGACCCGGGAAATACTGATTTGTTGGCCATCCAGGTCAAAAACCGGACGAAACCCGAAAACGCGGTTTCGGGACCGGTGCGTTTTCCGGCATTTGGGCGCTGAAAAACCGCCGGGCGTGCTGCGCCGCAACGCAAGCGCTCCATCTTCAGCGTGTCCCTAACAGGTCACCGGGCTGACGAATCCCGCCGGCTTCAGCGCCAACACCGAGCACTCCACCTGACGCAGCACGGCCTCGGCCGTGTTGCCGATCAGCAAGCCGGGCACGCCGGTGCGGCCCAGCGTGCCCAAAACAACCAGATCGGCATCGATGCGCCGCGCGAGTGCGGGCAGCTCGCTGCGCGCCGAGCCCTTGGGCAGATGGCGGAAGGGCTCAGGCATGGGCTCGCCGCGCTTGAACAGCGTGTTACGCACTTCTGCCAATAGCGACTCGAGCGCCCTGCCGTGGCGCTCGCGCTCGGCGACGAGATAGGCGTCGATCTTTTCTTCCGCTGCCCACAGCGACGTGCTTCGCAAGACGCCCTCGCCGATCGCCGACCAGGCGTACGCCACATGCAGCTCGGCGCCTTCGGCGATGGCCATCGAGGCCGCAAGCTCAAGCAGGCGAACATTCAATTCGTGCCGGGTCAGCACCTCGCCCTGCGGGTAGAACTGCTCGATATCCACGGTCACGAGAATGCGGCCGTAGCGCCGGCCGGTGCTCGGCTTGCAGAGCCAAACCGGACAGGGACACTTGCGCAGCAAGTGCAGATCGTCGCTGCCGAACAATCGTCCGGCCATGCCCGTCGTCTCGGCGCATTTGATCACCAGATCACGCCCATTGCGCAGCACATCCCGGATCACTTCCAGGAACAGCGTCCCCGCAACAACGTTGGTCTCGATAGAGCAACGCGCGTCGGCGGTACCGATCAGTTGCTGCAGCCGGTGTGCCGACTCTTCGATCAATGCCTTTTGCAGCGTCTCCGCGCTCAGTCCCATCATCTGCAGCACGGGTGCCGCGGTGACCGGCTGCACCACGGAGAGCAGGCTCAGCCGGGCTTGGTTGGCGCGTGCCAATTCCAGCGCCCGAGCCAGGGCGCATGTCTCGTCGGCCTCGCCGCCCTCGACGTAGAGGATGTTCTTGAAGCGTTTCATCGCGCGTTCTCCGCGGATTGAGTCGAAACGGCGATTGCAGGAGGCGTCAGCTCGGGCTTGCCAGCAACAGCGCGGCAGCCGCTGCCGCGAGCAGCAGCAACAGCGTGGCGGTGGACCAGCGGCGCAGCAGCGCTTCGATGGCGGACGCCGGATGGTTCCGCGCTACAACAACGCGCGCTTGCCCGGCGCTTCGGTAAAGCCGGTCGCGCCGGCGCTCGAGGGCCGCACCGAACCGTTCCCAAGCGGCGACGAGTAATGACACGGTTCGCTCGAGTGCGACCAGCAGATCGCCGGCGGGCGCGCGCGGCAGCCACGCCGAAGCAAGACCGGCGATCGCACCGCCCACGAGCCCCGCGAGCAATGCCGCGGGCAAGGCAGCGACGCTATCGAGGCGCCATTCGTCCAACGAGGCCAGCATGGGCGACAACGCCGGCGAGGCAAACGCCGCCATGACGCAGCCCGCGGCCAAGAGCGCCGCGGCGGCAAGCGTCTCCCGATTCGCTTCACTCGCGCCATCGACCCGGACAGCCGCCACCGCGGACGCCCCGAGCAGGACGCCGACGCAGGCGATCGCGCCGAGCACAAGCCAGCGGGCATCGCCGGCCCCGGCGCCCGCGAGCAACGCGGCAGCAAGTGCCGTGACGGAGATCAGCAGCGCGGACAACGGCACCAGCACCGCCCGCGCGGCGCGGGCCGGGGCGAGGCTCCCCAGCAGCGCCGACGCCATCGCCAGCCCGGTCAACGCCAGCGCAGGGGGAAAGACCGCTGACATGCCTGCCGCCGCCTCCGCGGACCGACCGAGCGACAACCCGAGCAGCCCGAGCCACAACATGGTCAGTGCCGAGAGGGCGTAGGCCAGCGAAGCCCGCGGCGTCGCTTGCAGCAATCCCGCCAGCACGGCCCAGCCGCCGCCAGCCAACGCCAGCCATTGCATCAGCGCCGCCACCGCCGGCCATTGCACGTCGCCCAGCGGCAGCAGGCGCAGCCAGAAAAGCGCACCGGCGGCTGTCACGAAACCCACCAGCGGCGCCAACAGCCAGGCCCGAGCGCCCGCAACGGCAGACGCGAGCCAATAGTGGAGCCCCATTGCGCCCGCCTTCGCGCCGAAACCGATCAGTACCAGCGCCAGCAAGAAGTTGCGCTCGTGGGTCTGCGCCAGCGCGGCCCGGAGCGACGCAAAGTCCAAGCCGGCGCCGTCTTTCGCCAACAGCAGCAGCGCCTCGAGGATCAGCAAATCGGCGATCACCACCGAGACCAGCAGCACGCGGCCCCCGTGCAGGCCTGCAAGCAAGCCATACAGCGGATAGGCGGCAAGCGTCGATGCGGCCAGTGCCGACGGCAGATCGCCGGTCAGCGGCAGCCAGAGCCCGCCGGACATCGCGACCAGAAATCCCGCGGCGCGCCGCGGCGAGCGCAGCCGCTCGGCCACGATCCAGCCGGCCGCGAGCCACAACAGCGACAGCGCGGCCAGCAGCCAACGGCCGGCGTCGTCGAGTTGCAATGTCGTGCCGAGCAGCAGCCACGGCAACGGCTGTAGCGTTTGCGGCGCCAGGACCGCGATCAGCAGCGCCGGCAGGGCCGCCCAGGGCGCCAGTCGCAGAACCGGTGCGCGAAGCGCGGCCGGCACCAGCGCGGCAGCCAGCAGCAGCGGCCAGAGAGGCGCCAGCCCCGGCAGCCATGCCATCGGCTCGAGGCCGAGGTCACCTACCACCGGCCATGCATTCATGGGTAGTGGAACTCCCGTTCCGCGATCAGCAACGACCATTCCAACGGCGAGAACGGCGACGAGGCGAACAGTCCGATGAGCAGCGATAGCGCGGCTGTCACCAGCGGCGGCAGCAACAGCAGCCATCCCGTCTCCGGACGCAACCAGCGTC
This sequence comes from Thiohalocapsa sp., assembly GCA_021736785.1. Taxonomy (GTDB): domain Bacteria; phylum Pseudomonadota; class Gammaproteobacteria; order Chromatiales; family Chromatiaceae; genus Thiohalocapsa. Next base: position 38,596 of record JAIPFF010000023.1, on the reverse strand, counting down.
CCGAGTCGCCGATCGGTTTGCCGTTCTCGGTACCGGTGCCGGAGCCCGCAGCAGGCCACTGCGTCGTCGGCTCGCAAAACCATGCGGCATGCAGAATGGGCAGAAAATAGGCGGCGTTCAGTAAGCTGCTCAAGGTCAGCACATACAACGGCCAGTGCACGCCGGCCTCGAGCGCACCCAGGCCGAGGTACCATTTACTGACGAAGCCCGCGATCGGCGGCACACCGATCATGCCCAAGGCCGCGATCGAGAAGGCGCCCATGGTCCAGGGCATGCGCCGCCCCACGCCGTTCATCTCGCTGACCTTGTGGATGCCGAGGGTCTCCGCCAGGTTTCCGGCGCAGAAAAACAGCGTGATCTTCATGATGCCCTGATGCACCAGATGCACGATGCCGCCGACGCTCGCCAGCGGGCCGACGATGGCCACGCCGAGCACGATATAAGACACCTGACTGACCGTCGAAAATGCGAGCCGTCGCTTCAGATCGTCCTGGAACAACGCGCGCAGAGACCCGTAGATGATCGTCACCGCGGCGACGGCCGCGAGCGGTCCGGTCAGCCCCAGTTCCGCCGCCTGCTCGACGCCGAACACATCGTAGACAATCAGCACGATGCCGAATGCACCCGCCTTGACCACGGCCACCGCGTGCAGCAGCGCGCTGACCGGCGCCGGGGCCACCATCGCCAGCGGCAGCCAGCCGTGCAAAGGCACCAACGCCGCCTTGACGCCGACACCGGCAATCAACAGCGCGAAGATGGCGATCAGCGGTCCGCGGTGGGTGTCGGCAATCTCCGAAACGAAGCCGCGCGGCGCAAAGGTCAGCGTGCCCGTCAGCGTGTAGAGCCAGACCGTACCGGCCAACAGCATGACACCGGCGAAAACCGTGTGCGCCAGATAAGCGAGGCCCGCTCGGCGCGCCGCCTCGGTGCCGCGATGGACCACCAGCGGATAGGTGGTCAGTGTCAGCAGCTCGAAGAACAAAATAAAAGTCAGCAGGTTGCCCGACATCGCCACGCCCACGGTGGCGGTCACGCAGAGACTGAAGAAACCGAAGAAGCGGCTTCGATTCGGCGAGCGCTCCAGATACCCGACCGCGTAGACCGTGGTGACGAGCCAGAGGCCGGCGGACAGCACCAGGAACAACAGCGACAGCGATCCGACCCGCAGCACCAGGTCGAGACCGTCCAGCAGCGGCAGTCTCGCCTCGTAGCGCTGGCCTTCGTAAACACCCCGGAACATCCATCCGACCAGCGCCAGCTTTGTCAGTGCCCCGCCCAGGTTGAGCAGCGTGCGCGTGCGGACCCGTTCCTCGCCGAGGAAAAAGATCACCAGCCCGGGGACCAGCGAACTGGCCAGCACCAGTAGCGGCAGGACCGCATCCGGCGGCAATACGGCATCCGGCGGCACGGACGTATCGAAGAGCGGAATCATGCGACTGCCCCCGTCGCCGCGCCGGCAGCGGACAGGGCCGCCGCCGGACCGCCGATCTGCAGCAGCGGCCAAATCATGGGCAGCGTCAGCCCGAGCAATATGGCCACGACCGCCAGCAGCAGCGCGCTCCATTCCATGGCTGCAGGAATCTTTCGTTCCCGCCGGCTGCGCACAGCCGGCGTGAACGCATGACCGACAACTTTGAAAACATAGGCCGCCGCCAAAGCGCCGCCGAGCAGCATCACGACCGCCAAGCCGAAGCGTTCTTGACGGAATGCCGCTTCGAGCATCAGCCATTTACCGATGAAACCGCCGCTCGGCGGCAGACCCATGATGCTGACGCCCGCCAGCGTGAAGGCGGTCAGCGTCAACGGCAGCCGATGCACCGCCCGATCGAGCTCGGCGATGCGGTCATGCCCGCCGAAGCGCATCAGATTACCGGCGGTCAGGAACATGGCCGCCTTGGCCAGCCCATGCGCCAGCGCCAGGTACAGCGCGCCGGTCCAGGCCGCGCTGTCGCCGGCAAGCGCCAGCGGGAATGCCATGAAAAAGTAGCCGATTTGGGCAACCGTGGAATAGGCAATAAGCAGTTTAAGGCGCTCTTGGCGCAATGCCAGAACCGAGCCCCAGATGACGGCAGCAGCGCCGAGCAGACCGAGCAGTTCCGCGAGCCAACGGCCACCGCCGCCTAGCACATCGATCCAAAGCCTCAGCAGCAGGTAAAACGACGCCTTCACGACCAGCGCCGACAGCACCGCACTGACCGGCGCGGGTGCGCTGCCGTGCGCCGGCGGCAGCCAGAAGTGAAACGGAAACAGAGCGGTCTTCAGCATTAGGCCGGCAAACATCACGCCGACCGCCGCCTGTACCGCGGGACGCGGAGCGTCGCCGATGCAGGCCGCCACCAAGGCGATGTCCACGGTACCGCAGGCGTGGTAGATCAGCGCAACGCCGAGCAGGTAGAACAACGATCCCAGCACACTCACCAGCAGATAGCGGATTGCGCCGCTCACCGCCGCGGCGCTGCCGCCGAGTGCCGTCAGACTGGCGGCCGCAAAGCCCATCAGTTCCAGCGTGACATAGAGATTGAATAGGTCCGCGGAGAGAAAGAGGGCGTTCAGCGCTGTCCAGAGCAACAGCCACAGCGGCCAGAAGAAGGCGCGTTCCGTATGCTCGTCGCGGAAATATGCCGCCGCGTAGACGCTGACGGCAACACCCACCGCGGCCGTCATTGCCATCAGCGTGACGCTCAAGCCGTCGGCCAGCCAGACAATGCCGAGCGGCGCCCCCCAGCCGCCGAGCACCGTGCGCTGGGTGCCGGCGACGACCACCTCCAGCGTCAGTCCAAGCGTCGAAGCGGCAGTCAGTGCCGCAATGGTCAGACCCAGGGCCGCGGCGCGACGCGGGGCCAAAAAGCAGAGCAGCGCTCCCGCGAGCGGCAGGAAGACGACCGCCAGGGCCCACTCGATACTGCTTGGAGCCAACGCCATGACTTAGTTGTCCGCCTCGTCGCCCAGTGTGGTGCGGCCTGTCATCGCCCGCAGCCGCACGATCAGTGCCACCGCAAGCCCCGTCGCCGCAACGGCAACCACGATACCGGTCAGCACCATGGCCTGGGGGACAGGATCCGGCCCCGGCGATATCGCAGCGCCGTCTCGCGGAGCGCGCCGCGCGAGGGCAATGAAGACCAGGAACACACCACTGCTGATGACATTAAGTGCCAAAATCTTGCGCAGCAGATGGGCGTGGACGATCAGCCCGTAGAGACCGATCACCACCAGCGCCATGCCGACGAGCGCCCAAAATACCGGCTGAGTCATGGACGTCCACCCGCAAACAATGCCGCAAGGATGAACCCGATCGACAGCATCGCGGCAAGCTCGATGGACAGAATCAGCGCCTTCGCCGCGTCCGGCGGCCAACCCAGAGGCGAGCCGCCCGGCAGCGCGGCGACGCCGGCGCCGAGCGCCGCGAAGACAATGACGCCGAGCATCGCCGCCAAACGAAGCGGCCAGCCCAGCAGGCCATCCGGCAGCGGCCGGCCGCTCAGGCACAGCAGGATGCCGACACCGCCGAGCAGCGAGCCGGCCTGAAAGGCGCCGCCCGGAGAGTGGGCACCCGCCCACAGCAAATAGCCGGCCGCCAGCACCATCAGCGGCGCCAGCAACCGAGGCAGATGGCGCAGCAACGGGCCAGGCGTATCGCCGCCGCAGCCGCGAGCCGTTCCGACGGACCAGGCGCCGATCATCGCCACGACCAGGACCACAAGCTCCAGCAGCGTGTCGTAGGCGCGGAAATTCAACAACACGGCCGTCACCGGGTGGCTCACGCCGCTTTCGCCGATGCGCGCCGCCACCGCCTCCGACAGACCCGGTGCCGGCGACGACAGCGACAGCACGGCCAGAGCGAGGCCGCCGAACAGAGCGAGCAGCAGCAGCGCGATCGAGGCTCGCGCCCAAGACGGTATTTGCCCGCGCGCACGCGCGCCGGCAGCTGTCTCGGCCTGCCCGCCCGCGTTGCGCCCGTCGCCTTGACGATACCCTGGAGGGGTCATAGTCAGAACTCCTGATCGTCCTTGTCGCCGCGCCGCCCGCGCCCCATCGGCGGCTCCAATCGCGCCAGCGCGGACAGCAGCAGCGCGCCGGTCACGCCGGCGCCGATGGCCACCTCGGCCAGCGCCACATCGACCGCATACAGCCGCGCCCAGACCAGCGCGAGCACGAGGCCGAAGGCGATAAACAGCACCACGGCCCGAAACAACGCCGGCGAGGACAGCGTCCGCCAGGCGAGCCAGAGCAGGATCGAAGCCAACACCCCGTCCAGCGCCCAGCCGATCGAGCTCAGCGCGTCCATGGCGCGATCCGGCGCGCTTGAGCCCAGCGTGCGACCAACTGGCTGGCGGCGCCGGAGGCGGTCAGCACCAGCAGCCAGATCAGCATCAGCTTGCCCGCGGCAGGGGCGGACTCCGCCTCCAGGATCAGGCCGAGCACGATCAGCCCGAGACCGAGGTTATCGGCCTTGGTCAGCGCGTGCAGGCGCGTGTAGACGTCGGGGAAGCGCAGCAGCCCGACGGTGCCGGCGAGAAAAAACGCGGCCCCGCTGATCAGCAGGACAACGGCCAAACTATCGATCATCGCGACCCTCCCGATCCGGTGTGGCCGTCTTGACGCTGGCGGTGAAGGCAATCACGGCGATCACCGCGAGAACGGCCAGAACCAGCGCCACATCGCGCAGCGCCGGCAGCACCAGTGCCTCTGCGAGCAGCAGCAGGACTGCCGTCGCCGTGGTGCCGAACAGTTGGGCGGACAACATGCGGTCCGCCGCGGTCGGCCCTCGCCGGACGCGCCAAAGGCCGGCCCCCAGCGTCAACAACAAAAATAAAGCGAGAGCGAGGTGTAATTCCGTCATGACGCGTCGCCCGTGTCTGCTTGCGACTGCCCGAGCGTGATGCCGAAGACGCACGCAACATGCTGCTCGAGCCGCTCGAGCTCGTCCCGATAGCTGCTCGTCTTATCGAGCACGTGGACCCGCAGCCGGTTGCCGCTGACGACCGCCAGTGTGCCCGGCATCAGACTCACCAGACTCGCCATCATCACCGGCGCCGGCCCGGCCGGCAGCCGAAGCGGGTAGTCGATCATCGCCGGCGCCAGCGGTAGCCGCGGCTTGAACGCCCGCAGCGCCACATCGAAACCTCCGAGCAGCGACTCCCAAAAAAAGAACGGGACCAGCAGCGGAAGCCGCAAAACCGTCGGCAGCAGGTCCGGCTGCATCGGCGGATCACGCGGATCACGGATCACCAGAGACAGCAGGGCTGCCGCGGCGGCGAAGCATAGGCCGAAAACCAAGGCATCGGAACGCCCGTCAGTCAGGAGCCACCACAGCATCGCGAAAAGCGCAAAACGCCCGAGCAGCCCGAGCGCCTCAGAAGCGATCAGCGCGACGCGCGTCCTGCCGGAGACACCCGTGCGCGTCGGGCGCAGGTCGGTTCCGGCCTGCGGATTCGCACCATCGCCCGGCGCGTTGTTCCGGTCTCCCACGTGCTGCATGACGAATACTCCATCCGGCCCCATGGTCGCAACTGCAATGGCGACGGTCCGCGGCAACGACCAAGATAACAAGAACTCAATGAACCGGCGCCAAGTGTCTTGCAACCCGCCGCGATGCCCATCGACGTACCAGCGCCTTCTCCAGCTCGACAAGGAACAGCACCGAAACCGCCACCAGCACGATGCGCAGCCAGTCGCCCGCACCGATGGGCGCCGTTCCGAACAGTCTCTGCAGCGGCGCAAGGTATGTGAAAGCAAACTGCAAAAGCAACAACAGGCCCACCGCGAGCAACGCGTAGCGGTTCCCGAACAGCCCCGCCCAGTTAAGTACCGGCGCGTAGGTATAACGAGAGTTGAACAGATAGAAGATCTCGAACACCACCAGAGTATTCACCGCAACGGTTCGGGCATATTCGATGCTTACGTCCTGCGCCAGGGCCCAAAGGAACAATCCGAACGTGCCGGCCGTGAGGATCAGCGCAACGTAGCCGATGCGCCACAGAAACATCGGCGTCAGCACGGGGGCGCGGGAATCGCGCGGCGGGCGCTGCATCACGCCCGGCTCCGGCGGCTCGAAGGCCAACGCCAACGCCAGCGTCACCGCGGTGACCATGTTGACCCACAGAATCTGCACCGGCGTCAGCGGAAACTGCTGGAAGCCGAAGACGATGGCGCCGAGCACCACCAGCGCTTCGCCGCCGTTGGTCGGCAGAATGAATACAATCGCCTTTTTCAGATTGTCGTAGACGGTACGGCCTTCCTCGACGGCGTTCGCAACGGAGGCGAAATTGTCGTCCGCGAGCACCATTTCCGCCGCTTCCTTGGCTGCTTCGGTGCCGTTGATACCCATCGCCACACCGACGTCGGCACGCTTGAGTGCGGGCGCGTCGTTGACGCCGTCGCCGGTCATCGCGACGACGTAGCCGGCGCGCTGAAGTAATTGCACGAGCCGCAGCTTGTGCCCGGGCGTGACCCGGGCGTAGACGTCGACGTCACCGACGCGGCGCAGCAGTTCGTCATCGTCCATGGCGTCCAGTTCCCGGCCCGTCAGCGTCCGGTCGGGGCGGGCCAAGCCGACCCGGCGCGCGATCGCGGCGGCGGTCACGGCGTGGTCGCCGGTGATCATCTTCACGCGGATGCCCGCATCGGTACAGGCGGCAACGGCCGCGATCGCCTCCTCGCGCGGCGGATCCATGAGTCCGAACAGGCCGAGCAGTTCCAGGTCGCCGTCGACATCGGAGAATTCGAGCTCGACGCGGTGCGGCTCGGTGCCCTTCACGGCGATCGCCAGTACGCGCTGGCCTTCGGCCGCGAGCGCCTCGAGACGTCGGTGCCAGGCGGCGCTATCGATGGGCTCCACCCCGCCCGCGGTGCGCACTGTCGCGCAGCGCTCGAGCACCGCCTCCGGCGCCCCCTTGACGATGATGAACGAGTCGCCGGTGTGGCTGTGGTGCAGCGTCGCCATGAACTTGTGCGCGGAATCGAACGGGATCATGTCGGTACGCGGAAAGTCTCGGCGCACGCCGTCCGCATCCAGCCCGCCCTTGATGGCCGCCACCAGCAGCGCGCCCTCGGTGGGGCCGCCCTGCAGCTTCCAATCCCCCTCGGCCGGCTCCAAGTCGGCGTCATTGCAAAGAACAGCGGCCCGCAGGACATCCGTCAGCAAGTTATCGGGCTGCAGCGGATGCAGGTCGCCGTCGATCCGAAAGGCGCCATGGGGATCGTAACCGGAGCCCGTCAGCGTATAGCTTTGCTCGGCGGTCAACAGCGCGCTGCAGGTCATTTGGTTACGCGTCAGCGTACCGGTCTTGTCGGAGCAGATCACGCCGACGGTGCCCAGCGTCTCCACCGCCGGCAGGCGGCGAATGATGGCGTTGCGAGCGGCCATGCGCTGCACGCCGATCGCGAGCGTGATGGTCATGATCGCCGGCAGGCCTTCCGGAATCGCCGCCACGGCAAGCCCTACGGAGGCCAAGAACATCTCGGCCGCGGTATAGCCGCGCACCAGCAGGCCGAACGCGAAGCTGCCGGCGGCCAGCGCCAGAATGGCCACCGTGAGCCAGCGCCCGAACTGCGCCATCTGTCGCAGCAACGGCGTCTGCAGTTGCTCGACGCCGGCAACCATGGCGCTGATTCGGCCGATCTCCGTGGCCGAGCCGGTGCCGACGACAATGCCCGTGCCCTGCCCATGGGCTACGAGTGTTCCCGAGTAAGCCATGCAGCGGCGGTCGGCCAACGGTGTCTCGCCCGCAACCGGGTCGATACCCTTGTCTACCGGAACGGACTCGCCGGTCAGCGGCGCCTCCTCCACCTGCAGGGCCCTGACGCGAGCCAGGCGAAGATCCGCCGGCACTTTATCGCCGGCCTGCAGCGCCACCGCGTCGCCGGGTACCAATTGCGCCGCTTCGACAGCGATCAGGCGCCCGTCGCGCCAGACCATCGCCCGCGGCGAGAGCATGCCGCGGATCGCGCGCAGCGCATCCTCCGCCTTGCCCTCCTGGACGAAACCGATGGCGGCGTTGATGAGCACGACGCCGAAGATGACGCCGGCGTCGAGCCAATGCTGCAACAGCGCGGTGACGGCGCCGGCGGCGATCAGTACGTAGATCAGCACGTTGTGGAATTGGGACAGGAAGCGCAGCAGCGGGCCGCGGCGCTTGGCCTCCGGCAGCAGATTCGGTCCGTGCAGCGTCAGTCGCCGGCCCGCCTGGTCGGCACCCAGGCCGTCTTGCGTCGTCTCGAGCTGCGACAGTGTTTCGTCGACCGACAGGCTATGCCAATCCTGCACGCTCGGAGTGGCCGGCTGGCGCAGGGCTCGGGAAGCGCGCCGGCCTCGCCATCGCACAGAGCCGCCGGCGGCGACCAGGATCAGGACGACCGCAATGGCGATCGACCATACCGGCATGCCGACATCAATGACGACGATCTCGCTGAAGGACATGCTCTCCTCGTTGCTGCGGCGACGTCGGGAAGGCGCTTGTACGTCTTCCCCCTACATTGAAACTAGACCATTAGGCTTCCTCGAGACCGTTTCCAGGGGATGTCCCGTCACTGCCGCCGGTGCCGGCGGCGGCGAATCCTATCCATCTTTTCTCGCGGCGACGCGGCAGCCGATGCCGCGTTGTCTTGCCGTGCGGGCAGATCGGCCTTGGAGGGACGTTCCCGAGCGTTTCGGATCCGGTGTGGAGCAGGAACGATGTGGAGCAGGAACCGGGGCGCATCGGAGCGCTTTTGGAGTCGGCAGAGCGCGCGAGCCTATTCGAAATCCGCTCGGTGCATCGCGCAGTAAAGGGAAATCAGGACATGCCCGATTCGGCGCGCACGCGCTCCAGCGTCACGAAGTCGAGGTCGTAGGGATTGGCGGCATCCCGGGGCCGATGCTCGCGCGAGACTTCGCGCCAAGCCGCGGACTCCCAGTGCGGGAAATGGACGTCGCCGTCGATCGCGGCATCGACGAACGTCAGCATCAGGCGATCCGCCGAAGGCAACAGCGCCCCATAAACGCTGGCACCGCCGACCACCATCACCTCCGCCACGTCGCCCGCCGCGGCGAGGGCCGCGTGCGGCGAGCGGGCCACCTCGCAGTCGGCGGGCGCGGAGCCCGGATCGCGGGAGATGACGATATGGCGGCGGCGCGGCAGCAGGCCCGGCAGCGAGTCCCAGGTCCGTCGTCCCATCAGGATCGGCTTGTCGAGCGTCGCGCGCTTGAAGTGCGCGAGATCCGCGGGCAAGCGCCAAGGCAGCGCATTGCCCCGGCCGATCACGCGCCCGTGGGCCATGGCGGCAATCAGAGTGACGAGCGGACGATCCTGCAACATGGTCTGGCTCATTCAAGCGAGTCTTGCGGGTGCCGTCTTGCGCGAACCCGCGCCCCGGGCTCCTTCAAGCGCTTTCGCCTTCGGCCTCCGGCCTCCCATACAGCGCCGCGGCCTGCGCCAGACGCCGGGCGACGGCCCGGCGCAGCTCGCCGGGCGCGACGACCTCCACATCCGGGCCGTACTTCAGTATATCCATTACCAGTTCCGCGGGATTGCTGTAGGGCACCCGCAGCTCGTAACGGCCGTCGTCGAGCGTACGGCCCTGTTGATCGCGATGCCAGCATTCGCTCGCCACATAGCGTGCCCGCTCGGGTGTGAACAGCAAAACGGCCTCGTGCTCGGGCGCGCCGGAGAAGATACCGTAGGAACTGGTGAAATGCGTCTCCAGTTCCTCGCGGCAGACCTCGAGCGCCGGCTCGTCCAAGGGGCTCGCGGTCTCGATGGCGTCGATGGAGAAGGTTCGCAGACCATCGCGAAGGTGGCACCACCCGTCCAAATACCAGTTGTCGCGATAGTGCACCAGCCGTTGCGGCGACACGTCGCGCCGTTCGCGGCTCTCGCGGGAGCGGGTGAAGTAGCGGATCCGCAGCCGGGTGCGCTTGGCCAGCGCACCGGCGACCGTCTGGAAAGCGTCGCCGCTGCGGCGGGCGGCCATTTGCAGCACGCGGATGCGGCCCTGCAGCCCCTCGGAGCCGGCCTGCTGGAGCTCCAGCAACGAGTCGATGCGCTGCTGCAGCGGCTTCAGCATGGGCTCCAACAGACCGGGCTGTACGTCGGCGAGGAGTTGCTGGACGGTGATCAGCGCATGCAGCTCCGAGGCGTTGAACCAGAGCCCCGGCAGCTCGTACATCTCGCCTTCGGACTGGTCGTAGCGGTAACCGTTGAGGTCGCGGTCGTAGACGATGGGCGCGTTCAGGTAGAGGCGCATGTCCTCGATGATACGCTTGACGGTCGCGCGCGAGCACTCCAACTCCTCCTCCAGGCGCCGCCGCGAGACCGGATGGCGGGCATTCTGCAGGATTCGGTTCAGCTCGAAGATGCGATCGAAGCGGTCCAAGCGCTCAGGCAGCCGTTCCGCGACCCGATCCGAGCCGGCGGCGGGATGTTACAGGCCGCCCGCCGCAACGGAGTGCTTCGCAGACGAATCCGAAACAAGGGCCGGCGCGGACCAGAGCCGCTCCAGGTTATAGAAGTCACGCACCTTGGGCAGCATAACGTGTACGACAACCCCGTTGAGGTCGACCAGGGCCCACTCGCCGTCGCTGATGCCTTCGGTGCCCAGAGCCTGTTCGCCGGCCTCCTTGGCACGGTAAGCAACGGTCTCCGCAACGGCTTTGACGTGCCGGTCCGAGGTACCGGACGCGAGGATCATGTAGTCGGTGACCGCGGTCTTGCCGCGGACATCCATGACAGTGATATCGCGGGCCTTCATGTCGTTCAGGGTGTCGACCACCAAGTCTTTCAATTGCTCAAGCTGCATTATGTCCCCTCTGGGCTGCTGGTCTCTGTGCTGCGTTTACTGTCGGGCGGCGCGGCCCCGCAGCGGCGGCGCCGTCGTCTTCTGCCCGGCTCTCGACAGTGTCGTCGACCGGCGATCGGGCAGTGCCGATTTCACGCATCGGTATCGCCGGTATTCGTGTGGCCCGGCGCGGCGGCGGACGCCGCCGGGGGCCGGCCGTCGCTGTCGGCGCTGTCGGCGCACTGTCGCCCCGCGTAACAATCTTCGCGCCGCGCCAAATCCAGTACCGCGTCGGGCAGCAGAAAACGGGGACTGCGCCCCGCCGCCAGCATGCGCCGTATGCGGGTGGACGAGATCTCCAATTGCGTCACGTCTTGAAACCAAATGCGCCCGGCCGGCGCAAGTTCCAATTCCGCCATGTGCCCGCATCGCCGCGCTTGCACTTCGTCGCGCAGCGCGGGGTCGCGATGATGGGTCTGGGCGCCGGGGCGCTGCATCACCACCAGGTGCGCCATCGACAGGATGTCGCGAGGACGGTGCCAGTCGAGAAAGCTGTTGAAGGCGTCGCCACCGACCAGCAGGCAAAGGGGCATTTCCCGGCCCAGTTCTTCCCGCAGCGAAGCCAGCGTATCGACGGTATAGGAGTGGCCGCTACGGGACAGCTCACGGTCGTCGAGACGAAAGCCGGGCTGGCCCGCGATGGCGACACGCACCATCTCGCGTCGCAGCGCGCCGCCCGCCGCCGGCTGCTCGCGATGCACGGCCACGTTAAGCGGCAAAAAGCGCAGCTCTTCGAGTCCGAGGGCCTGCTGGACATCCAGGCCGACGCGCAAGTGGCCGAAGTGAATGGGATCGAAGGTGCCGCCGAAGAGGCCGATCATGATGCCCCGCGGGCGAAGGCGGTCGCCGCGCGCGCGCGCGCACCCTCGCGCGGGCAGCTAGCGCGCACCGTCACGGCGCGGGCCGGCGCAGAGTAAGCGCGCGGCGGATAGGGGCCGGTGCGCGGAGCAAAAGACTGGGGCAAACGTCACGCCGATTCGAATTCCTGCTGTCGTTGAAGATACATTAGCAAAAACATCGGTGTGCGGCATGGGCGAATGCACCCATCGCGCATCAGGTGCGGATATGACCGTCGCCCAGCACCACATATTTGACTGAGGTCAGCCCCTCGAGCCCGACCGGACCGCGGGCGTGAAACTTGTCGGTGCTGATCCCGATCTCGGCGCCGAGCCCGTACTCGAAGCCGTCCGCGAAGCGCGTGGAGGCGTTCACCATCACCGAGCTGGAATCGACCTCGCGCAGGAAGCGGCGCGCACGGCTGTAGTCCTCGGTGACGATGCTGTCGGTGTGATGAGAGCCGTGGGCCTCGATGTGATCGATGGCCGCGTCCATGTCCGCGACGACGCGCAGGGAGAGGATCGGCGCCAGATACTCCGTATCCCAGTCTTGCTCGCTCGCGGCTTGCACGCCGGCAACGAGCTCGCGCGTGCGCTCGCAGCCGCGCAGCTCCACGCCCTTAGCCGACAGCGCCCGGCACAGCGGGGGCAAGATCTCGCCGGCCACCGCATCGGCCACCAGCAGCGTCTCCATGGTATTGCAGGTGCCGTAACGCTGCGTCTTGGCGTTCATCGCCACGGCGAAGGCCTTGTCCAGATCGGCGCGGTCGTCGATGTAGACATGGCAGATGCCGTCGAGGTGCTTGATCACCGGCACCCGGGCGTCGCGGCTGATGCGCTCGATCAAGCCCTTACCCCCGCGCGGGATAATCACATCGATATGCTGCGGGCTCGTGATCATGGCACCGACCGCGGCACGGTCGGTGGTTGCCAGCACCTGCACGGCGCTGCCGGGCAGGCCGGCGGCCTCGAGGCCGCGGCGAATACTGGAGGCGATGGCATGGTTCGACTCGAAGGCCTCGGAGCCGCCGCGCAGCACCGCCGCATTGCCCGACTTCAGGCAAAGCGCCGCGGCATCGGCGGTGACGTTCGGCCGCGACTCGTAGATGATGCCGATCACGCCGAGCGGCACGCGCATACGCCCGACTTGGATGCCGGTCGGGCGGTAACGCAGATCCGTGATCTCGCCGATCGGGTCCGGCAGCGCGGCGATCTGGCGCAGCCCTTCGATCATTGCGTCGACGCGCGCCGGCGTTAGCTCGAGACGGTCGAGCAGTGCGGCATCGAGCCCCTTGGCGGCGCCCGCTTCCAAGTCCGCGGCATTGGCGCGGGCGAGCGCATCGCGCTCGGAATTCAAATCGGCTGCGATTGCCGTCAGGGCGCGATCCTTGGCCGCGGTATCGGCGCGCGCCATTGCGCGGGCGGCTTGACGGGCCGATGCGCCGACATCGGCGATATAGGCTTCGACGTTGCTGTGATCTGTAAATGGCATAGACGGTTCCCGGTCGCGTTGGGGCGATGCCGAATTCTACACCGGACGCCCGTGCTGCAGCGGCACCACGAGGCCGTCGGCGATGCCCGCCAGCAATGTCCAGGCGTCCCCTTGACCGTGGCCCTTGATGACGGTATCCGCCTCCGCGCACTGCGCCACCAGCGACCACAGCCGCTCCAGGGGGATGCGCTTGGCCGCGGCCAGCACGGCCGCCCGGCGTGACTCCCACACCTGGTGCGCCTTCAGCACCGGCCCGAGCGGTTTGTTGTGTCGAACGGCGAAAGCGACCGCCGCGAGCTTGCGGATCTCACGCGCCAGCACCCACAGCACCAGCGGTTCCGCGGTCCCTTCGGCGGCAAGTCCGCGCACGATACGGGTCACGCGGGCGCGGTCGCCCGCCATGGCGGCGTCGGTCAGGTCGAACAGGTCATAGCGGGCGCTGTCGTGCACCGCCGCGGACAGGGCCTCGGCATCGAGCGGCCCCGGCTCGCGCACCAGCGCGAGCTTGGTGATTTCCTGATCGGCCGCGAGCAGATTGCCTTCCACACGCTCGGCAAGCAGCGCCAGCGCTTCGCGTGTCGGGCGAAAGCCCCGCGCCTGCAGGCGCGCGCCGAGCCATTGTTGCAGTGCTCCGCCCTGGAGCTGGCGCACCTGAACGATGACGCCGGCGCCATCGAGCACCTGTGCCCACTTGGACTTCAACGACTTCCAGTCGAGCCCCGGGGCGATGATCAGCAGCAGCACGTCGTCGGCACCGCGCTCGCAATAGGCCCGCAGGGCATCGCCGCCCTGACGGCCGACGCCTTCGCCGGCGACGCGCAGCTCGATCAGCCGGCGATCGGCGAACAGCGACCGATTGCCGGCCTCCGCGCTCAGCGCGGACCAGTCGAATTGAGGCCCTGCCTCGAGACAAGTTCGCTCGGCGAAGCCCTGCGCCGAGGCCCGCGCGCGGATCGCGGCGGCGGCCTCGCCGAGCTGCAGCGGCTCGTCGCCGAAGACCAGATACACCGGCGCCAGCGCACGCTTCAGCGCTGCGTCGAGCTGCTGCGGCGAGCAACGCACCGCTCAGCCACTCCCGAGGCCGGCGCGCAGACGCAGCAGCACCTGGTCCGCGGCATCGTTGGCCATGTCGCGATAAATGATGTCCGACTCCAGTTCCTTGCCCAGCACTGCGACATTGGGGTTGTCGTCGAAGGTACGATCCAGCGTCAGCGTCTGCGGCGCCAGCAATTGCCTGCCGTCGCCGGCCTGCGCGTCGAAGCGCACTCTGAAGCTCAGCTCGAATGCCAAGGCTTTTCCCTCGCGGTCCACGGCGACCACGCGCGAGGACCGGTTCTCGGACAGGACGCGCAGAATCATGCCGGCGTCGGCCGGCGTGGGGCTGATGCCGACCTCGCTGCCCTGCAGGCGGGCCTCGATGGCCTCGCCGACGAGGCCGCCCGATTGGATATAGAGGGGGGTCAAATCCGGCGGAATGTCCACGCCCCCGCGCAGTTGGAAACCGCAGCCGCCGAGCGCCAGCGGCAGGAACAGCAGCAGCACCAGCGCCACCGACGGGGCATGCCCCGCGCCGCGCGGCACCCGCGCCCGGAGTGCCGTGGAGCGCTTCATTTAGCCACCACGTTGACCAACTTGCCGGGCACGACGATCACCTTGCGCACGGTGACGCCCTCGATAAAACGCTGCACGTTGTCGTTGGCCAGCGCCGCGGCCTCGATCGCCGCATTGTCCGCGTCCGCCGGCACCTGCACCTTGGCGCGCACCTTGCCGTTGACCTGAACCACGTACTCGATGCTGTCGCTGGCAAGCGCTGCCTCGTCGACGGCCGGCCAGCCGGCAGAGAGGACATCGTCGCCGAACCCCAGCTCGCGCCAGAGATGGTGAGTGACGTGGGGCGCAATGGGCGCGAGCAGGCGCAGCACGATGCCGATGCCCTCGCGCAGCAGCCCGCCCGCGGCGGCGGAGGCGTCGACCTTGTACAGCACGTTCACCATCGTCATACAGCCCGACACCACGGTGTTGAACTGCTGGCGCTCGTAGTCGAACAGGGCCTTCTTCAGAGCGGCGTGCAGCTCCCGGCGCGCTGCTGCCGTGGCCTCGTCGAGGTCGAGCTCGCCGACGGCAGGCGCCCGGGCAATGGCGTCGCGGTTGCCTGTCGCCAGCGTCCACAACCGCTTCAGAAAGCGCGAGGCGCCCTCGACGCCCTCGTCGTTCCATTCCAGCGATTGTTCCGGCGGCGACGTGAACATGGTGTAGAGCCGCACCGTGTCGGCGCCGTAACGCGCGGTGAGGGCCTCGGGATCGACGCCGTTGTTCTTCGACTTCGACATTTTCTCGATGCCGCCGAACAGCACCGGCTCGCCGTCGGACGCCAGCACCGCCGAGACCATCTTGCCCTTGTCGTCGCGGGTCACCTCGACCTCGGCCGGGCTGAACCAGTGCTTACGGCCGTCGGCATCCTGGCGGTACCAGGTCTCGGCCACCACCATGCCCTGGGTCAGCAGCCGCGCGAACGGCTCGTCGTTGTCCACCAGGCCCTCGTCGCGCATCAGCTTGTGGAAGAAACGCGCGTAGAGCAGGTGCAGCACGGCGTGCTCGACGCCACCGATGTATTGATCCACCGGCAGCCAGTACTTGGCCCGCTCGTCGAGCATGGCGTCGTCGCAATCCGGCGCGCAGTAGCGGGCGTAGTACCAGCTCGACTCGAAAAAGGTATCGAAGGTGTCTGTCTCGCGCGTTTCGCCACCGGGCAGCTCGGAGAATGCCGGCATGCGCTTCAGCGGCGAGCCCGCGCCGTCGACGACGACGTCCTCGGGCAGGCGCACGGGCAGGTCGGTCTCGGCCCGGATCGAGCCGTCGGGACGATGCACGACGGGCAGCGGGCAGCCCCAGTAGCGCTGACGCGAGACGCCCCAGTCCCGCAAGCGAAAGGTGATGCGCTTGCCGCCCTTGCCGTGCTGCTCGAGCCATGCGGCGATGGCGTCGAAGGCCTGCTCGGATGTCATTCCGTCGAAGGGACCGGAATCGCGCAAGACGCCCTTTTGGACGTAGGCGCCCTCCTCGATGCCGCAGGCGCTGCCGTCCGCGGACGCGATGACCTGCTTCTTCGGGATACCGTAGCGCTCGGCGAACTCCCAGTCGCGCTGATCGTGGGCCGGCACGGCCATCACCGCCCCCGTACCGTAGCCCATCAGCACGAAGTTGGCGGCGAACATCGGCACCGACTCGCCGGTGACCGGATGCACCGCGTTGCGCCCGAGCCGGTGGCCCTTCTTCTCCATGGTCTCGAGCTCGGCCTCGGTGACGCCGCCGCGACGGCACTCGTCGATGAAGGCGGCCAGCGCGGGATCCTGCTCCGCGGCCTCGCGCGCCAGCGGGTGCTCGGCGGCGACCGCGACATAGGTCACGCCCATGACGGTGTCCGGGCGGGTGGTGAAGATACCGAGCCTCTGCTCCGAGCCCTCGATGCCGAAGTCCATGTGCACACCCTCGGAGCGCCCGATCCAGTTGCGCTGCATGGTGCGCACCTGCTCGGGCCAGCCCTGCAGGCCATCGAGGGCATCGAGCAGCTCCTGGGCATAGTCGGTGATGCGCACGAACCACTGCTCGATCTCGCGCTTCTCCACGACGGCGCCGGAGCGCCATCCCTTACCGTCGATGACCTGCTCGTTGGCGAGCACGGTTTGATCGACGGGATCCCAATTGACCACGGCCTTGGCGCGATAAGCCAAGCCCTTATCCATCAGCCGGGTGAACAGCCACTGCTCCCAGCGGTAGTAGTCCGGGTCGCAGGTGGCGAGCTCGCGCTCCCAGTCGTAGCCGAAGCCGAGTTGGCGCAGCTGCCCCTTCATGTAGGCGATGTTGGACTTGGTCCACTGCGACGGCGGGATACCCTGCTTGATGGCCGCGTTCTCCGCCGGCAGGCCGAAAGCGTCCCAGCCCATGGGCTGCAGCACGTTCTTGCCCAGCATGCGCTGGTAACGGGCGATGACGTCGCCGATGGTGTAGTTGCGCACATGGCCCATGTGCAGCCGCCCGGACGGATAGGGGAACATCGAGAGGCAGTAAAACTTCTCGCGCGATGGGTCCTCTACGGCGCGAAACGTCTTGTTTTCTTCCCAATAGCGTTGAGCCGCGGCTTCCACGGCACGCGGGTCGTAGTCAGTCTGCATCGAATTCGGTCTCGGCTAGGAGGATGTCTGGGAGCATGCCGGGGAGGCTGTCGGCGCGACACGCGGGATCTGGGCGGAAGGATACCGCACCCGAGCCTGCGCCAGCGACCCGGCGCGCACGACAACCCTGGTCACCGGCTTTGATTCGAAGACACTCAATGCGTTAACTTTAAAGGCAACTGCAAAGGCAATTGCGCAGCGCGCATGCCCAACACGAAAGTAGACGCACGAAGTGAACGAAAACAAGCACCGCCGCCTACCGCGACTCCCGATCCGTATCGCCGCCCTCTCGGCCGCCCTCATCGCCTCGATATGGCTCGCGGGCTGCGCTCAGATGCCCTTCCCGGACCCGTTCAAAATGGGCGGGGCCGACGCGGCCGACGAAGAATCCGCGGCGGAAGGGGCCGAATCGGGGCCGGAGACAGCCGCGGAGTCGGAGCAGGATCCCGAGCCGATCCCGGAACCGCAGGAGAAGCCGGCGCCCGGCAAATTGTACGAATGGAACGGCGACGGTCGCTCGGTGACACGCGTCGTGATCGACACCAACGAGCAAAAGGCACGCTTTTACGACGGGCAGGAACAGATCGGCTGGACCACGATCGCATCGGGTGTCGCCTCCCATCCGACTCCACGGGGCGAGTTCTCGATCCTGGAGAAGGTCAAGGACAAGCGCTCCAATCTTTACGGCAAAATCGTCGGCAACAACGGCAAGGTCATCAAGGCCAGCGCTCACGGCAAAGATCCCGTGCCCGCCGGCGCCAAGTTCGTCGGCGCCAGCATGCCCAACTTCATGCGCATGACCTACGACGGCATCGGCATGCATGCCGGTCCCATCCCGCGCCCCGGCAGCCCCGCGTCGCATGGCTGTATCCGGATGCCGAAGTCATTTTCGCAAAAGGCATTTCAGCACGTCGCCAACGGCACCCGCGTGACGGTGGTCGGCGACGGACCGGACTACGGCAACTATGCAGCGCGCATCGCCCGCCAACAGGCGGAGGAGCGCGCCCGGCGCGCCGCGGCGGCCGCCGCTAGCGAAGGTGCAGCCATCGACGGCCTCGACGCCGAGATCGCGGTGCTCAAACAGTCGGGCACGGAGCCGGTGCCGGCGGCCTCGTCCGCCTCGGCGCGGTCGAGTCGCCCGGTCCAAGCCGCTCCCGCCAAGCCACGACCGTCGACCTCCACCGCGTCCGCACCGCAATCGACACCCCGGCCGCAGCAGGCACCCGAGGCAGCTCGCGGCACGGCCGAGTCGAGCGTCGTGTCCGGCGAGCAGGCGACGACCCCGTCCGCACCGGCAGAGGGAACGTCGCAGCAGGCCACGTCGCCCGCCGAGTCGCCGGCGGGCGCCGGCGCGGGCGCTGCACCCGCCGGCCCGACCGCCGAAGGCGGATCGGCGCCCGATGCGGATAACCAACCTGCTGCAGCGTCTGCCGCGCCTTCGGCACCGGCAGCGCCATCCGCGCCCGCGGTACCTTCTGCACCGGCGGCACCGTCTGCGCCTGCAGTACCTTCTGCACCCGCGGTACCTGCTGAGCCGGCGACACCTGCCGCACCGCCGGCAGGCGCTGCCCCGCGGGGGGCAGCGCCGAGCGCGGCGGACGTCGAGCCGCCGTCGCAACGCGCGGACGACCGCGCTCCCGAAGCTGCCAAGCAGGACCGTCCGCCAGCGGCGGCGGCTCCGTCGATGCAAGCACCGACACCGCCCACGCCGGCACCGAGCGTGACGCCTCCGTCGGCCCCGGCCGCACCCTCTGCGCCGACGCCTCCCGAAAGCCCGCCCGTGCAGGCGGCGCCGCCGGAGGTGACGCCGGTCCCTGCGGCGCCGGCCTCGGCGCCGACTGCGACAACTCCACCGCAGGCATCGGCCGGCCGGGGGCTCGCGGCATTGGTATAAGGGACGATCGGCAAAGAGCTGCGGCGGGCCGCGGTATACTTCAGATCGGCCGGCCGTCGGCGCGCGGTCGGATCAGCATCGGCCCCTGCACCGCGAGGAAGCCCCCGAATGCGGCCACCCAAAGCAGGCCCGACAACAACATCCAGACATCGTAGGCGCCGGGCCAGAGCAGCGGCAGAAACACGCGAACGCCCGCCGCGGCATTCACCGCGATAAAGGCCGCGACGAGCAGCGGCGGCGCGCGCATCGCACGTCCGGTGTGCCCCAGCGTGATGCGCACCATCATCCCCAGCGTGAAGACCCCGATCGCGCCGGCGGTCAGCGCATGTAGCGCCGGCGTGGGCGCCATCAGCCCGAAATCGGCGGCGGCGCCGAGCGCAAGCCCGAGCACCAGCCAAACAGCCCCCGCATACAGTACGGCCAGAATCGGAATGCCCCAGGCGCGCCGGTCGTGCCAGCCGGCAACACGCAGCGTCAGCAGCAACGCCAGCAGCAATGCCAGACTGCCCGCGAGCGCCGGCCACGGACTGAACAGGTCGGCCGCAACCCAGGCGCCGGCAGCGGCGAAGGTTGCCGCGTCGAGCCGATCCGAGACCCGGGGCTCGGCCCCCGGCAGCGCACTGCGCGTGAAGAACGGCAGCACGCGCCCGGAGACGATCATCAACGTCAATAGGGTCAGATCAAGCATCAGCGCGTCGGCATCCAGGACAGCGGCCGGCACGACGCCGCCGGCCTGCAGATGGCTCCAGAAGGCGGCGATGCCCATCCCGCCCAGAATGGCCAGAAACACCCGATTCACCCGGTTGCTCCCTGTCCACAGCGGCCGCCGCAGCGACAGGGCCAGCAACACCGGAAAGGCTGCCGCAATGATGCCGGCGGCGACAGGCGGCAGCGCCAGCCAGGGCAACATCCGTCCCGCGAGCCACACCAGCACAAGCACCGCCAGCTCGGAATCAGCGGCGGTCGGCTGCCCGGTCCAATTGCGCACCGCCGTCAATAGAAAACCGGCGACGACGGCCATGGTGTAGCCGAACAACATCTCGTGGGCGTGCCAGGCGCTGCCCGGGAACTGCAGGCTGATCGGGGCCAATCCGTGCAGCATCGCCAACCATATCAACAGCGATGCCGCGGCGCTGACGCCGGCGACCAAAAAGAAAGGACGGAATCCGAGCGATAACAGCGCGATGCCGTTGACGGACTTTCGGGGCGGTTGAGACAGCATCGATGACCTCCGGGGCTTTGCGGTCAAACTAACCGCGGCCACGCGGGCGGGACTTGATGCCGGTCAAGCCGGTCCGGCCGTCCGTCGGCCGGCAAGATCCGCGGTGGCCCGCCCGTCGCCGAGCGCGCGCCTGCTCAACCGAGCACGTGCTCGTAGGCGCGCCGCAGCAGCGCGAGCTCGACCGCCGGCAATCCGCGGGCCTGGGTCAGATCGATAAAGCAGGCGCCTTCGGCATCCACCGCCGCAAAGGGCGGGTCGATCGCGGTGAAGTGGGCCAAGTGCACCTCGGTGGTTTCTCCGTCATCGCTGACGCTGCAGCGGAAACCGCCGTCGGGCTCGAGACTTCCGCGAGGCAGGTGAAAACGCTCCTCGGCGGCGCGCAACAGCATGGCCGGATGCGTCAGCACGGCGGGTGCTTCGTCGGCTCCCAACTCGGCCCCGGCGGGCAAGGCATCGGGACCGCAGACGCCGCCGTGGGCAAGACGCAAGAAGCGCGTGCGGGCGCTGGTGCCGTGCTTGTGATAAAGGATCAGCCGGGGCTCGCTCATGACCGGACCTCCATTCATCGCGTGCTTGATGACGCGCTCGCGGACCGGCCGGGGCGCCGCAAGCGCCCTGGCCGGCCTCCACTGCGCGTCTCGCCAATATCCGTCTCGTAGACCATCAATCAGGATCTCGAGCGGCTGTCCCGGCGCTAGTCAGCCGGCATCCGCATCAGTCGAGGCTCTGCCATGATCCGCTCATCGCGGCCCCAGGCGCTGACCGCCTCGACGAAACAGCCCGGGTCGCCCGGATGCAGGCGCACCACATCGTGCTCGGCGAAGAAGCTGCCGTCCGCGTTGAGCACCAACATGCCTGTTCGCTGCCCGCGGGCGTCGAGCCACTCGCCGATGAGTGAATCACGGCCGGCCGCCGGATCCGGGGTGAGTCGATAGACCGCGGCTTCGGCCGCCGGCAATGCCACGTCGCCGGCGTCCAGGCCAAGTTTCTCGACCTCGGCCCGGAGCGCCCGGCAGAGCGCCTCGGCGATCGGCAGAAAGGCCGCGCGATGGTCTTCGAGTGTTGTCATAAGGAGCGAGTGATGCAGGCTTTGCGCCAATGCCTCCCGCAGGCGGGACAATCCGACCGCGGATGTCATCCGACGCGGTCGGTGCGTCAGCTCACTGTCAGTGATCGTCTTTTTTTTCAGGAGCTTGCCGGGCGCCTATGGCTTGCGCCCCCGGGTGGCACGCACCGACGGCAGGGACGATGCGTCGGCACGAGTCGCCCCGGCGAGCAAGATGGCGACCCTGGATGCGGTGTCGACCGATGACCGGTGTCGAGAAATCGACGCCCGCTGTCGCGAATACGACAGGGGAACCGCCGGCGGGCTGCGGCGGTCCGAATAGGCCGGGCGATCGCCGCGGATGCGCCGGCCCGCTTCGACTCGGCCCGCAACGGGATCAGGCCCCACCGACAACATCGTCCTCGAATAACGTGCCCGGCCTCGAAGGCTCATCGCGCTGCGGCCCGCGGGAGCGACACGCTCCGCGAGCAACGCGCGCAGACGGAAACGGCAATCCTGCTTCGCCTCGGTCGCGGAAGACTGAGCGAGCAGTGGCGAGCCTTCCCTCAGGCCACCAGTTTCGGAATGCGGATCTTTTGGCCGACGAAAATCTGGTCCGGGTCTTTGATGACCTCGCGATTTGCCTCGAAGATTTTCGGATAGGCGTTGGCGTCCCCGTAGAACTGCTTGGCGATCTTCGAGAGCGTGTCGCCGGAAGCAATTTCGTAGTAATCCACATCGCCGGAGATCGGCGGGGCCTTGACGCCGTCGATCTTGACCTCGGCGACGCCGGCGATGTTGCCGGCCATCAGCACGGCCTTCTCCACCGCCGCGGGGTCATCGGCACTGCCGGATAATTCGACAACGCCGTCTTTGTATTTGACGTCCAGATCCCGAACGCCGGGATTATCCGATTCCAGAAAATCGCGGACTTGCTTGTCCGCGTCGGTTTCCTTACCGATGATCTTCCGGCCCATGTCTTTGGCAAAACCGAACAGACTCATTTGGAAAACTCCTGCGTCGTGAAAAACAGTACCTCAGGGAGCGCCAACGCTAGCATAGAAAGCGCGCGAGCAGACCCAATCGAGCCAGCTTCGACGCAAAAATCAGTTGTTTCCCCGACGTTCGAGACGGCATGCGGCCAGCATTCCGATTCCGCGGTGCCGACGCTGTCGATCGTGATTCCGACACGGCACTTTTCCGCCCGATTGCAGCGTCTCATCGGCGACACTCTGCGTATCGTCCCGGCCGCGGAAGTCATCGTGGTGGAGCCCCGGTCGGCCTCGTCGCCCGCGGACGCCCGCATTGCGGCACTGCAGAGCACCGCCGCGGCCGGCCCTGTTCGAATCAGGCGTCTATGGGCGCCCGCCGGCCGCGGCCCGCAGTGCAACGCGGGCGCTGCGGCCGCGGCCGGAGAACTGCTGCTGTTCCTGCACGACGACACACGACTGCCGATCGATGCCCGGGCGTTGATTTGCCGGACCTTCCGCGATCCGGCGATCGGCGCCGCCACCTTTCGCCTGCGCTTCGACACGGATCACCCCCTGCTTCGGCTATACGGCTATTTCTCGCGTTTCGAGTCGGTGCTGACCACTTTCGGCGACCAGGGTATCGTCGTGCGCCGGCACGTATTGCAAGCGCTCGGGGGCTTTCCCGACTGGCCGCTTTTCGAAGACGTGGAACTGACACGGCGCCTGCGCCGTCATACCAAACTCGTCAAGCTGCCGGCGGCGGTGACCACCTCGGCGGTGCGGTTCAGGCGCAACGGGATGTTGCGCCAGCAATTGCTCAACGGATGGCTGCTGGCGCTGTTTCTGACCGGCACCCCGGCGCAGCAACTTGCGACCCGCTACGAGCGCGAGCCGGGCCGCGATCGAGCGCAACGGCAATAGACGATCGACAATTCGCGCATCCATTCAAACCGAGCAGCCCGGGCAACCGGGGCAATGCCCGGAACGACACCGCAACGAGACGGAGACGGGTTGATTCATGGACCCCAGCATGCTGATCGGCGCCGCGGTCTTGGCTGTTTTGTTCGCGCTGGAGGGCGCGATCCCCTTCTACCGCGGCCGCTCGGGGCGCTATGCGCATGCCGCGCGTAACCTCTCGCTCGCCGTGGCCTCCGGTGCCGTCGGTGCCGCGATGGCTCCGCTGATCGTGCTCTCGACGCAGTGGGCCGCGGAGCGCGGCTTCGGTCTTTGCCAAGCCTTGGCGCTGCATCCCGTTGTCTGCGCCGTCACCGCCTTCGTGCTGTTCGATGCTTGGATGTATGCCTGGCATCGCGCGAATCACGAGATACCGCTGCTATGGCGCTTTCACCGCGTCCACCACACCGACCCGGCCATGGACAGCACCACCGCGCTGCGCTTTCATCCCGGCGAAATCATGCTCTCGACGCTGTTGAACTGTGTGGTTCTCGCGGCGCTTGGCGCCGGCATCGCCGTTCTGGCAGTCTACAAGTCGGTCATGATCGTGATCATCCAATTTCACCACAGCAATGTGCGCGTGCCCGCCGCTTTGGACCACCGGCTGCGTCTGCTCATCGTTCCGCCGTCGATGCACCGCGTGCACCATTCCCACCTGCGCGCCGAAACCGATTCCAATTACGGCACGATTTTCTCGTTCTGGGATCGGCTGTTCGGTAGCTATCGCACGCGCCGGCGTTACGACGACATCCGCTTCGGCATCGGCGCCTACGACAGCGTCGACTGGCAAAATCCCTTGCGGCTATTGAGCCTCCCCTTCCGCGCACTGTCCGAGACACGCCCATGAGCACCGCCTCGCCGATCCGCGCGCGCCTGCTTTTCGCCTACAACGCCGACAGCGGGCTGTTCAATGCGCTGAGCGACGCCGCGCACAAGGCACTGTCGCCGTCGACCTATTCCTGCAACCTCTGTCGGGTGACCTACGGCCTGTTCAGCGAGCGCTCCGAATGGCGCGCATTCATCGAATCACTGGACGCCGACTGCAGCTTTCTGCACCGCGACGAGCTGCATGCGAGTTTCCCGGACCTGGCGGTCGACCTGCCCTGCGTCCTCAGACTGCACGACAGACTGCACGACACCATGCCTCAGCTCTGCATCGACGCGGTCGCGTTGAGCGCCTGCCGCGACGTCAAGGACCTCGCGGCGTTGGTTCGCGGAAACTGCATGGCCTCGTCCGCATAGTGAGCCGGCGCGGCGCCCGCGCGCCGGCGTCGCGGGCCGATCGCGGCGATCGCGGCGCAGCACTTCAGTTCCGGGCGAGCTCGGGCGCATTCAGTCGAGCAGGTCGAGGTTCAGACTAGCGAGGTCGCCCACGGTAGCGGCATCGGCGCCGCTTGCGTCCGGGAAGTCGAGGGCACACGTCGACTTATCGGTCGTTTTGACGACGATGGGCAGGTCCGGCCCGAGATCCTTGGCGGTTTGATAAGAAGCGCGCGCGGCCCCCAAGCGTCCGTTGTATTGCTGGGCGACGCCCAGATTCAGATGATCATAGGCATTGCCCGGATCCTCGGCGATTGCCGCCGCGAACAACGTCTCGGCGCGATCGTAGTCGCAGGCGACCAGCGCCGCGAACGCCTCCGAGCGAACCGACCGCTGCTCGCCGGATTGGCTCGACGCGCAACCGGCCGTGCCCATGATCAAAGCCGCCGTCGCGGCAAGCGCCGTACGTTCTATCCACGATTTTTTCATCTTTGTGTCCTTTTCCGGGGCCCCGTGGGGCCAGCTGCACCGGGAGCCTCGCGGCGCTGCGCACCTGCGTTTCGCCGCAATCGCGACGCGCGCGCCGATCGTACACAAAGAATCACCCACCCACAACGAATCCTACACAGCGCCCACATCACGCGATCACGCGAGGCAAACCGCATTTCGTTGGCCACCCCCCGCGCGGTAGAATCCTCAACGTCGGATCGGCACCGGAACCGTCCGCCCGTCTCCCTGCCCTCGTAGCTCAGCAGGATAGAGCAGCCGCCTCCTAAGCGGCAGGTCACAGGTTCGAATCCTGTCGAGGGCACCAAATTTCGGCTATAAAACATAGCCTTAGGCGACCACATCAAGACTCTCCCGCGGCGTGCTCTCGTCAACGTGACTCAAACGTGACTCAGCGTCCAGCAGCCCGACCGCCAGCCGAACGTTCTCCGGCGCCAGGTGCGCATAGCGCTCGGTCATCTTGATCGTGCTGTGACCGAGCAGATCGCGAACCTGAGCAAGCGGTGCGCCGGCCTGGACCAGCCAGGCCGCACAGCAATGGCGCAGATCGTGAAAGCGGAAATCCTCGATCCCCGCTCTCGCGCATGCCGACGCGAAACCGTGCTTCACGTCGCCGATGCGCAGCCCGTTGCGCCGGCAGAACACCCACCGGGTGCCCGGCGCATGCTCCGCCCTGAACCGCGCGCGGCCCAAGATCGCAGCGTAAGCCGCCGCGTTCAGGGGCACGGAGCGCCGCCGGCCCGCCTTCGTGTGAATACCCTCCAAATAGATCAGTCGTTGTTGCAGATCGACCCGCTCCCACTCCAGCCCGAGCAGCTCGCCGCGACGCATCCCCGTGTGCAGCGCCAGCTGCACGAGGTCCGCCAGATGCGGCGTACGCGGCTCGCGCCTCGCTTCCTCGGTCAAGCGCATTGCCTGCGCCCGCGTCAGCCACCGCACGCGGCCCTCTGGCTCGCGCAGCCGACATCCCTTCGCGGGATTCTGCAAACGCCAACCCCATTGGCGGTTGGCGTGCCCGATCGCCGCCGACAGCAGCCCGACCTCCTTGTTGACCGTACTCGCGGCGGCACCCTGCTGGCGGCGCGCCTCGGCGTATCTGCGGACATCGACGTCGCTGATCGCTTGCAGGTCGACCCCGGTGAACGCCCGGTGGAGCTGGCGCGCGGCCGCACGAATCCCGCTCGGGTTCTGCCGCTTCTCGCGCAGCGCATACTTCAGGTAGGGCAGCATCAGTTCGTCGAACGTCCTCGACGGCTGCTCCTCCCACTGCTGCGCACGGTAGTTTTCGAGCTTCCATTTCGCGAGGATCGCTTCGGCGTCTCTCCGGTTGGCAGTCCCAGTACTGCGGCGAGTTCGCTTGCCGCCTGCGTCGATGTAGGAGGCCCACCAACTCTGCGAGTCCGGACGCCGGTAGATGCCGTCCTGATCTCGGCTCTTACGCTTCTTAGGCATGTGCTCATCTCCTGCACAGCCTGCCCCGCGCAGCCGGGATTATCACTGACAGTCGTGCCGCGGTCCATAAATTCGTGTACGCTTGCGGTGGTGACGCGCACCGCGCGGCCGATCCGTATGCGGCGCAAGTCGCCCGCATCGATCATCCGACGTACAGTCCGTGTGCTGACCGACAACGCCGAGGCAGCGGCGTCGAGGGTCAGCGCAAGGGGGTCTGTCATGGTGTGGGGTCCTCCTTAACGGCCGGGATCGCGGTCCCGATGCTGCAAACGGATCGCGAAGCGTGTCGACAACGACAACGCGATCGCTTCGTGTTCGTGTCATGTCTCATGGCGAGCTCAAACAATGTTGCTCGCCGAGGCGCCACCGAGATCCGCGCCGACCCGAGCGGCGATCTGCTGCACCAGCACCACCGGCAGCACCCACAACCCCTGCATGCCGATCGCGCGGATCGGATCGCGCAGCGGCCGCACGCGGTCCAACTGCCAGCCATAGCGGCCGGGCCCGTAGTCGCCGAACGGGTCATCGAGGCCTGCCGCGACGAGCTCCTCGGTCGGCCGGCAGTCGACGAGTTCCGCGACCGCGACGATGCAGCCGAGCGGCAGGCGCTCGAGCGCGAGGCCTGCGCCGGCGAGTGCGTCCTCGATGGCGCCGTCCCCGGCGCAGGCGCGAAGCCCGCGCGGGTCGATGCCGGCGTGGATCGCGATCGGACCGCGGTAGCGCGTCGCCCACGAGCGGGTCTCGGTCCGCTTGGCGCCGATCGCGAGCAGCGATGCCCAGGGCTCCCAGAGCGTGATAGCGCGCATCGGTGCACGCATGGTCGGTCTCTCCTTGATGGTCTGCTCGCCCATCTCAGCCCCCCACATAGCTCTCGGGCCAATCGCGCCATTCGCAGACCCGCCGGCGCCAGTCGGGACCGAGCCGATACCAGGCCGCGATCGGGTCGCGGTAGGTCTCCGGCAGTAGGTCGTAGCGTCCGGCCGCGAGTGCGACGTAACAGGCCTCGCCCGTCGACAGGACCCCGACCTCGGCGCCGTCGGCACCGTCGGCGAGCTCCTGCACCAAGCCGTCCAGTCGATCCCGGTTCATGCCTCGGCCCTCCCGGTCCGCGACCAAGCGGCGGGCGCCGTTGGGGAGCGCATCCCGTGCCTCGCTTGCGTGCGAAGTCCAACGGTGTCGGTGTCTCTGTTCATCCATGGTCCCTCGGTTCTTGCGTACCCGGCGCGGCCGGATCGCGGTGTTCGGTGCGGGC
Organism: Thiohalocapsa sp.; assembly: GCA_021736785.1. GTDB lineage: Bacteria > Pseudomonadota > Gammaproteobacteria > Chromatiales > Chromatiaceae > Thiohalocapsa. Next base: position 10,724 of record JAIPFF010000023.1, on the reverse strand, counting down.
CTCGCACCCGCTCGGCGCTCGTTTCGCCGCCTCGCTCCTTCCGGGCGTCCCCGGACACCATCGGCCGGGACAGCGCTGCCCCGGGCTCGGTCGGCCGCTCCATCGCCGGCCGCGGACCTTCGTCAAAACGGGATGTCGTCCTCGAACTCCCCGCCTTGGTCGTACGTCGGCGGCGGCGCCTGCTCCTGGAAGCTCGCCGCACGCTCGGCGGCGCCGTTGCCGCGCCCCGGCCCGTGCTGGCGGCTCGCCTCGCGCGGCTGGCCCTGCCCGTCGCCGCGCCCGTCGAGCATGATCAGGTCGCGCACCTGGATCTCGGTTGTGTAGCGATCCTGACCCGATTGGTCCTGCCACTTGCGCGTCTGTAGCTTGCCTTCGACATAGATCCTGGCCCCTTTGGTCAAGTACTCGCCGGCGATCTCGGCCAGGCGGCGCCAGAGCACGCAGCGGTGCCACTCGGTCTGCTCCTTGCGCTCGCCGGTGCCCTTGTCCGTCCATGCCTCGGTGGTGGCGATGCGCAGCGATGCGACGGCATCGCCGGCCGCGGTGTAGCGGATCTCGGGGTCGGCGCCGAGGTTGCCGATCAGTTGGACCTTGTTGAGTGCGCGCATGGCTCAGGCCTCCTCGTACTTGGCGCCGCAGAACGGGCAGTGGGTTGCGGATAGGGTCGGTCGCACCTTTCGGCTACGGCTGATCCGCTCGGTCTGCAGGGCGGCGCGCTGCGGCAACAAGGACAGTTCCGCGCTCACGGGGGTGAAGGTGACCAAGCGCAGGTCCTGCTCTGCCAGCTGGATATTTGCCTGCTCGATGCATCGGCACATGGTTGTTTGCTCCTTGCTTCGGTTGCGGCGTACAGCCGCGGGTGTGTGATCTCAGTAATCGATGCGGATCGCGGGGATCTCGCTGCGGGCGATCGCGGTCACGACGGCGCGGGCCTGGTCGGCGCGCAGTCCGGAGCACTTCACCAACGCCTGAACGGCGGTCCGGTTGACGGTCGCGCGGTGCTCCCGATCGGCGATCCGACGCTCCGCGGCTTCGCGCTCGGCGTGTGCCTCGGCGTCGATGCGCGCACGCTCGCGGCGGGCCGCGTCCGCGCTCTCCCGCTCGGCGCGGATCTGCGCCTCGCGGGCGTCGCGCGCGCGCTGCTCGGCCGTGGCACGCTCGCGCTCGATCCGCTCGCGCTCGGCCTCGGCGGCTTGGCGCTCGCGCTCCGCTTCCGCCCGGGCGGCGGCTTCCGCTTCGCGCTTGGCCTGCTCGGCGGCTTCACGCCGGATGCGCTCTTCACGCTCGGCGCGCTCGCGGGCCTCGCGCTCGGCCTGCTCGGCCGCTGCCTTCGCTTCGGCGGCTTCGCGGGTCCGAACCCGATCGAGAACCTGATTCAACCGGAACAGCGTCGCGTCCTTGACCTGCTCGGCTTCGGGGCGAAACTCGGCGAATCCGTCGTCGATCACGACAAGCGCGACCCGCTCGATGGCAGCCTCTAGGTCGGCGCTGCGCGCGGTCGCGGCGTCCTGGAAATGTGCTGCTTCCTGCTCCGCCCGAATCTCGGCGATGCGCGCGCGGATCTTGGCTTGGCGGTCCGCTTCGGCCTGCTCGTACGCGGTGAGCGGGCGGCGGACCTCGTCCTTGAGATCATCGAGCCGTTCGCGCAGCTTGCGGCGCTCGGCGTCGACCGCGGCGGCGCGCTTCTTCCAGTCGCTGACCAAGTCCTTGCCCAACCCGTCGAGAAACGTTTTCGACCTGGCGACCTTGGCGGCGACGCTCGCAATGGACTTGCGCCCCTTCTGCGTGGTCACGTCGGGCACGATCGAGCGGGCGGCGGCCTCGATCTCGGCCAGAACCTGTTCCAAGGTCTCCGGCCCGTCGAAGACATCGGCGGCGGTGAGCCCGGTCAGGCGGGCGGGCAGGGTCTGTTGTTCCTTCATGATGCGATCTCCATTGCAATGTGCGGCGGCAGATCCGCCACGGCGATCTCGCACGGTGCCGTGGCGTGCGTGTCGGCCTCCAGCATGTCTGCCAAGACGCGCAATACCTCCGCGGCCTGCGCACGTTCGGCCGGCGTCGCGGCGTTGGTCTCGATTCGGATGTGCATCAGCTGGTTGCCTCCAACTCGGCGACGTGGCCGCACCGGCAAGTCACGGTGCAATCGGGGATCGGGGCGATAATCTGACTCATTACGATTCCTCCGGCGCCGTTGCCGGCGCCTGGTCCGTGAGTTGGTTACGCGGCTTCGACCGACGACAGCGAGTTCGCGTGTCGGCGCAGAACCTCAGCCCGCCTTAGCTGCGCTCGTGCCGCGCGGACCTCGTACGGGTCCAGCCGTCCGTCTCTGGCTTCGGCGTAGCGCTTGGCTGCCTGCCCCTGCTTGTCTAGATCTGCGGCGATCTGCGCCAGTTGCGCGGCGTTGCCGTCCCAGCCGTGAGTATCTCTGGCCCATTGCAAGGCGGTGTTCAGGTCGGCAGCCGCGAGTTCGGCGGTTCGCTCGCGCTCGACCGCCTTCTTCCAGCCGGGGATCTGCCGCTCGATCCACTCGGCGCATTCGAGCGATAGCTCGTCCAGGTGAACCGCGGCGGCGCCGGTGTAGATGTCGGGCTTCCAGCGAGCGACTGCAGCCTTGACGCGCTCGCGGTCCAGACCGGCCTTCTTGAGCAGCGCCTCGAGCCGGCGGTGCTGCGCTTCGGTGATACGCTCGGCGGGATCGGAATCGGATGCCTCAGATTGCCGCGCGGACTGAGGCGCTCCGCTGGGGGCCGAACTGGGGGACTCGGCGCGGCGGTCGGGGCGTTGCGCCCCTCGGGGATCGGCCGGCGGCTGATCGCCGTCGGATAGCCAAGCGGCCAGCTCGGCGCCGAAGGCCTCGCCGGGCTTGTCCAAGGTCTTGTCTTGGAATCGGCCGGTTCTGTCCTTGATGACCTGGGCGATGTGGTCTTGCGAGAGCTCCAGCAACAAGTCGAACTCGTACTCGATGCCCTTGCCCTGCTCCGGCGCCAGACCGACACGCACCGGCGCGCTCTTGCCGTTGCGGTTCTCGATCGACCACTCGGTTTTCGAGCGCATGGTGGCGAGGACATGGCCCGGAAAGCTCAGGATCGCGTCGACCAGCGCGCGTTGCTTCGGCGTGCCCTCGCTCCACGCGCTCCAGGTGTTGCCCTTGTACTTGGCGCTTGCCAAGCGGTCGATTTCCGCCAGCAGTTCCTGCCAGCCGTGGGACAGGCTGTCGATGATCAGCACCGCATAGCCAGCCCGGCCCGCGGCCTCGATGGCGGCGCGGTAGTTGTCGATCGTGGGCGCGCCGAGATTGAGGACGTCGAAGGCGAACCGATCCGCGTACTTGCTGGCCGAGCCGCGTTCCGTGTCGATGACCGCGATCCGCCCGCCAAGGCCGGCGGCGATGCGCAACGCCGAGAAGGTCTTGCCGGCGCCGCTGGGGCCGAAGATCGCCGCGCGCAGCTTGGCGGCGGCTTTTGTGGCGGGTGAGAAGGCAAAAGACTGCTTGCTCATTCAGTTACTCTCCGTAGTTGGCTTATCGCTATAAGTGCACACCGTAGGCGCACCAAAAGCTAGAACGGCTGCTGCTCCACGAACCCGCACATCGTGCAGGCGTCCAGCCGCCTTAGAACGATGCGCAAATGCTCAGTCGTTGGCTCCCTGGCGCACTCGCCGTTGGCGATCGCGCGCGCCTCCACAATCATCCGGTGCTCGTACCAGCCCTGATCCAGGGCCGAGTAGTCGTCCCCTGGCCAGCCGTCAAACCCGCCTTCTGTATCTTTTGCTTCTTGCATTGCCTGATTACTCCGAGTCATTACGCTATCACTTTTAGTCGTCATATACAACGCATAACGTGTACGCTTTGCGCCGGCTCCCAGCGCAACAGGCCCGGCCCCAACAGCCGCGCTCGATCCTCGGCCCAGCGCCCCTGGCCGAGCAGCGGCAGGTCCGCGGCTGCGCAGTCCACCGGGACCGCAAGCACCGGCAACCCGCGCTTTGCGACGGAGCGAGCCAGCAGCAGCGAGCCGCGCGACTGCGCGCGCAACAGCACGACTGCGCCGGCCGTGCAGGCGGCAGCGACCGCGGCCGTGCGGCGTGCGAGCCGCGCCCGCACCGGCAACGGCGCCGGACCGCCGGCCCAGGGCACCACGCGCGCGCCGGCAGCTGCGGCGAGTGCGACTGCCCGCGGCGCCGAGCTGGCGCAAATGCCGGGTGTGCGGTCCGCCTCTTCCAACGACGCGACCGGCCCAAATGCACACAGGATGTGCAGACGACCGGCCGCACCGCCCGAGACCGCGACCTCGATCGCAGCTGCATCCGCGCCCTTGGCGCAGCCGACGACCAGCCCGGCGCCCGAAGATAAGACCAGCCGCATAACATGGCCGGCGGCGAGTGCGCCGGCGGCAGACAAATTTCGAGGGCCGCCAAAGGCCCATGTTGAGTGCGCCCCTGGCGCCCCTGGCACGATGTGCAAGTTCATGCGATTCCCTCGCGCTACGCCGCCGGCCCATCCGGCGGTCACAATGTGATGACCGACAGATATAGCTTAGGCCATTGCGTGCACGATTACAAAGGGGACAGATTCGTTTTTGCCATTATTTTCATGCGCTTATAGGATTTCTTGGCTTGACGACTTGCACCCTGCGCTAGCTCAAAACTCACCGCGGCGACGCAACTGCTCCCGCCCCGACGCCAGCCGACACGCCAGCGCCCGCAGGAGCCGGGACTCCCCGGCTGCCGCCCCGACCACACCCCCGCACAGCCGCTGCCGAGCGATCAGGCCAAGCGAACGGCCAAAGGATCACGAGGGATGCGCGGACGGCGCTGCGGCAATCGAATTCTTCTCGCCGCGCAGCACAACTGGCCCCTCAAGCCCGGTTGTGCGCGCACGGCGAATGGCAGGAGGGCTCAAATGGAGGAAGAGGTTTGCGTTACGGCGACGGTGCAAAGATCGGGCGCGCGCAGAGGAGCGAGGGGCCGATAGGCGCGCGTGGCGTCGGCGAGGCGGACGATGAGGTCAGTTCGCGCCGAGCCCGCACAGGGATGTGCGGCTGCGACGGCGAGGGTGACGGCGGTCCGGCGGTTAGGTCTGTGGTCTGGTCAGGTGCCGGGGAACAAGGTCGAGAAGTCGAGGATCCGATCGGGCAAGCCGGGAACGGCCTGCGGCAGGCTGAGATCGAGGTGGCCCCGGTATCGGTACCAGCCTTCATCGGGCTGCGCGAGGCGGATCACCTCGCAGTCGGTGACGTCGATCACCCAGTACTCGGGGATACCGTGCTGCGCGTAAAGCGCGCCCTTGATCTTGAGGTCGGCGAATAGTGTCGCGTCGGCGGCCTCTATCACGCACAGCACATCGCCGGCGCGCGGGTAGCTGTCGGCGTAGGAATCGACGCGGGGGCGCACCAAGGTCAGGTCCGGCACCGGCACCGAGTAGTCGCCCAAGACGACCGGCGCCCGAAGCCGCGCGACGGCATCGTCGCCGATCGCGGCGACCAGCAGCCGTTCCGCGTGCAGCAAGCAGCGATGGTGGCGATCGGTGTCCAGGGGTCGGCCGAGCACGCGCCCGTCGATCAGCTCGAGGTCGTGCTCATCGAGCGCGCCCAGGGCGAGCATGGCGTGGTACTCGGCGACGCTGACGCGCGGGCGTGGCGAGGGTCGACTTCCGCGCTCGGGCGTCGGCCGGTGATCCTCAAGCCGGGCAATGCGCTCTCGCATGTTCGGTACCTCCGTGTCCGCTATTCGACAACAGCATGTCGCCGACAGGCGGCAGTGTCAACTCACCGTGCGCAGCCGTTCCCAGTCCGGACGCACCTCGATCAACCGGCAGCCTGCGCTCTCCACGAGCCGTCTCGCATTCCGCCGAAGCCGGCCGTAGACGATCAGCGCGCAGGGCCGGCAGCGATGGAGCATCGCCCCCACGCCCTCCAGAAAACGCCGCTCGACATGCGACCGGCGGCAGTCCGCGGTCGAGATCGTCAGCAGTTGCCCCGCGGGGATGCCGTCGAAGCAGAACGCCCAGCTCGCGCGGTCACTCCAGTTCACCGTCGGGATCACGTGGACCCCATGCGCCTGCCACCAACGCCCGACCCAGCGCGAGCGGTAGGTGTTCCACACCTGCGCCGCGGGCGGCCAGTCGGGATAGAGCGAGAAGTCCGGTGTGCAGGCCGCTGAGTAGCCGCAGACATGACGCAACCCCGCCTCGGGCCGGCTCCACACCGGCTCGAAGCGGTAGTCGTCGAGGTAGAAGTGGCAGACGTCGCGCCGCGGATCCAGGCGATCGAGGCGCGAGCGGTAGGGCCGAAGCCGGAAGTCATCGGGCAGCGCCCAGTCCTGCGGCAGCAGATCCGGGATGCCGTGCGCCGAGGTCGACGGGAACAGCCGCCCGCAATGCAGCGCGTCGAAATTGCCCGGTCGGCCACGCCAGTTGGCGGAGCAGCGGGTCACTGCCGGCCGTCGCCCTGCCCTCCGCCGCCGGTCTTGCTGTCGTTGCCGCGTCCGCCGGTGGTCTCGGTCATGCGCTCCGCTCCGGGTACTGTCGAAAATGACAGTCTAGCGCATGACCGGGAAGAGAGCAGCTTTGCAGCGAGCTCGAGGTCGGCGCGTATCCCCTTTGGATCGGGTCTCTGATTCCGACTGAAGATGTTGTGTCATATGACCCGTATTGATGGGTCTTAATCCCCTTTGGATCGGGTCTCTGATTCCGACTTATGATCAACGTGAAAGTCGCTCGCCTCCCCAGGTCTTAATCCCCTTTGGATCGAGTCTCTGATTCCGACCTTACGACTGGCATATCCTCGCGGCGCAAGACTCGTCTTAATCCCCTTCGGATCGGGTCTCTGATTCCGACAGCTTCATCACATTCATCCTGACGACGAGAAGAAGTCTTAATCCCCTTTGGACCGGGTCTCTGATTCCAACCGAAGTACCGCTCGAGGAGATCCGCGCGCAGCCGTCTTAATCCCCTTTGGATCGGGTCTCTGATTCCGACCGATTACGTGCTACGCAATGCGCTGTTGCTGGGCAAGTCTTAATCCCCTTTGGATCGGGTCTCTGATTCCGACGCATATGCCGATTACGTGTTGCGCAATTGCCTGTCTTAATCCCCTTTGGATCGGGTCTCTGATTCCGACCTATCGCTAGCGCTGTATACCGCGCTGAATTTAGGTCTTAATCCCCTTTGGATCGGGTCTCTGATTCCGACACTTAAAAGCTTGCAATGACAGACGAACCGTGTGTCTTAATCCCCTTTGGATCGGGCCTCTGATTCCGACACCTAATAGGAGAGAGATTATGTTCGATTATGACTGTCTTAATCCCCTTTGGATCGGGTCTCTGATTCCGACATCAGCTGATAGGCCGGGTCGATCGCCGTGTAGTCTTAATCCCCTTTGGATCGGGTCTCTGATTCCGACCCAAAACCCGACGTTCGATGGGTCAGAAACGAGGGTCTTAATCCCCTTTGGATCGGGTCTCTGATTCCGACCACAGACGGAGTGTATACATTTCGTCGCGCGAACCTGTCTTAATCCCCTTTGGATCGGGTCTCTGATTCCGACGATGTCACGTATTGGAGTTTCGCGACCGAAATGGGGTCTTAATCCCCTTTGGATCGGGTCTCTGATTCCGACAGATGTGTTGGATTCATTCAAATTCAGCTTGAGTCTTAATCCCCTTTGGATCGGGTCTCTGATTCCGACAATATCGCGTCGAAGGAAAAGAGTATCGGTTTTTGTCTTAATCCCCTTTGGATCGGGTCTCTGATTCCGACCTTAGCCCGCGATATGAAACCCGCAACGTGATACTGTCTTAATCCCCTTTGGATCGGGTCTCTGATTCCGACCTTAGCCCGCGATATGAAACCCGCAACGTGATACTGTCTTAATCCCCTTTGGATCGGGTCTCTGATTCCGACAGCGGCTGGAAAGTGAAAGTATCCAAGGCTTACAAGTCTTAATCCCCTTTGGATCGGGTCTCTGATTCCGACAGTTCCAAACATACGTACATTGCGAGGCGGATCAGTCTTAATCCCCTTTGGATCGGGTCTCTGATTCCGACAAGCGGTTCATCCGAGAGCGCGGGGAGCGCTCCTGTCTTAATCCCCTTTGGATCGGGTCTCTGATTCCGACCCCTATGCCTACAAGATGGCGCGCCATCTTGGGTCTTAATCCCCTTTGGATCGGGTCTCTGATTCCGACACGCGGTTGCAAGGCACTCGAATATGTTGTCCAGTCTTAATCCCCTTTGGATCGGGTCTCTGATTCCGACACGATTGTTTTCCGTTTCGTCCACGATAAGTATTCCCGTCTTAATCCCCTTTGGATCGGGTCTTTGATTCCGACAGAGAGTAGAGGGTGGAGCTACACCCTGGGGATGGTCTTAATCCCCTTTGGATCGGGTCTCTGATTCCGACGATGTAAGTCGGTTGAATACGTGGTTCAAGAATCGGTCTTAATCCCCTTTGGATCGGGTCTCTGATTCCGACACGGGCCTGAGTTTATCTCCGCGGTCGGGCATGCGTCTTAATCCCCTTTGGATCGGGTCTCTGATTCCGACAAAATGTTTATTAAGTATCAACATTATCGGCTGTCTTAATCCCCTTTGGATCGGGTCTCTGATTCCGACCATGGCTTGGCGTGCAATATGTAGCAGCCACTACGTCTTAATCCCCTTTGGATCGGGTCTCTGATTCCGACCGACGCATGAAGAAAAGATCGAAGCACTGATTAAGTCTTAATCCCCTTTGGATCGGGTCTCTGATTCCGACGTACCAGACGTGGTTAATTTGTTCTTTGCCCTTAGTCTTAATCCCCTTTGGATCGGGTCTCTGATTCCGACTCTTAAAGCATCATCGCACCGAGCGATGATCGCTGGTCTTAATCCCCTTTGGATCGGGTCTCTGATTCCGACGTCCCAAGTGAAGAGGCCCCCTGACGTAGGGAAGGTCTTAATCCCCTTTGGATCGGGTCTCTGATTCCGACGACTCGAAACCGTCGCCGCCGACTTCGACCAAGGGTCTTAATCCCCTTTGGATCGGGTCTCTGATTCCGACACTTCGAGCCCGCCGAAGGGCTCGAGGCCTTGACGTCTTAATCCCCTTTGGATCGGGTCTCTGATTCCGACACGTCGAGCAATGGGCTCGGCGCCTCATAAGCCCGTCTTAATCCCCTTTGGATCGGGTCTCTGATTCCGACCGGTTTCCAAGTCGAGTATGGAAAGCCCAAATGGTCTTAATCCCCTTTGGATCGGGTCTCTGATTCCGACTCATTAGGCGGTTTCATTCACTCCCAGGAGAGTCTTAATCCCCTTTGGATCGGGTCTCTGATTCCGACGTAATCGTGGCCATTTGGTCGCTTGCGCTCCCTTGTCTTAATCCCCTTTGGATCGGGTCTCTGATTCCGACCTGGCCTTCGAGGTCATCGACGAGGGCACTTCGGTCTTAATCCCCTTTGGATCGGGTCTCTGATTCCGACGCTTTATGCGACTGCGGTCGCCCACTCAGGAGACGTCTTAATCCCCTTTGGATCGGGTCTCTGATTCCGACACGCCAGTGCGACCGGAATCGCCCGCAACGCCTTGGTCTTAATCCCCTTTGGATCGGGTCTCTGATTCCGACAGGTACTGCCGCGATGCCGGGGGACGACTTCAGGTCTTAATCCCCTTTGGATCGGGTCTCTGATTCCGACTACGCCAGTCAGTCAACGCAGGCTTTCGGCGACAGTCTTAATCCCCTTTGGATCGGGTCTCTGATTCCGACCGGGATCGGAGGCAAACTCGGGGGTGGAGACATCGTCTTAATCCCCTTTGGATCGGGTCTCTGATTCCGACCACCGAAAGCGTCGTTGCGCGGTGGCAAGAACGGTCTTAATCCCCTTTGGATCGGGTCTCTGATTCCGACCAAGTCCGGAATTGCGCAATGCAGTTGCTAAGGAGTCTTAATCCCCTTTGGATCGGGTCTCTGATTCCGACCGCTCGACGCTGCGCACCCTTTGTAAACAACCACTTGCAAAGGGGGTTGCCGGAAATTGCGCCAACGCAAAAGTTGACGTGCAGCAGTGGCGGTTCGAAGCGGTCACAGATCGAGCGTAGTGCAGCCACTTGGGGTGGTCAAGGGGTTGGCGCGGGGCTTGCGCACGCCGTAGGTGACGGCAACAAAAATCGATCAACCGGCGCCGTGACCGCAGGTGTGCAATGGCAAGCCCCGTGACACCCCCTCTTCGTCGGTTGCTTCGAAACCGCGCGGTCTCTCGGTAGACGCCGACGGTGCGGCCTAGTCCGCGGCGCTGCGCAGCAGGGCCGCTCTTACCGGACGTCGAGGACCACGCCCCGGCTTGCCGCCGGCATGACGCGCTGCTGTTCGGCGCGTGATGCCGGCGCCGCGCTACCCGTCCGGCCCGCGCCGAGCATGGCAGGGATGCCGTGCGATCTTCCAGGGACGGTCTTCCGCGCCGGGAGCGCGGCAGCGAAGCCGGGCGAGCCGCAGGCGATGCCGGGCGAAGCGTCGAGGGATCGACAGCCGCCGTCGAGGAGCCCCGGAGCCGGTGCGAGGCACGAGCACGGGCGCAGGGGCGCCGAGCGGCGGCTTGATACCACCAACCTCGCCGCCACCACCGAGCGAAGTGCAGCGGCCCGCAGTGGCGATGCCCGACCGAGCGCAGCGAGCACGGGCATGGCCGCGGAGGGACCGCGGCGCGAGCGGTGGTAGCGGTTGATGCTGCCCCATCCGCCCACGCCGAGGCGCT
>JAIPFF010000071.1 GCA_021736785.1 Thiohalocapsa sp. | reverse complement strand
CGTGGCTTGCCGCGTTCCGTTCGATGCCGGCGCAGGATCACGTCCGTGCTGAAGCCCGGACTCCCGACAACCCGGGAGTGCGTGGCTTGCCGCGTTCCGTTCGGTGCTGCCGCAGGAACACGTCCGTGCTGAAGCCCGGACTCCCGACAACCCGGGAGTGCGTGGCTTGCCGCGTTCCGTTCGGTGCTGCCGCAGGAACACGTCCGTGCTGAAGCCCGGACTCCCTAAGAACGCCGGGAGTACGTGGCTTGCCGCGTTCCGTTCGATGCCGGCGCAGGATCACGTCCGTGCTGAAGCCCGGACTCCCGACAACCCGGGAGTACGTGGCTTGCCGCGTTCCGTTCGATGCCGGCGCAGGATCACGTCCGTGCTGAAGCCCGGACTCCCTAAGAACGCCGGGAGTGCGTGGCTTGCCGCGTTCCGTTCGGTGCTGCCGCAGGAACACGTCCGTGCTGAAGCCCGGACTCCCCGGGGGCCGCGTCTGTGCTGGAGGTCGGGCTCCCCGGGGAGTCGGGTGCTGCGGTTGCGCGTTATGCGCTGGCGTCGGAGAGGGCGCCGGCGCGTTGGCGGTTTGAGCTCGGAGCGGCGGCGGCGTCGAGCTTGCGGGCGAGCCAGTAGTCGGCGGAGAGGTATCGGCCGGCGCCGATGAAGAAGAGTGTCGCGAGCATGATGAAGTAGGTCGCGGCAAACTCGATGCCGTTGTTCAGGATCACCAAGCTGCCGTTTTCGGTCAGCCACGAGTAGTTGCCGTGCTCGCGCAGGATGTCTTTGGCACGGTCCAGCCGCTCGACGGCGCCGATGGTGCGCTCGTTGGCGAACAGGGACCCGGTCCCTTCGGCGATGGCGAGCCAGCCGTTCTGTAGGTGAACGGTGACGGCCGCGACTACCATGGTCGCCATCAGCGGCACGGAGATCAGCCGCACGCCTAGCCCGAGCACCAGGAGCACCGCGCCGACGGTCTCGGTGGCGGCGGCAAGGAACGCCAGCAGCGCCGGAAACGGCAGCCCCAGACCCCAGTCCGGATTGCCGAACCAGGCCACCGTGTCGTCGAAACTGGCGAATTTCTTGGTGCCGGCCATCCAAAAAACCGGCGCCAGATAGAGCCGCAGAAGCAGCGGCGCGATGAAATCGATCGCGCGCGTCGCATCCAGCAACCCGCGTATTTTGATCAGTAGCGCAGTCATGGGTCAGTCTCCTATTGGGAATCGGCAAGGGTGTGCGGGCGTCGCCGCACATCGAAGGGGTTAAGGATCGGTTGCCTCAAGGACCGATCGACGCCGGTACATCTTTCACCCGCGCATCACCGCGCCGTCGCAAGACACCGCGCACCCCGCGGGAAAACTCCCGCGGCACGCACCGGCCGAGGCCGTTCAGCGCCGGTTCGGGGAGCTTCCCCGAGACGCCGGTACATCTTTCACCCCGGGCATCACCGCGCCCTCGCAAGACACCGCGCACCCTGCGGGAAAAATCCCGCGGCACGCCCTCGCCGAGGCCGTTCAGCAGCGGTTCAGGGAGCTTCCCCGAGACGTCGGCACCTCTTTTGCCCCGCACATCACCGCGCCCTCGGGCGACGCCGCGCACCCCGCGGGAAAACTCCTGGGGCAAGCGCCCGCCTAGGCCGTTCAGCAGCGGTTCAGGGAGCTTCCCCGAGACGTCGGCACATCTTTCACCCCGGGCATCACCGCGCCCTCGCAAGACACCGCGCACCCTGCGGGAAAACTCCCGCGGCAAGCGCCCGCCTAGGCCGTTCAGCAGCGGTTCAGGGACCTTCCCCAAGACGCCGGTACATCTTTCACCCCGGGCACCACCGCGCCCTCGCAAGACGCCGCGCACCCTGCGGGAAAGCTCCCGCGGCACGCGCCCGCCGAGGCCGTTCAGCAGCGGTTCAGCGAGCGTCCCCGAGACGCCCGCACATCTTTCGCGCCGCACATCACCGCGCCCTCGGGCGACGCCGCGCACCCCGCGGGAAAACTCCTGGGGCACGCGCCCGCCGAGGCCGTTCAGCAGCGGTTCAGGGAGCTTCCCCTAAGCTGGCCTCACGAATCCCTAAAACCCCTGATCAAGAGGAGCGAAACACCGTGATCGCACGAGCTTCGGCAATCCTGTTACTCACCGCGGCCATGGCGGGTCCGGCCTTGGCCGACGAGCTGAACACGCGCGCGGCCATCGGTGGAGGCCTGGGCGGTGCTTTGGGTGCCTTCATCGGCTCGGAGATGGGCGGGCGCAACGGCGCCGTGCTGGGTGGCGGGCTGGGCGGCGCACTGGGATCGGTGGTGGCAACCGACGGCTACGGCAAGCGCCGCTACGTTGAGCGCCACTACTATCATCGCGGCAAGGGACCGCGGCACGATCGACGCCGCCACCGCGACTGGGACGATTGATCCGACTTTGGGATTGGTCGAGGATGGTGCGCAGGGGGGGACTCGAACCCCCACGGATTGCTCCACTGGAACCTAAATCCAGCGCGTCTACCAGTTCCGCCACCCGCGCAATTGCGTAAGCCCGGTTGCGCGCCGCCGAGATCGATCCGGCTGGCGGCGAGCTCGGGCCCCACCACAAGCCCTCTAGTTTACCGGTTCCGGCACGGTGAAGGAATGTGCCGCGGCGACACTCCGATTTTTCCGCGAGCCGTTGACGGCTAACCCGTCGGGTGGTGCCTGACCCGCCGGATCGCCGCGGACGCCGCCTCGCGATTGGCCGCGGTCGCCGTTGTAGGCAAATCGCGTACGCGACAACGGCGAATCTGTCCGGGTTCGGCGCAGGCGGCCGCAAGCACAACGTTATGTGTTTTGGGTCAATGACCGACGGCCTAAGACGTACCAAGCTTTACGTGTATGACCGAGTGGCAACGTGTCCGATCGGGGCCCGCGGCGGCCGCGCTTTCGTCGCGGCGAGCATCGGTCGGGTAGCCCGCGGGCCGTATCCGCGGCGATGACCGCCGACGCGCCGGCCCACGCGGCGGGTGCCGGCTCCGCCTCATGGCACGTGGACAAGCAGATAAGGAGATATCGCCTATGCCTCTGCGCCGCACGCTTGTGCTCCTCGCGGTGCTGTTGTTGTCCGGCTGTATCAAGCTCGAGCAAACACTGACGCTGCACGCGGACGGCTCGGGCACGCTCGCGGTTTCCTACGGCGTGCCGCCGCAGTTGATGGACGGGCACGATCGAGGCAAGCGTCGCGGACCGGCAAGCGCGAAAGACGATGCCGCACGCGGTCTCCTTCCCCTCGACGTGCAGAGTCTGCGTGAACGGTTGGCCGCGGAACTGCCCGAGGGTGTCGAAGTCGTCTCGGTCTCGGGCGACCGGCACGAAGGCTGGCGCTATCTGTTCTTCACCGTGGCCTTCGACACACTGACCACGCTTCGGGAATCGCCGCTGCTTCAAGAGGCCGTGTTGAGCGCTTGGCGCGACGACGACGGCAACAACAACTACGAGTTGGTGCAGCCGAGCCCGGCGCGGCAGAACCAAGCCGGCATCCTGGGCGATCTACTGCGCGGCTATGTCCGCGATCTCGAGCGCCGTCCCCGGGGCCAAGCGCCGGCGCTGTTGTCCGGGCTGCGGGTGAAACATACCGTTGTCGTGCCCACGCGCATCGTCGACACCAACGCCACCGTGATGGACGGCAACCGCGCACAGTGGATCTTCGACATGGACCGCGATCCGGAGGCACTAAGCAAGCTCGAGCGCACCGATTTTCGTGTCGTCTTCTCCTGTGACGGCATCGACCTGCCGGCGCTCGATGCCGCGGCCGTCTCAGCGGCCGGTGTCCCGCGCGACGACCTCCAGTTGCGCCTCGCTTGGCAAGGGGCGGATCCAGATATCGAGTGCTGCCAGGGAGCTCGGTAATTCCGCCCGCGCCAACTCGGCCTCTTCGACGCTGGCGTGGAGGCTGTGAATCAGCACCACCCAGGGGCCGCCCTGGTAGGTCTCCTCGCGCAGATACACGCGCTCAGGCAGCGGATTGTCGGCGACGAAATCCTCCAGTGCCTCGCGGCTGCCGAAGGCGATCAGTTGCAAAGCGATGCGCCGATCGCCGGCGCGCACCAGTGCGCCGGGTGCCGACTGCGCCGCGACCGGGCTCGCTGCTGCCGCGGCAACGCCCGGCTCCGGCTCCGGCTCCGACGCCGACGCCGATCCCGATTCCGATCCTGCCAATCCACCTGCGCCAACGTTCCCGGCGCCGCCGTTCGCCTGCTCGGCGCCCGATTCCGCTTCGCGCGCCGCGGAAACCTCCACCCGCGGCTGTCCCGGCTCGTCTTCCGCGGCGCCCGCATCGCCGGCGGCAGCCTCCGCATCGCGGCGGCGCAGCGCGCTCATGAGCCCGGCGCTCTCGGCCGCCGAAGACTCCGCCGCCGCCACGCGCGCCGATAGCGCGGGCAGCCTGTCTTCGAGCATCGCCAGACGCTCCGCCAAGCGCTCGGTCAGCGCCGAGCCCCCGTCGGCGCTCGACCTGGACAACTTCATGAGCTGACGCTGGGTGGCCTGGATCTCCGAGACCTCGACGCCGAGGCGCTCCAGCGTGGCCAGCAGCGGTGAGAGCCGCTCCACCAAGTCGGCCTCTTCGATCACCTGCTCGGGCAGCGCCGGCGGCTCGGGCGGCTGCGCCGATGCGGCATCCGCCAGCGCGGCGAGACGCTCTTGGGTCTCGCCGCGGAACGCACTCAGGCGCTGCACTTGGTCGGCCACCTGGTCCGCCAGCGAGTCGACGCGCGCGCCCAGACCTTCCACATCGCCGGCCAACGGGTCACTTGCGCCCGCGGCCGGCGGTGCCTCTACCGCGGGCGGCGCATCGGCCAACGCCGTGACCTGCGCCTGCAGCGCCGCCATTTGCTCAGTCAGCGCCTCGCGGCCGGCATCTGCCTGCCCCGCGATCCAGGCGAGCGCGGCCGCGACGCCGATCCCGAGCAGCAACAACAGGCCGAGCAGCAGCCCGGACTGGCGTTTGAGCTGGGTATCGATCTCGTCGCGGTGCATCTGCAGGCCTTTTTGCAGATGCATCGCGGTTCTGCGACGGTCGTCGTCCACATCGGCGATACGCTCGACCAGCGCCTTCTCCAGGTCGCGCACGTCCGCGGACGGCTGCGCGTCCCGCTCCGGCGAATCGCCGCGCAGGACGTCGCTGAAGTCTCCGGCACCGCGCTCCGCAGGACCCTTTTGTTCTGCCCCCTCTCTATCTGCCATAGCGATTCCCGCACTGCGTTTTCGTCTGTGGATTTACCCGTAAAGGGCTATTGCATCGCACCGAAACGGGGCTCGGCCAGGGCCGAGCCGGAAAAATCAATGCGAAATCGGTCTAACCGCCCATGATCGGACACCCGTGACCTAATGCCAAGTGGCGAACGACGACGTTTCGCCGCTCGCCGATGTCCGGTCGGCGTCGCGGCGCGCCGCCCTTCGGCGCCGGCATTGACTCGAATCGGGGCCCGCGCGCCACAATGCTCAGCGAGAGGACGGGGTATCGGTATCCGCGAGCCCCGGCAAGGCTTCCGAGCGCCGCGGCCTCCGGAGACCGTATCCATCGCCATCCACAACCCTGGAAATACCCATGGATATCGAAAACCACACTGCGCTGGTCACCGGCGCGAATTCCGGCTTGGGCAAGGCCGTCGCAAGGGCGCTGGCCGCGCGCGGGGCGCGGGTGCTGATGGTCGCCCGCTCGCGCGATCGCGGCGAGGCGGCCAGGGACGAGCTGCACGCCGCCACCGGCAGCGAGCGGATCGAGCTATTGCTCTGCGACCTTGCCTCGCAGGCCGAGGTGCGCCGGCTCGCCGAGACGGTCCGCGAGCGCACCGACGCCCTGCATCTGTTGATCAACAACGCCGGAACGGCGTTTCGCGAGCGCAAACTGACCGAGGACGGCGTCGAGCGGGCGCTGGCCATCAACGCGCTCGCGCCGTTTCTGCTGACCAACTTGCTGCTGGAGCAGCTGCACGCCGGCGCACCGTCGCGGATCATCAACGTCGGCACGCGCATGGACACCGCTCTCGACTTCGACGACCTCAACTGGGAGCGCCGCCCCTACCGAATGATGCAGGCCTACGGGCAGTCCAAGCTCGGCCTGATCCACTTTACCCGCGCGCTCGCGGGGCGCTTGGAAGGCAGCGGCGTGACGGTGAACTGCGTCTTCCCCGGCGTGTTCCGGTCCAACCTGGGCGGTACCGACGGCGCGCAGGGCGTTTTCTGGAAGTCGGTCGCGCTGCTGCTCGGCTGGGCGCTGCCGCCGCCGGAAAAGGCGGCCGAACGGGTCATCCACGCGGCCCTCTCCGATGACATGGCCGACGTCAGCGGCGCCTACGTCGGCGACCGCGAGACGCTGAAGGTGCCGGACCAGGCGGCGGACCCGGCCGCCAACGAGCGCTTTTGGCAGCTCAGCGCGCGGCTGGTCGGACTAGACCAAGCCGAGACATAGGCAATGCCCGGATTCCTCGGCGCGCGCCGACGGGGCATGATTATTCAGGCGCCGGTCGCGCTTGAACCGCACGGGCTCGACGGGATCGGCAATCGGGGCGTACATCACCGGCAACATCGGCGCCGCGGCCGGCGGCCGTTCCCGAGGTGGCTGTTGCACGAAAGCGCCGGAAACCGTTAAATGTCATTGCGCCGACGATCGCGATATGCGTGCTCGGCGGATTCAGGGAGGTTTCGGGAGCAACTCGCGCCGCTTGCGGTCGAAGTCCCGAAGACGGCATTCGTCGGTCTCCGATACGGGGCGTCAGAAGTCGACAACCGACGATGCCAAACTGTTTTCGGACCCGGCAACGGGTCGATTCAGGGGAAAAGCATGAATAAGAATACCG
This sequence comes from Thiohalocapsa sp., assembly GCA_021736785.1. Taxonomy (GTDB): domain Bacteria; phylum Pseudomonadota; class Gammaproteobacteria; order Chromatiales; family Chromatiaceae; genus Thiohalocapsa. The sequence continues at coordinate 12,737 of JAIPFF010000071.1, read as the reverse complement.
AATTCACCGATTGGGTCGCGTCCATCGAGCGCGGCGACTGCGGTTTTACCTACGTGCGCTTCTTCCACGATGCGCCGTCTTGGGTGCGCAACGAGGCGATCAACCGCTTCGGCAAGGGCACCGTCTTCCTCCCGCCGCGACAACAACGCCGCCCCTCCAACAGCGCCGCGGCCTGAGCCATCGCGCCCAGCGCCCGCGTCGAGTAGCCGCATCCGGTCGCTCCTCGCGTCCGGCCCGCCGCCTGGCGGCCGGCTTACCAAGACATGGACTTAACTTCGGAATTGGCCGCGGGCTTAGCCGTGGCGTGGCTCGGCGGTGACGCGCTCACCGGTTTCGGGGTCGAAGAGGAGGATGGTGTCGGGCGATAGTCGAAGGGCGACGGTGTCGCCTTCGGCAAGATCGCCGTCCGGGCCGATGCGGGCGATGAGGCGCAGTTTGCCGTCGTGCTCGGTGTCGAGGTCGAGCTCGCGGCGCAGGGCGTCCAGGGTGCGCTCGAAGTTGTTGCGGTCTCGGTCTGGGCGGTCGCGGCCACTGTCGTTGCGCTCTTTGTCGCCGATGCCGTCCGCGCTGCCGCTGCCGTCGCTCTTGCCGATGCCGCCGGCGCTGTCGCCGCCGCCGTTGGCATCCTCGACGCTGCTGGTGGAGCTGTCGCCGGTGCCGCCGTCACCGCTGCTGGCGGAGCTGTCGCCGGTGCCACGGGCGCCGTCATCGCGGCTGCCGGCGCCGTCGCCGCTGCCGGTACCGCCGGCGGACTGGACGTCGATGTCGAAGTGCAGGTACAGATCGGCGCCGAGCCATTCCAGCAGTTCGATGCGGGCCTGGAAGGACGGCGGCCCCTCGGTGCCGCCGCGCGCTTCGGTGCCGGCGGTTGCGCGTGCCGCGTCTCGAGCGTCGGCGTCCGGGCGGCGATCGGCAACGGGTTTTGCAGCGTCGGCGTCCGGAGAGCGATCGGCATCGGGTTTTGCAGCGTCGGCGCCGACAGCGCCTGCTTCGCCGGTCGCGCCGGTCGCGCCGGCCGCGCCGACCGCTCCGGCCGCGCCGCTATCCGGCCCGGCAGCCGCCTCGATAGCTTGACTCGGCGAGCGCGCCTGCACGAAGTCCTCGGGCCGAATGCCGGCGATGAAGCGGCGTTGATCTGCCGGCAGCGCGTCGCGCAAGTGCGCCGGCAGCCGCAGCTCGATCATTGGCAGGCACAGCCGATCGCCGTCGATGCGCGCCGGCAGCAGGTCCATCGCCGGGGAGCCGATAAAGCCGGCGACGAAGAGGTTGGCGGGCTCGCGGTAGAGCTCGCGCGGGGTGCCGATCTGCTGGATGCGTCCGTTGCGCAGCACGGCGATGCGCTCGCCGAGGGTCATGGCCTCGGTTTGGTCGTGGGTGACGTAGACGGTCGTCGTGCCGAGCCGGCGCTGCAGGCGGGCGAGCTCGGTGCGCATCTGGGCGCGCAATTTGGCGTCGAGGTTCGACAGCGGCTCGTCGAGCAAGAACGCGGACGGCTCGCGGACGATGGCGCGGCCCATGGCGACCCGCTGGCGCTGCCCGCCGGACAGCGCCGCCGGCTTGCGCTCCAGGAAGTCGGTCAGCTCGAGGATGCCCGCGGCGTGCTCGACGCGCCGGGTGATCTCGTCGTCGGATAGCTTCGCGAGCTTGAGCGGAAAGGCCATGTTCTCGCGCACGCTCATGTGCGGATAGATGGCGTAGCTCTGAAAGACCATGGCCATGTTGCGGTCCTTCGGATCGAGACCGGTGACGTCCTTGCCGCCGACCTGCACCCTGCCCCGCGTCGGCCGCTCCAGCCCGACGATGAGCTTGAGCAGCGTCGATTTGCCGCAGCCGGACGGCCCGACCAGGATGAACAACTCGCCGTCGCGGATGGTCAGGTCGGTGTCGGCGACGGCCTCGGTGCCGTCGGCGTAGCGCTTGACGATGCCCTCGAGGACGATCTCGGCCATGTCTATCCCTTCACGGCGCCGGCGGTGAGGCCGGCGACGATGCGTTGTTGAAACAGCAGCACGACCAGCGCCACCGGCACGGTGACCACCACGGATGCGGCGGCGATGGAGCCCGTCGGCAGCTCGAAACGGGAGCTGCCGGTGAAGAAGGCGATGGCGGCGGGCACGGTGCGGGCGTCGTTGGTGGAGGTCAGGGCCGCGGCGAAGAGAAAATCGTTCCAGGCGAAAATGAACACCAGGATGGCCGCCGTGAAGACGCCAGGTGCGGCCAGCGGCGCGATCACGTAGCGAAACGCCTGCAGCGGCGTTGCGCCGTCGACCCGCGCGGCCTTGTCCAGGTCCCAGGGGATCTCGCGGAAGAAGGCGGACAGGGTCCAGATGGCCAGCGGCAGCGTGAAGGTCATGTAGGGCAGGATCAGCCCGAGCCAGGTGTCGTAGAGGCCGATGCCGCGCCACAGGTTGAACAGCGGCCCGATGACCGCGATGGGCGGGAACATGGCGATGGACAGCGCCGCGGCGAGCACCAAGTCGCGTCCGCGAAAGCGCAGCCGCACGATGGCATAGGCCGCGAACATCGCCAGCAGCACCGACAATACGGTGGCGATGACGGCGATGCCGACGGAGTTCCACAGCGCGGCCGGGAACTGGGCGTCGTCGAGGATCGCGCGGTAGTGCTCCAGGCTGATGCGCCGCGGCAGGAAGCGGTTGTCGTTCAGGTCGCCGGCGGGCTTCAGCGACAGGGAGACGATCCAGGCCACCGGCAGCAGCGCGTAGACGACGATCACGAAGGTGCCGGCGCGCCAGAACAGGGTCTCCAACAGCCCGCGGGCGCTCATCGCCCCTCCTCCGCCGCCGGGCCGGCACCGAGCACCTTGACGAACAGCACGGCGATGAGAATCACGCACAGGAAGATCAGCACCGAGACCGCCGAGCCGAGCCCCAGATTGAGCCGCGTCACCAGCGCGTGATAGCCGACGATGGAGACCGTCTCGGTGCCCTGGGCGCCGCGGGTCTGGACGAAGACGGTATCGAAGATGCGGAAGGCGTCCAGCGTGCGGAACAGCAACGCCACCAGCAGTGCGCGGCGCATCAGGGGCAGCGTGATGCGAAAAAAGCGCTGCACGGCGTTGGCGCCGTCGACGCGGGCGGCGTCGAGCAGATCCTGCGGCACCAGGGTCAGGCCGGCCAGCAGCAGCAGGGCCATGAACGGGGTCGTCTTCCAGACCTCGGTCAGGATGATGACGACGAAGGCCGACCAGCGCTCCCCGAACCAGGCCAGCTCAAGCCCGAGCCAGGGATTGACGAAGCCCGTGACCGGGTCGAAGGCGAACTTCCACGCCAGCGCCGCGACCACGGTAATGATGGCGTAGGGAATCAGTATGGATGCCCGAACGGTGCGGCGCAGGAAAAACACCCGATGCATGACCAGCGCGAACAGCATGCCCAGGACCAGTTCCAAAGTGACGGACCCGATCGTAATCACCAGCGTGCTGGCCAGCGACTGCCACCAGACCTCGGAGGTGAGCACGCTGGCGTAGTTGGCCAGGCCGACGAAGGCGCGCTCGTCCGGAAAGCGCAGGTCGTAGCGGAACAGGGACAGCCAGATGGCGTACAGGATCGGATAGGCGGTGACCAGCAGCATGGCCAGCACCGCCGGTGTGCAAAGCAGCCAGCCGAGGCGTTCTTCGGCGGGGTCGTAGCGCTCGCTCACAACAGCCCCTCCGAGCGCAGCGCGCGTCCCACCTGCTCGCGCAGCTGCTCGACGTCGTCCGCGGGATCGATCCTGCTCATGGGATGCAGTGTGCGGCTGATGGCGAGCGAGACATCGTTGTAGAGCGGCGTGCGCGGGCGCTGCACCGCATCGCGCAGCGTCGCCAGCAGCAGGTCGGCGAAGGGGAATTTTTCGCGGACCTCGGCGTCGTCGTAGAGGGCGGCGATGGTGGGCGGCAGGCCGCCTTTGGTGGCGGCCAGCCGCTGGCCCTGCTCGTCGGCAATGCAGGCGGCGGCGGCCAGCGCCAAGTCCGGATGCTCGGAGAAGGCGCCGACGCCGATGTTGATGCCGCCGATGGTCACCCGGCTCGGGCGCGCGCGATGCACGGCCGGCCAGCGCGCCCAGCCCATGTGCTCGGCGATCTCGGGCGCGCTCGCGCGGGCACTGGGCCAGACATAGGTGTAATTGAGCATGAAGGTCGAGCCGCCGGTCTGGAACGCGAGCCGGGCCTGATCCTCGCGGGCGCTCGCCAGGCCCGGATCGGATGCTGTTGACTCGGCCAGGCGGTGCATGATGTGGAGGGCATCGCGGGTGGGCTCAGCCGGCAGCGCGACCTCGCCCCCGGCCTGATCCAGGACCTCTCCGCCGGCCGAGGCCAGCAGGGAGACAAAGAACACCGTCAACCCCTCGTAGCGCTCGCCCTGGGCCTGGATCGTACCGTCCTCGCCCAACGATTCGGCCAAGTCGATCATTTCGTCCCAGGTCTCGGGCGGCTGCTCGACGCGATCGGTGCGATACCACAGCAGTTGGGTGTTGGTCGTGAACGGCGCGGCCCAGAGCTCGCCCTCGTAGGTCGCGCTGTCGAGCGCCGCGGCGATGCGCCCGCGCCGGGCCGCGGCGGCCTTGTCGTCCGGCCAGGGCAGGATCCAGCCGGCCTTGGCGAACTCCGGCGTCCAGATTACGTCCATGCCGATCAGGTCGATGTCGCTGTCGCCCGCCGCGAGCCGGCGCACAAGCTGCTCGCGCTGTTGGTCCGCGTCGGCGGGCAGCGGGCGCAGCCGGACCCGGTAGGCGCCGGTGCCCTGCTCGCCCGAACCCTCGGCGCAGCGTGCTGCCGCCTCGACAAAAGCGCCGGACGGCTCGTCGAAGACGTACCAGTTCAGCACCGGCGGCCCGGGGGGCTCGCCGCTGCAGGCGCACAGCAGCAGGGCCGCGCACGCCCACGCCGCGCCTGCCGGCCGCCATCTCGGTGCGGGCGTCGAGCCCTGTCGCCGCAACACGCTCCTCCCCTTCGGTCTTGCCTCGCTCGTTGAACCGGCGGATACGCTAATACGGGTGCCAATATGGCTGCCAATACCGGTGCCGGCACCGGTTCGGACACCGGGATGCGATAGCCCACACCTTAGCGCATTTGGGCTCCCGGGTCGGAAACGCCGGATTGACATCACCAGACCTGTCTGCAAGCATTGCTATCAGAAATACACAGGTGTAAGCATAATGGCGAATCTAACGGTTCGGAACCTGCCGGACGAGGTCCACCGGGCGCTACGGGTGCGTGCGGCGCGCCACGGGCGCAGCACGGAAGCAGAGATCCGCGAGATCCTCACCCAAGCGGTCGAACAGAACGAGCGCCCGCGTCTCGGCACGGAGCTTCGGCGCTATGCGGAGCAGCTCGGCGGCGTGGAGCTGCAAATACAGCGCGATCGCGCGCCGATCGAGCCCGCGACGTTTGAATGATCATTCTCGATACGAATGTGATTTCGGAGTCGTTGCGCCCGCGCTGCAGCGATGCCGTGACGGCGTGGCTCGACGCGCAGGCGGCGGAAACCCTCTATATCACTGCCATCAACGCCGCGGAGCTCTGGGCAGGCGTCGCCGTGCTTCCCGATGGCGCGCGCAAGGGCGCCTTGGAAGCGTCGCTGCACGACCTGCTGGAGCGCCTGTTCGGCGAGCGACTGCTTCCCTTCGACGGCCCGGCCGCAGAGGCTTACGCGGAGCTGACGCGCCGGACGGCAACGGCCGGCACCCCGCTGCCGCTGGCCGACGGCTTGATCGCAGCCATCGCGCTGGCGCACGGGTTCGCCGTCGCCACCCGGGATACGGCGCCTTTCGTCGCTGCGGGAATTAAGGTCTTCAATCCGTGGGATGAGGGATAGGCGCTCAAGCGTGCGAGCGCCGAACGGCAAGTAGCGAAGCGGTAAGCGACGGGCTCGGGATCTGCCGCTCTCGTCGGCTCGGCGGCGGCCGAGGAGAGCCTGAAACGCAAAAAGGGCGGGCAAAAGCCCGGCCTTTCGTTCACTCAGCTCTCGAGAGCTGCCGCGGGTGTTACGCGGCCGCCTTCTCCTTGGAGCCCTCGATCAGCGTGCTGCTGTCGCTGCGGATCTCGATCTTCCGGGGCTTCAGGGCCTCGGGGATCTCCCGGCGCAGCTCAACGTGCAGCAGGCCGTTCTCGAGCCGGGCGTCCACCACCCGCACGTAGTCCGCGAGTTGGAACTTGCGCTCGAAGCTGCGATTGGCGATGCCGCGGTAGAGATACTTGGCATCGGTCTTCTCCTGTTCGGCGCGGGCGCCCGAGACCGTGAGCACGTTCTCGTTGACCTCTAGGCTCAGCTCCTGCTCGGCGAAGCCGGCAACTGCCATGGTGATGCGGTAGTCGTTCTCACCGCGGACCTCGACGTTGTAGGGCGGGTAGCCGCCCGGCTCGGTCCGGTACGCGGTCTCCAAGGCATTGGAGAGGCGATCGAAGCCGATCATGGAGCGGAACAAGGGCGAGAAGTCGATAGTCGTCATGGACATATCCTCCAGTTGAGCAATACGTACAAAGTGCGTTCTTTCGAACCGCGTTGTCTGCAGGCCTCGGTTGAGCGCCTGCGTTATGTAAAGTAGTACTCGGCAGAGATTATGTCAAGTCGTGCGTCTGAATTTTTTGCCTCAACCTGTAGTCGAGCCAGATTTCGTGGCGGCGGAGTTTTGATTCAAGGCCGGCGCGTTCGACCCGGCGCGCTCGAATCAGCGGCGTTCGAGATCGGCGCGGCCGGGCACTGCGCCCGCCCGCGCCGACCTTGTCCGTCAGGCCCGGCGGCGGCCCGCTCGCCGCGCACCGAGTCCCAGCATCGCAAGCACCAGCGCAATCGTCGCCCACGCCCCGAGTGACGGCACAATGGTCCGAATGCCGTAGTTGCAAACATTGCCGAGTCCGCCGATGGCCTCGGGGCGCGCGAAGTCACGGGTATTGTCGAAGCGATAGAGATCGGCGCCGGGAAAGATCAGCGGAAAGCGAATCTCGGCCAGGTCGTCCGGATCGATGTTCTCCATGACGCCGCTGTCGATGATGGCGTTGACCGCCCTGTCCGCCCTGTCCGCCCTGTCCGCCCTGTCCGCCCTGCCCGTTTAGGGCATTCGATCGGGGAGAGTCGGCAATCCGTTGCCGTCGGTGACGCGATCCTTCGCTTGGCCGGGTCAATCCGCCGGCGTCGGCTCCGGGTCGGTCTCCGCGTCGGCTTCCGGGGGGAGGTCGGACGCGCCGTCGGCGGATTCCCGAGCCGCGGTGTCCGCCGCGACCTCGCCGAGTAGCTTGGCGCGGTCGAGATCGAGCAGGCCGTCGAGCATATAGGCCTGCAGCGCGAAGTAGTAAGGGCTGTCGTCGGACTTCAGCACGTAGGTCGCCGCGCCCTCCGCGGCGCCCTCCCCGCTGTCGGAGCCGGACGCATCGCCGGCCATCTGCCGGGAGATGCTGTAGACGCGCGTCTCGCCGCCGTCGAGCGTCACGTCGACGCGCAGCACCGGTTCGGACTGGCCGTATTCCGGCTTGTCCTCGGTGCCGAGCACGCTGTCGTAGCCGAGGAAGGCGACCGCCTGCACGGCCTGGTCGACCATGTCCGCGTCGGGCGCCTTGTCGCTGCCGTCCAGGGTCCAGTTCTCGCCGTCTTTCGTCAGCGACCAGTCGCCGGCGGCGATTCCGGTGATTCGTTGCTGATCGATCTGCAGGCGGTCGCGCTGCATCCAGTCGCCGGCGGCATTGGACAGGTCGAACAGCGCGAGCTTCAGGTCGTAGATGGCATCGCCGCCGTCGATGCGGGCGAACAGCCGCCGGAAGCCGGGTGAATCGCCGGCGATCAGCGAGGCGACGTCCTTGTTGCCGGCGCGCAGCGTCAGTCGCCGCTCGAAGTCGTCGTCGGCCACTTTGAAGCGGGCGCGGGCGTCGGCGCTGGTCGCGGCCGGCAGCGGGCGGTTGAGCTCGGCCAGCGACTGCAGCAGGGTATCGACCTTGTCGCCGTCGGCCGGAAAATCGCCCAGCGCGGACAGCACCCAGCCGTCACCGGCACGCGAGAGCAAGACCGTTTCGGCGCCCTCGGCATCGGTGATTTCAAGCGCGGTGATGTCCTCCGGCTCGAAAGCCAGCAGCGGCGCGTCGACGGCCGCCGGCTCCATGCCGCCGCCGCTGCCGGCCACGGCGGCCAGCAGCAGTTGCACGCCCAACAGCGCGCCCAGCGCCAACACCAGCGGCGTCTTCAGTGCCTCTTTCCAGCCGGCATCGAGCCGGGCGACGGGGTTCTTGATCATCGATACGGCCATGACTCAACCCTCCAGCATCGCGGCGTAGGCCCGCTCGCGGCGCTTGCGCAGTACCCGATGCAGCAGATAAACCAGCGCCAGCCCGCCCAGGGCCAGGGCGTAGTTCAGATACTCCCAGAACATCCGGCCCTCACGCCCGACCGGCTCCAGCAGTCGGCTGAACTGTCCGCGCCCGCGCAGCTCGAGCAGACCGCGGTCTTCCAGCGACCAGTCAAGGGTGTTCTGCACCAGCTCCAGCGGCTTCAGATAGCGGCTCTGGGTGGCCTCCGAGGCCAGGCTGATGGCGGTATCGGTCAGGAAGCTGGACGAGCCGATCAAGACCAACCGGGCCGAGGCCGGCGAGCGGTCGACAACCGCGGAGATGACGGGCGTTTCGGCGCCGTCCGCGCCGGCGGGATCGCCCTCGTCGGCGACCGCGCCGCGCTCTTCGCCGGCCTCTTCGCCGAGCTCTCCGGTATCGCCGGTCTGTTGCGTGCCGCCGGCATCGGTCGCACCGTCGCCGTCCTGGTCCGGCGCCGGCAGCAGCGGCGAGCGCTCGCCGGCGAACGCGGAGGCGAAGCGCCCTTCGACGGCCACCGCCAGCACCTTGCGCCCGGTATCGTCGCCGCGCGGGAAGCCGAGCGGCCCATGGGCTTCGAAGTCCGGCTGGATCTCGGTGGAGTCGCTGGTCCAGGCGCCGGGCGAGCTCTCGATCAGCGGCACCACCTCGCGCTCGGCATTCTTTTCGGCATCCACGCTGATCGGCGAGGACCAGTTCATCGTCAGCTGGCCCAGGGTCGCGGTGATGCCGCTCTCGTCCGAGAGCCCGGCGTCGCGGATATCCGGAAAGTAGGGATAGTCCAGGGTCTGGATCTCCTCGACGATGAAGCCGCCGAGGTTGCGCTGGACCGGGATCGGGAACGGGGTGTTCTGCGGATCCAGCACCATGGACGGCTCCAGCGTCAGCCCCATTTCGGACAGCCAGTCCTCGAGGCCGGTGCTTTGGGCGCGGGCCGAGATCTGCCCGCCGCCGAGGTCGACGTCGAAGGCCGAGGCCGCGAGCACCACGGTGCCGCCCTGCATCAAGAACTGGTCGATCGCGAATTGCTGTTTCTCGTCCAGTTCCTCGGGTGCGACCACCAACAGCAGATCCGCGTCCTCCGGTACCTGGCCCGAGGCGAGATCGGTCTCGCGCACGTTGAAGCCCTCGCGCAGGCTCTCCTGCAGCAGGCTGAAGCCAGGGCCGCTTTGCCCGCCCATGAAATCGGGCTGCGCGGGCTGCGGCGTGTGCAGCGCGACGGTGCGCAGCATGCCCGGGGCGAAGCGCTTCAGCGCGGCGTCGATGGCGCGCTCCAGGCCGGCCCGGTCCAGATTCTCGGGCAACGGCACGGGTACCGCCTGCTCCCCCTGCTCCAGCACCATCGAGAAGTAGAACGGCACCGGGTCGAGCAGGCCGACGACCATGGCCCCGAAGCCGAAGCGCTCTTCGATCTCGGCCGCCAGCGCCGGGTCTCGGGCCGGATCGACCAGCTCGAAGCCGAATCGCTCGCCGCCCTGCTCGGCCAGATCGCCGGCCACTGCCTGCAGATCCTCGCGCAGCGCCGGTAGCGGCTCGGGCAGGATGGACGCATCGGAGACGAAGGCGCGCAGGCGGATCGGCTCGCGGATGCCGGCGAACGGGTCGCCGCCGCCCTGATAGCCGTAGAGCACCTTTTTGATGACCCGCGTGAGGTCGTACTCCGGATTGCGCAGGCGCACGTCCAGATCGGTCTCGCCGAGGGCCTTCACCTCGATCAGGTCGCGGAAGCCGAGGGTCTCGTATTGGTCGCCGTACTTGACCAGGATGTCGAAGTAGGAATTGACCACGGCGGCCTGGTACTTGGTGGCGGTCTGGAACGGCACCGGGCGGATGCCGTATTGCTCGCCGGCCTCGCGCTCGAGCTCGGGGGACTGCTGCGGGTCGACGAACTCGACGCGCACGTTGTCGCCGCCGGTCACCTGGTACTCGCGCAGCAGGTCGCGCAGCTGCGGCACCAGCGGCGCCAGCAGCGGATGGGTCTCGGCGCTGAAGTAGCCGCGAATCAGCAGCGGCTCACGCAGCTGGCCGAGATAAGTGCGCGTCGCGTCCGAGACGCTGTAGATCTCGCCCTCGGTCAGGTCGGCGCGCAGGGAGCCCACGGACTGCAGCCACAGATTCCCGGCCAGCAGGTTGGCCACCGCGAGGCCGACGACCAGTGTCCAGCGGTGATGGTTCGCGGGGGTGTCGGTGTCTTTCGCCCAGCGCAGGCGCTCCAGGCTGTAGATGGTCAGCGCCAGGAAGACGCCCACCAGGCTCAGGTAGTAGTAGAGATCGCGAACGTCGATCACCCCGCGGGTGATGGACTCGAAGCGCGCACCGCTGCCGAGCAGCCGCAGCAGCTCGCCGCCGCCATGGCCCAGCAGCGTGGTCAGGGCGCTGGAGCCGATCAAGTAGAACAGCGCGCATACCAGCGTGGTGCCGATCAGCGCGACGATGGGGTTGTCGGTGCGCGCCGAGACGAACAGGCCGATGGCGATGTAGGCCGCCGCCAGCAGCAGCGTCGCCAGGTAGGCGCCGAGCACCGGACCCCAGTCCATCGGTCCGAGCAGCCAGACCGTGACCGGCAGCGGCAGCGTCAGCGCCAGCGCCACGGCCACCAGGGCCAGCGCGGCCAGAAATTTGCCGACCACCAGGCGCCAGGTGGGCACGGGCAGCGTGGCCAGCATCTCCAGGGTGCCGGCCCGGCGCTCCTCGCTCCACAGGCGCATGGTCAGCGCCGCGGCCAGGAAGATCAGCAGCACCGGCATCCAGTCGAACAGCGGGCGCGCGTCGGCGATGTTGCGGGAGAAGAAGGACTCCACCCAGAAGAAGACGAACAGGCACGCGGCCAGGAAGGCGCCGATAAACAGATAGGCCACCGGGGAGCCGAAGAACGACGACAGCTCTTTGCGGGCGACGCGCAGGATGTCAGACATGACGCCCCTCCCCTGCCGCGGTATTGGCGGCATCGACGGCGGCGGCGCCCTGAAGGGGACTGGCGGGGACGGCATTGGCGGGGATGGGACTGGCCGGGCCGGCACCGGCCGCGGTACCGGAGACGGCACCGAACAGGGCCTCGAGGTCGCGCCGCTCGGTCTCCAGCGCGTAAAGCGGCCAGCCCTTATCGGACACCAGTTGTGCCACGCGCGGTGCCATGGCCTGCGGATCATCCGTGCTCAGCGCGTAACGCCGGCGGATGCCCGCATCGCCCAAGTGGGCCAGGTCGGTCATGCCGTCCAGGCCGCGCAGCGCGTCGCGCACTTCGTCCGGCCCCCGGTCCAGCGTCACGAACAGCCGCGGATGGGCGCCGATGTCGCCGAGGGCGCCGTCGAGGGCCAGCTTGCCGGCGCGCATGATCAGCACGCGCCCGCAGATGGCCTCCACTTCCTGCAGGATATGAGTGGAGATGATGACCGTCGCACGGCCGGCCAGTTCGCGGATCAGGGAGCGCATATGCTGGATCTGCGACGGGTCGAGGCCGTTGGTGGGCTCGTCCAGGATCAGGATATCCGGCTCGTGCAGGATGGCCTGGGCGACGCCGAGGCGCTGCCGGTAACCGCGCGAGAGCGTCGAGACCTGGGCCATGGCCTTGGCGCCGAGCTCGGTGCGCTCGACGGCGCGACGGATGGCCGCGGGCCGCCCGGAGGGCGCGATGCCGTGCAGCGAGGCCTGGTAGTCCAGGTGGTCGAGCACCGTCATGTCGGGGTACAAGGGGCAGTTCTCCGGCAGGTAGCCGATACGCCGCTGCACGGCGCGGCGCTGCTCGGCGATCTCCATGCCGTCGATGCGAATGGTGCCGCTGCTCGGCTCGAGGAAGCCGGTCAGCATCTTCATGATGGTGGTCTTGCCCGCACCGTTGTGCCCGAGCAGGCCGACGATCTCGCGGCGGTCGATGTCGAACGAGACGTCATCGACCGCCTTGAGCTCGCCATAACTGCGGCTGAGCCCGCGAACTTCGATCATCTGTCTCTCCTTGTCGCATGGGACAGGGTCAGGGAAACGGCCGCGGAAGGCCGTGCCCGAACGGGCACGCTCCGCGGCCGGGGAGAAGCGGCGAAATTTCACTGCAGACCGCTATGCCCGAGCAAGACCCGAAACATGACGATTTCGTAAGGTAGGACGTTGCGCGTATCCGTGAAACGCGGGACCCGGGGAGTCCGGGCTTCAGCGCCTCTTGGGAGTCCGGGCTTCAGCGCCTCTTGGGAGTCCGGGCTTCAGTGCCTCTTTGGAGTCCGGGCTTCAGCGCCTCTTGGGAGTCCGGGCTTCAGCACGGACGTATTCCTGCAACCGCAGCAGCAGCAGGCCTTCCGTCCGCGGCGAGCCGCAGACTCCTGGCGTCCGGGCTTCGGCGCCTCTTGGGAGTCCGGGCTTCGGCGCCTCTTGGGAGTCCGGGCTTCAGCACGGACGTATTCCTGCAACCGCAGCAGCAGCAGACCTTCCGTCCGCGGCGAGCCGCAGACTCCTG
>JAIPFF010000070.1 GCA_021736785.1 Thiohalocapsa sp. | reverse complement strand
CCGCCGAAGCCGCCGATCGCCAACCGACGCCGGCGGCGCCGGTGGGTGGCTACTCGTAGCGGACCTCGAGAACCTCCAGCTCGCGCTTGCCGCCCGGGGCGTCGACGAGCGCCACGTCCCCCTCGCTCTTGCCGATGAGCGCGCGGGCGATCGGCGAGCCGACGCTGATCAGTCCCTCCTTGATGTTGGCCTCGTCGTCGCCGACGATCTTGAACGTATGCTCCTCGTCCTTTTCGAGCTCGAGCACGTCGACCGTGGTACCGAAGACCACTTTGCCGTTCTGCGGCAGCTTGGTGACGTCGATGATCTCGGCGTTCGATAGCTTGCCTTCCAGCTCCTGGATGCGGCCTTCGACGAAGCCCTGCTGCTCGCGGGCGGCGTGGTACTCCGCGTTTTCCTTCAGATCGCCGTGGGCACGCGCCTCGGCGATGGCCTCGATGATTTTCGGGCGCTCGACGCGCTTGAGCTTTTCCAGCTCCGCGCGCAATTGCTCAGCGCCTCTGATCGTCAGAGGTACTTTGTTCATCGGATGAATCCTCTCGGGGACGGGCCGCGCGCGGCGCACGTCCGTCTGGATGGGCCCATGAAAATGGGACTGCGTCGGCGCGGCGGACCCGGCGGCCCGCCGCTGCGGTACGGCTTCAGACTACCGCCGAGCGGGGGCTCAGTAAAGCTCCTGTAACCGATTGACGCCGAGCAGCTCGCCTTGCTTCAACGCCCGCACGGTGGCCTCGGCGCCGGCGATAGTGGTGGTGTAGCTCACCTTGTGCTGCAGCGCGGCGCGGCGGATCTCGGCGGAATCTTCGATCGCCTGCGCACCTTCGGTGGTGTTGACGATGAAGCTGACTTCGTTGTTTTTGATCATATCGACGATGTGCGGGCGGCCCTCCTTGACCTTGTTCACGCCGGTGCACTCCATGCCCGCTTCGCGCACCGCGCGTGCCGTGCCGTGGGTGCCGTACAGCGAAAACCCGAGATCGGCCAGCTCGCGTGCCACGCGCACCAGCCGCACGCGGTCGGCCGTGCGCACGCTGAGCATGGCCTTGCCGGGCTTCGGCAGTGCCATGCCGGCCGCCTCCACCGCCTTACCGAACGCCTCGGCGAAGCTCTCGCCGACGCCCATGACCTCGCCGGTGGATTTCATCTCCGGGCCGAGCACGGTGTCGACGCCGGGGAACTTGACGAACGGGAACACCGCCTCTTTGACGAAGTAGCGGGTCGGCTTGACCTCCTTGGCCAGCCCCTGGTATTCGAGCGTGCGCCCGGCCATGCACAGCGCGCCCACCTTGGCCAGCGGCACGCCGATGGACTTGGACACGAAGGGCACGGTGCGCGAGGCGCGCGGGTTGACCTCCAGCACATAGACCTCGTCGTCCTTGATGGCGAACTGCGCGTTCATCAGCCCGCGCACGCCGAGGGCGAGCCCGAGGCGCGCCATCTGCTCGCGCATGCGATCCTGCAGCGCATCGGACAGCGTGTAGGGCGGCAGCGAGCAGGCGGAATCGCCCGAGTGCACGCCGGCCTGCTCGATATGCTCCATGATGCCGCCGATCAGCACGCGCTCGCCGTCGCACACCGCGTCGACGTCCACCTCGATGGCGTCGTCGAGGAAGCGGTCGAGCAGCACCGGCGAGTCGTTCGAAACGCTGACGGCAGTGCGGATATAGCGCGAGAGCTCGGTGTCGTCGTAGACCAGTTCCATCGCCCGGCCGCCGAGCACGTAGGACGGGCGCACCACCAGCGGATAGCCGATGCTCGCCGCCTGCTCGATGGCCTCGCTTTCGCTGCGCGCGGTGGCGTTCGGCGGCTGGCGCAGGCCGAGCTCGTTGATCAGACGCTGGAAGCGCTCGCGGTCCTCGGCCAGGTCGATTGAGTCCGGCGAGGTGCCGATGATGGGCACGCCGGCGGCCTCGAGGTCGCGGGCCAGCTTCAGCGGTGTCTGGCCGCCGTATTGGACGATGACGCCGTAGGGCTGCTCGGTGGCGACGATCTCGAGCACGTCCTCCAGCGTCAGCGGCTCGAAATAGAGCCGATCGGAGGTGTCGTAGTCGGTCGAAACGGTCTCCGGGTTACAGTTGACCATGATGGTCTCGTAACCGTCGTCGCGCAGTGCGAAGGCCGCATGGCAGCAGCAATAGTCGAACTCGATGCCCTGCCCGATCCGGTTCGGGCCGCCGCCGAGGACCATGATCTTTTTCGCATCGGTGGGCAGCGCCTCGCATTCCTCCTCGTAAGTGGAATAGAGGTAGGCGGTGCTGGAGGCGAACTCGGCGGCGCAGGTATCCACCCGCTTGAAGACCGGACGGATGCCGAGCGCGTGGCGGCGCTCGCGGATCGCGGCCTCCCCGGCGCCGGTGAGCTTGCCGAGGCGACGATCGGAGAAGCCCTTTCGCTTGAGCCCGCGCAGCCACTCGCCGTCGAGCGCGTCGATGCCCCGGGCCCTCACCTGGTGCTCGGTGGCGATCAGGTCGTCGATCTGGGCCAGGAACCAGGGGTCGATGCCGGACAGGTCGTACAGCTCATCGGTGGTGACGCCGGCGCGCAGTGCATCGGCCACGTAGAATATGCGGTCGCAGCCGGGCTGGCGGATCTCCCGGCGCAGCACCCTGATCGACTCCGGATCCGATAGATTCAAGACCTCGTTGAGTCCATCCCTATCGGTCTCGAGGCCGCGCAGGGCTTTCTGCAGCGATTCCTGGAAGGTGCGCCCGATGGCCATGACCTCGCCGACGGACTTCATCTGCGTGGTCAGCCGCGAGTCGGCGCGCGGAAACTTCTCGAACGCGAAGCGCGGGATCTTCGTGACCACATAGTCGATGGACGGCTCGAACGACACCGGCGTTGCGCCGCCGGTGATGTCGTTGCTCAGTTCGTCCAGCGTGTAGCCGACGGCGAGCTTGGCCGCCACCTTGGCGATGGGGAAGCCGGTCGCCTTCGAGGCCAGCGCCGAGGAGCGCGAGACGCGCGGATTCATCTCGATGATGATCATGCGCCCGTCGGCGGGATTGATGGCGAACTGTACGTTCGACCCGCCGGTATCGACGCCGATCTCGCGCAGCACCGCCAGCGAGGCGTTGCGCATGATCTGGTATTCCTTGTCCGTCAGCGTCTGCGCCGGCGCGACGGTGATGGAATCACCGGTGTGCACGCCCATCGGGTCGAAGTTCTCGATGGAGCAGACGATGATGCAGTTGTCCTTGTGGTCGCGCACCACCTCCATCTCGAACTCCTTCCAGCCCAGCGCCGACTCTTCGATGAGCAGTTCGCTGGTCGGGGAAAGATCGAGGCCGCGGTTGCAGATCTGCTCGAATTCTTCGGCGTTGTAGGCGATGCCGCCGCCGCTGCCGCCGAGGGTGAAGGACGGGCGGATAATGGCCGGAAAACCGATCTGCGCCTGGACCTGAATGGCCTCCTCGATGCTGTGGGCGATCGCCGAGCGCGGCATGTCGAGGCCGATGCGGCGCATGGCCTGGCGGAACAGGTCGCGGTCTTCGGCCTTATCGATGGCCTCGCGGGAGGCGCCGATCATCTCCACGCCGTAGCGCTCGAGCACTCCCTCGCGGGCCAAGTCCAGCGCGCAGTTCAGGGCCGTCTGCCCGCCCATGGTCGGCAGTAGCGCGTCCGGGCGCTCGCGCTCGATCACGCGCTCGAGCACACGCCAGTTGATGGGCTCGATGTAGGTGGCATCGGCCATCTCGGGGTCGGTCATGATGGTGGCCGGATTCGAGTTCACCAGGATGACCCGGTACCCCTCCTCGCGCAGCGCCTTGCAAGCCTGCGCGCCGGAGTAGTCGAACTCGCAGGCCTGGCCGATCACGATCGGACCGGCGCCGATAATCAGGATACTTTCGATGTCTGTACGCTTGGGCATTGGGGCGTGCGCGGAGAATTTGGTTGCGCTGAGGGTTCCTGGCGCTGTGTTGTAACGGGCGTGCTAGCGTCGAGACGCCATGTCCTCGATGAACTGCGCGAACAAGGGCGCGACATCGTGCGGCCCGGGGCTCGCTTCGGGGTGGCCCTGGAAGCTGAAGGCCGGTCGCTCGCGGTGACGAATGCCCTGCAGCGAGCCGTCGAACAACGATCGGTGCGTGGGCTCCACATCCGCCGGCAGCGTCTGCTCGTCCACCGCGAAACCGTGGTTCTGGCTGCTGATCATCACCTCGCCGGTCGCCAGCACCTGCACCGGATGATTGGCGCCGTGATGGCCGAACTTCATCTTCACTGTGCGCGCGCCGCAGGCCAAGCCCAGGAGTTGATGGCCCAGGCAAATGCCGAACAGCGGGATGCCGGCCTGCATCAGCGCGCGGATGGACTCGATGGCATAGTCGCAGGGCTCGGGATCACCCGGGCCATTGCTCAGGAAGACGCCGTCCGGCTGCATCGCCAGCACGTCGGCGGCGGGCGTTTGCGCCGGCACGACGGTAATGCGGCAGCCGCGGTCGACCAGCATGCGCAGAATATTGCGCTTGATGCCGTAGTCGTAGGCGACGACATGCCAGCGCAGTTCGGGATCGTCGTCTCCGCGGGCAGCCGGCAGGCCGCCCTCGAGGGACCAGGTGCCCTCGGTCCAGGCATACGGGGCGGCGGTCGAGACCTCCTTGGCCAAGTCCATGCCGGCAAGGCCGGCGAAGCCCCGCGCCGCCGTCAGCGCCGCGTCCTCGTCGATGGATTCGCCCGCCTGCAGACAGCCGTTTTGCGCGCCCTTCTCGCGCAGGATGCGGGTCAGGCGCCGGGTATCGATGCCGGCGATGGCGAGCACGCCCTGGCGCGCCAGGTAGGCGTCGAGGTCTTCCTCGCGACGCCAGTTGCTGGCCAGGATCGGCAGATCGCGAATGATGAGTCCCGCCGCCTGAATGGCCGGAGACTCTTCGTCTTCGCCGTTGGCGCCGGTGTTGCCGATATGGGGATAGGTCAGCGTCACCAACTGGCGACGGTAGGAGGGATCGGTGAGGATTTCCTGGTAACCCGTCATCGCGGTGTTGAACACCACTTCGCCGACGCTTTGACCATCGGCGCCGATCGAATAACCCCGGAAGACCGAGCCGTCTTCCAAGACCAGGACCGCTGGGTTTCTCAAAGCGTTCTCCGAATCAGGCGGCAGCGCGACCCGGGCGGCATGCCCTGAGCCGACGGGACTGAGAGTTTGGTCAGAGAGGTCAGGGCCGTTAAAGCCGTGCCCAAAACTTCTGGAATGTTAAAGGATGGCCGGTTGTCTGTCCATGGCGCTTTGCTGCACTGCGGCAAAGCGTGCGCGGACGACGCCGAGCTACGGTCCAATCAGCGGGCCGACGCGCACACCGGGCGTCCGCGCGGTCACTCGGAATCGCCGCCGGCCCGCAACCGAGGCGCTACAAATACTGCTGCATCCACGACACCAGCCCGCCCGTGTCCATGGCGCCGGCGGTGCGCCCGAGCTCGCGCCCGCCGCGGAACACCGCCAGCGTCGGGATGCTGCGAATGCC
Source organism: Thiohalocapsa sp. (assembly GCA_021736785.1). Lineage (GTDB taxonomy): Bacteria > Pseudomonadota > Gammaproteobacteria > Chromatiales > Chromatiaceae > Thiohalocapsa. Next base: position 14,178 of record JAIPFF010000070.1, on the reverse strand, counting down.
GAAGCGCGCGGCAAGCTGCTGCGCCTCTTCCGTGTTGACCTTGGCGAGCCGCGCGCGCGGCTCCAACCGCGCCGCGGCGGCCTCGAATGCCGGCGCCATCATCCGGCAAGGGCCGCACCAGGGTGCCCAGAAATCCACCAGGACCGGCAGGTCGCCGCGGCCGATATGGCGCTCGAAGCGCTGCTCGTCCAGTGCCACCGGGTGTCCGTCGAACAACGGGCGGCGGCACTTGCCGCAGTTGGGCGCATCCGCCAGCCGGGCGGCCGGGATACGGTTGACCGCATCACAATGGGGACAGACGACATGCAGGGAATCGGACATGCTGTGCTCCTCGGGCATTCCGCGGGGGTCAGACCGACATGCGGCGGGCTCGCGATCATCGCCGCCTACAGCCGACGGCTGGCCGCATCCGGGCGCCGGACGGGGCCGCGGCAATGCCCGCGAGCCGTCGGCACCGGGTTGATTCGACCCGCCCGTGTGATTATTTTGCCTGGATTGGAAGGTTTTTCGCTACCGAATCCGAGGGCTTGCAATGGCCGATTCCCCTTACGTGCTTAACGTCACCGCCGAGAACTTCGAGCAGGTCGTGCTCGCCGGCTCCATGAAGCAACCGGTGTTGGTCGATTTTTGGGCCGACTGGTGCGCGCCGTGCAGACAGTTGATGCCGATCCTCGCCAAACTGGCCGACGACTATGGCGGCGCCTTCGTGCTCGCCAAGATCGATACCGAGGCGGAGCAGGCACTGGCGGCGCAGTTCGGCATCCGCAGCCTGCCCACCGTGCAGTTATTCAAGGGCGGGCAGCCGGTGGATCAATTCATGGGCGCGCTGCCCGAGGCACAGGTGCGTGAATTTCTCGATCGCCACATCGAGCGCGAGTCCGACAAGCTGCTGATTCGGGCCAAGGGCCTGCTCGCGGCCGGCGACATCGACGCCGGCGCCGCATTGATCGAGCAAGTCCGCGCCGCCGACCCGGAGCACAAGCGCCTGCCCATCGCCGAAGCGCAGGTCAAGGCCGCCCTGGGCGACGCCGCCGCTGCCGCCGAGCTGCTGCAGCGCATCCCGGTGGACCTGGCCGACGATCCGGAGGTCGCCGCACTGCGCAGTCAGCTCGACTTCGCCGTCGTGCTTGCGGGCGCCCCGCCGGCGCCGGCCTGCGAAGCGCGCGTCGAGTCCGACCCCAATGACAGCGAGGCCCGCTACCAGCTGGCCGCGCATCAGGTGATCGCCGGCGACTACGAAGCGGCGCTCGAGAACCTGATGACGCTGATGCAGAAGGACCGAGCCTACGGTGACGACGCCGCGCGCAAGGGCATGCTGAGGATCTTCGACCTGCTCGGCGGCAGCGGCGATTTGGTCAGCCGCTATCGGGCCAGGCTCTCGCGCGCACTCTACTGACCGCGGGTTATGCACTAGAATGAGCCGCTTCCGCCGCAGTCGCGGCATCGAGCCAAAGGACCGCCCAGATGCGCCGTTGCTTTCGCCCTTCACTGTTCGTGTTGTTGCTCGGCGTCGGCACTGCCGCCGCCGCCGCGGATCCGGCCAATACGGATCGGATCCCCGACAACGACCCCATCACGGAGCAGATCGATGCCGGACTGCGGGCCTATCGGGAGGGTGAGTCGCGCGTCGCCATTCAGGCACTGCAATTCGCGGTAGCGCAGATCGAGGAGCAACTGCGCGCGAAGCAGCTCACGCTGCTACCGGAGCCGCTGCCCGGCTGGACTGCCGACACCGCCACGTCCGACTCCGGCGGCCTTGCGGCCATGATCGCCGGTACCAGCCTGACCCGTGTCTACCGCAACGAAGAGACCGACAGCGAGATCACGCTCACCGTCACCGCGGATTCGCCGCTGCTGTCGATGATGAGCATGATGATGACGACGCCGATGCTGATGCAGGCGAGCCCGGCCAGCAGCGCCTATACCTACAGCGGCTTTCGCGGCGTGACCGAAAAGGACCCGGCCGGCAACACCACCAAAGTCACGCTGATGGTCGGCACCCGCATTCTGATCCAGCTCGACGCCCGCGGTGAAGTCGACCAGCAGACCATGGAGGCGTATCTGGAAGCGCTGAACCTTACTGGACTGGAAAAAGCCTTGCTTGGCTGAGGGCGAGCAAGGGTAGGCGGCGCTTCGGAGCAGGTGTGGCATTGGGCGTCGGCGTGGTGGCTCGTCCGCGCCGAGGCGCAGACTCCTAAGAGCGAGGGTGTGGCATTGGGCGTCGGCGTGGTGGCTCGTCCGCGCCGAGGCGCAGACTCCTGGCGCTTGGCGGCGCGGTAATCGTTGGGCCGATCGACCGTGCCGCCAGGCGCGTTAGAGCACCAAATCCTTCAGGTAGGCGCGGAAGCTTTCGCCGAGGTCCGGGTGCGCCAGCGCATACTCGACGGTGGCCTCGAGGTAACCTTCCTTGCTCCCGCAGTCGTACCGCTTGCCCTCGAACCGGTGCGCGATGACGGTCTCTTCCTTCAGCAGCGCGGCGATGGCGTCGGTGAGCTGAATCTCGCCGCCGGCACCGGGCTTGGTCTGCTCCAACATGTCGAAGATTCTCGGCGTCAGCAGATAGCGGCCGACGACAGCCAGGTTGGACGGCGCGTCTTCCGGGGCCGGCTTCTCGACAATGGAAGTCACCCGCAGCGTGCCGTCGGATTGCTCCTCGGTCTCGACGATACCGTACTTGTCGGTTTCGTTCGGCGGCACTTCCTCGACGCTCAAGACACTGGCCCCGGTGCGCTCGTGCACCTCGGCCATCTGCTCGACCACGCCTTTGGCATCGTTGCGGATCAAGTCGTCGGCCAAGATGATGGCAAAGGCCTCGTTGCCCACCACCGGCTTCGCGCAGAGCACCGCATGGCCCAAACCAAGCGCCTCGGGCTGGCGCAGATAAATGCAACTGACCGACGCCGGCAGCACCGTGCGCACGATGTTCAGCAGCTTCGTCTTGCCGGCGGCCTCCAGCTCCAGTTCCAGTTCCTTGGCCTTGTCGAAGTGATCTTCGATGGAGCGCTTATGACGGCCGGTGACGAACACCAGCTGATCGGCGCCGCCCGCTTCGGCCTCTTCCGCCGCGTATTGAATCAGCGGCTTGTCGACGACAGGCAGCATCTCTTTCGGGCTGGCCTTGGTGGCCGGCAGGAAGCGCGTGCCCAGTCCCGCGACGGGGAAGACGGCTTTGCGAATCTTGGCCATTCTGATCTCCTTAACTCAAAAAGATTATCGTTTCACGAATCGGTTTGCAGATTGCCGGGGCGGTACGCACGCTCGGCCGGCTCCGCCAGAGCTCGGCCGGCTCCGCCCGTTCAGCCTGCCTCCGCCAGCTCGGCCTCGATGGCGGCCAGCGCGGCCATCGGATCGGATGCCGCGGTGATCGGACGGCCGATCACGAGATAATCCGAGCCGGCGCGAACGGCGTCCGCCGGTGTCATGACGCGCTTCTGATCGCCGCGGGCTGCGGCTGCCGGGCGAACGCCGGGCGTCACCAGACAGAAGTCCGGCCCAAGTGAAGCACGTAGCGTGCCGGCTTCCAGCGGCGAGCAAACAACCCCGTCGAGGCCGGCCCGTTTCGCCAGCGTCGCCAACTGCAATACGCGCGCGCCAGGCTCGCCGGGACAGCCGATGGCGGCCAGATCGTCGGCGTCCATGCTGGTCAGCACCGTCACCGCGATCAGCAGCGGCGCGTGCTCCCGGCCGGACAGGCCTTCTTTTGCGGCCTGCATCATCGCCGGCCCGCCGCTGGCGTGGACATTGACCATCCAAACCCCGAGATCCGCCGCCGCGGCGCAGGCGGCGGCCACGGTATTGGGGATATCGTGATACTTCAGGTCGAGGAAAACTTCGAACCCGGTTGCAATTACATGCTCCACCAGTCGCGGTCCGGCGCGGGTGAACAGCTCTTTACCGATCTTGACCCGGCAGCGCCCCGGGTCGAGGCGCGTCAATAGCTCGCGCGCACCCTGCTCGGTCGGAAAGTCCAGGGCGACGATGATGCGCGGCTCGATGGGCATGGCGATACGACGAATTAGCTTGCGGGGATCGCGGCGATCACGGGGGCGCGCTCAGGCGATCTGGCGCTGCTTGAGGACGGCGGGGTCCGAGATCGGAGCGGGCTCGACGGCCTTGATGCTGCCCCAGTGCTTGCAGCTCGGGCACTGCCAGTGCAGCGCCCTAGCCTCGAAACCACAATGATCGCATTGGTACACGGGCTGCGTTGCCAGCTGATGGCGCACGACTTCGAGCAGGGTCTCGTCGCCGGGCGCGGAGATATCGCCGACGCGCAGCCGAAGCTCAAGCAACCGGTCGGCGCCGGCCAAATCGGCGTGCTGGCGCAGGTAATCCTCGAGAAACGCCAGCGTGGCGGCGGCGCCCTGCTCGCGCTCGATGGCATGCGAGAGCTCGAGCATCAGCGGCGGAGACGGATGCGCATAGAACAGCGCCCTCAACTCGGCGGCGATGTGCGTGCGCCCGAGGCGCCTCCAGCACTCCAACAGGCCCGGCAGCATGGCGGGCACATAATGCGGCCCGCGCTCCGCGACGCGCCGGTACAGCAAGGCGGCGGTCTCGGCATCGCCCCGGGTCATTTCCATTTGCGCCTGCAGCATGCTGGCGCGGATGCAGTCGGGGTCGATGGCCTGGGCATCGAGCAGATGCGCGCGCGCCTGATCGGCGGTGCCGCGGCGCAGGCATTCCTCGGCCATCTCGCAGTGATAATGGGCGATCTCCATTTGCAGGGGCTGCTCGGAGACTCGCTGCAGCTTTTCCGCCATCTCCAGGCAGCGCCGCCACTCCTTTTCGGCCTGATAGATCTCGATCAGACCGCGCAGGGCGCGCCTCTCCTGCAATTTCAGCTCGACCAGCTCCTTGTACAGGCTCTCGGCACGGTCGAACAACCCGGCCAGCATGTAGTCGCGGCCGAGCTCGTATAGCGCAAAGCCGCGCTGCGACGCGCTCAACGAGCCGCGCGCAACCAGGTTTTGATGCACACGGATGGCCCGGTCGACCTCGCCGCGCCGGCGGAACAGCGCGCCCAGGGCCAAGTGCGTCTCGGCCGTCTCGCCGTCGACCTCCGCCAGCTTCAGGAAGACATCGATGGCCTTATCGGGCTGCTCGTTGAGCAGATAATTGATACCTTTAAAGAAGGCGGGGCCGGGCTGACAGCCGGGCTCGCGGCGCGACGCGGGGCCGGGCACGGCAGAACGCCGGGCCACCCACCAACCGGAGGCGGCCGCAACGGGCAACAGGAGGAACAGCCACTCGATCAAGTGCTCACCACCCCGACGGGGCCGCCGCACGCCAAGCGCGCCGCTGGCCGCGCCGGAACCAGAACCGAAACCGGAGCCGGAACGGGCAACGGAGCAGCAGGCCCATCGCGTCGATAGAAGTACTCGGCCAGTTCATACGGTTATGATACAGACATCGGCAGGGTCTCGCATTGCGCGACCGTGACAGTGCTTGCCGGAACATCCCGGCGTTCCGCGGCAGTTTATTGCCAGGCTCTCCGCCCTCAAATCCAAAGCAGACGTAACGCAACAGGAGTGATGGGAATGAGCGAATTCGAGGGCAAAACAGCGATCGTCACCGGCGCCGCGGGCAACGTCGGCAGCGCCGTCTGCGCGGCATTGGCGGCCAAGGGCGCGACGCTCGCGATGCTCGACCTCGACGAAGAGGCGCTGGCGTCGGCCAAGGCCGCCCTGCCCGCCGGCTCCACTGCCGCCACCTTCGCCGTCGACCTCATCGACCCGACCTCCGTCGCCGCCGCCGTCGATGCCGTCATGCAAAGCTTCGGGCGCATCGACATTCTGGCCAACGTCGCGGGCGGCTTCGCCATGGGCCCGCCGCTGCAAGAGACCGACGACAAGGTCTGGAACCTGATGATGGACCTCAACGCGCGCAGCGTCTTCAATATGAGCCGCGCCGTACTGCCCGTCATGCAGGCCGGCGGCGGCGGGCGCATCGTCAACGTCTCCGCGCGCGCCGCGCTGCAAGGCAAGGGGAACATGGGGCCCTACTGCGCCTCCAAGGCTGCAGTCATCACGCTCACCGAAACCCTGGCCGCCGAGAACAAACATCAAGGCATCAATGTGAATTGTATTCTGCCCGGTACCGTCGACACCCCCCAAAACCGTGAATCCATGCCCGATCAAGACCACGACACCTGGGTGCCGACCGCGGCCCTGGCGGACGTGATCGTGTTCCTGGCCTCCGACTCCGCGCGCTGCGTCACCGGCGCCGCCGTTCCTGTCTACGGGCGCAGCTGATCATCGTGCGAAGCCACCTATTCGCGCCAAAGTCCGCGCTCGCCTCCTCGCCCACGGTCCGCATCGCCGCGTTTGTGCTGTTGCTCGCCGCCGGCATCGCCGCAGCCCTCGCCGCCCGAGATCCGGACGAGGCGACACAAGCCCTATTGGTCGATGCCGTCGAAGCCGCCTTCGAGATGGACCTCTACAACGCCCGCTGCCGCAGCGACCAATCCGGCCGGCGGATGGAAAACCTGAACAAGGAGCTCGTCAGCCGCTACCGCATGACCGTGCTCGACGTGCAGGACGACTACTTCCCGGAAGGCTACTACCGCGACGCCCAAGAGCGTATGCAAAGAGAATTCCAGGAACGCCTGCGCGAAATGGGCGGCTGCCCCGGCGCCAAAGAAGCCCGCCTGCGCGACACCCTGCGCGAGCGCTACGAAAGCGCCATGGCCGAAGTCGCCAAAGGCCCCTGACCAAAGCCGAGCCGCACGCCAGGAGTCTGCGGCACGCCGCGGACGAACTACCGCCACCGTCACAGGAATACGTCCGGGCTGAAGCCCAGACTCCCAACCCGGGAGTCTGCGGCACGCCGCGGACGAACTACCGCCACCGCCACAGGAACACGTCCGGGCTGAAGCCCAGACTCCCAACCCGGGAGTCTGCGGCACGCCGCGGACGAACTTCCGCCACCGCCACAGGAACACGTCCGGGCTGAAGCCCAGACTCCCGACCCGGGAGTCTGCGGCACGCCGCGGACGAACTACCGCCGCCGTCTCAGGAACACGTCCGGGCTGAAGCCCAGACTCCCAACCCGGGAGTCTGCGGCACGCCGCGGACGGACTACCGCCACCGCCGCAGGACCACGTCCGGGCTGAAGCCCAGACTCCCAACCCGGGAGTCTGCGGCACGCCGCGGACGTGTCACCGCCACCGCCGCAGGAATACGTCCGGGCTGAAGCCCAGACTCCTGCGCGATCGCTATAAATCCACCCCCTCGTACACGACATCCACCGGCAGCGCACAATCCAGGCACTCCAACGCCACATCTCCGGCTTCGAATACCTCACGCCGCCACTCGGTCCCGCGCCGAAACACCTCCACCCGCCGCCGATCCTGCGCAACCATGACGTACATCTCCAACGACGGCATCCCCGTGTACGCCAGAAACTTCTCCCGCCGGTCCACCCGCTCCGTCTGCTCCGACAACACCTCAACGATCAAACACGGCCGCGCGCAAAAATACGGCTCCCGATCCGTCGGATCACAGGTCAGCACCACGTCCGGGTAATAAAAGACATCATCCTCGGCAATCTTCAGGCGCACCTTCATGTCGTTGACGAAGACCTGGCAATCGCTCCCGCGCACCAGCGGCCTGAGAAAACTACCGAGATTCAAGCTGATCAGCCCATGCCGCCGACTCGCCCCCGTCATCGCATACACCGTCCCCCCGATGTACTCGTGCCGAACGTCACTGCCGTCCTCGCCTGCCAAATAGTCGTCTACGGTGATCATGGTGTCGTAAGCCAACGCGTGCATGGTGTTCTCCTTCGTAAGAATAGCCGAGTCAGCAGGGTCCAGAACCCCCAGTCGCGGGCGTCCGCAAAGAACTGTCGCCGCTTGGCAGCATACACGACTCAATCAAAAATACACGAAACGCACCAAACAGACAGTCACCACACCGCCACTCCCCCCGCTGCCAGAAGCGCCGCAACAGTCTCCGACCCCCGAACGCCAGACAGCATCAACCCTGCCCCACAGCGAAAACACAAAACCCCGCACACCCCCCAAGCCCATCAACATAACGTGCTTGACAGACCTCAGCCAGACGTACACTCTTCGACAACCACACGCAGTCGCCAGCACGCGCCCGCACACAACGCGAGACGACGTACAACAACACCCCACCAAGCCCGCCGGAGACGCGCCAGATGCCCCCGAGACAAAATCAAAACCCGGGCACGGATGCCGACCAACCAAACACCCCCCAAAGCCCGATCAACCCCCCGGACAATGCAACCCCCTGCGCCCATCCCAAAGACTTCACCCAAGGCTTCGCCGAGGGCATCGAGCACGGCATCCGCCTGGGGCAAGCCAAAGTACTCCGGCGCCAGCTAGCGCTACGCTTCGGGCACATCCCTGCCTGGGCGCACCAACGCCTGGAAGACGCGGCGGCAAGCGACCTCGACGCCTGGACCGACCGCGTACTCGACCGCCAGCAACTCGAAGAGATCTTGGAACAGCAAGGCTGAAGCGCTCAGCCGGCGGCCGCACCCCTCGACCCGGGCGCGGCCCTGCAACCACCATCCGCCGAACCCCTTCAAACCCGTGTGCAAAATCGTGACGCGGTTCGCGAGTTCGCAACCCCGGTCCGCGAAGAGACAAAGCATGTGTAAGACTCCCTATCGTGCAGAGAGACACGGCATCCAGGAGTTCAGCGTGGTCCCCATCATCCCCGCCGACCGCAGACTAAAGCTCGCCATCGTCGGTTGCGGGCGTATCGCCCGGCGCCACTTCGAAGCCGCCGAGCACCACGCCGACAGGATCGACGTCACCGCCGTCTGCGACCCGGATCCCATCGCCCGCGAACGCGCCGCCGACGCGACCGCCGCCAGCGCCTTCGAAGACCTCGGCGACCTCCTGAAGCGCTCCGACGCCGAGCTCATCGCCCTGTGCACTCCAAGCGGGCTGCACCCCAGCGAAGCCATCCGCTGCGCAGAAGCCGGCCGACACGTGGTCACCGAAAAGCCCATGGCCACCCACTGGCAAGACGGCAAGCGCATGGTCGAGGCCTTCGACAAGGCCGACCGCCGCCTCTTCGTCGTCAAGCAAAACCGACTCAACCCGACTCTGCAGCTACTGCAGCAGACCATTCCCAAGACATCGTTCGGACGAATCGATTAGCTCCAGACCGACTCCGCCTACCGTGACAACCATCGCCGCGACGACAACCATATCCACCCGCTCTCCGCCAATACACCGCGGAAACCGATCGCCGAGCATGCACCGCATCCGTTGAGGCCTTCGTCTGAGTCATTCATCGCAGCACACATACAGCAATGAAAGACCCGCAATGAATTACGAGAAACCCGAGTATTGACCAGCCCACCACGTTCGCGATCAAATAATCCATCTAACTCGCCCCCGCTTACAAGCCTTCCTTCCTGACCAACACCGTCACCCCGATTATTGCGCCGCTGTTCTAACGCCACAGGCAGTGACACCCTCTCCCTCCCGCCGACTTCACTTGCCCAAAACTGCCTAATCGTATATCCACGCACCAACCCCCGAGATCGCGTTATCCTCGGCCAGCATGCCATCAGTTCATCGTTTCCCTCGGGCCTGATGCATTCCGACCACTGGCCCGCCCATCCAAGCCAAAGTTAACTTGAATAAACAACTCCCCGTCTACGAAACTGTCAACGTCGAAGACAAAACCACCCCTGCCCTTTTGAATCAAACTACGATTTCTACCCGATGACTCGGAGCTGCAAGCCATTGACAGACACCCGTCATCTCGCCTCTGCCGCGCCAAAAACAACAAAATTCGTCACTATCTTACGTTCCCCGCGCCAGGTCGACAGATAGCACGTTGCGCGGAACCGCACGCTCTTATCGACCGTTTACAAAGCTGCTTTTTTATATCGAAAAATCAGCCCTTTAAGCCAGTCGCGCTTCAATTCTAACGCGGCCAAACACCTGGCCCGTGCTTTGCTTTGTATACATCGGCACAAGCCCTCGCTGTTTCGCGGGGGCGGCGGAAGCACACTAGCGACGCCCCAGCCGTTCCAACAACCGCACTCGTGGAGAGAACCCATGAAAAAACAGCAAGCCGGCTTCACTCTTATCGAACTCATGATCGTTGTCGCGATCATCGGTATCCTCGCGGCCATCGCGATTCCGTCCTATCAGGACTACACCAAGAAAGCCCGAGTATCGGAACTTATCCTCATGACCGCGCCGTATAAGCTCGGCGTCTCCGAATCCATTTCCGACGGCAAGCCTACCTCGGTCATGAATAGTGCAGCAAGCGTTGGTGCGCCTGACTTCGTAGCTACTAGCATTGTAAGCTCAATCGCCATTGCCGCCGGTGAAATCACCGCATCCGCCGACACCACTTTGGTCGGCGACATCCAGATTGTCCTCACGCCAGATGACACCACTTCCGGAATCATCTGGGAATGTACGTCCACCGGCGCCGATAATCGGCTTGCGCCCTCTAGCTGCCGCTAGCCTACCAGCGTCGTGCAACAACTACCTCCAGGAGTTGCACGGCGAGAACGCTCGCGTAATGCGAGCGTTCTCGCATGCCTAGCTGCTCTACTGGTGATTACTTTCTACACTCTTCAGCCAGGGATCAAGGGCCCCTTTCTACTAGATGATAGAGCCAATCTTTCACACTTAACACTAGAATCTTTAGCATGGGATGAACTTGGAAAAAACTTTGAAGGTCAGACGGGCGCCTATCCTGGTGCACGCGGCCTAACAATGATGACCTTCGCCCTCACGCGCCATTTCGGAGGAGACACCCCGACTGCGTATAAGTACCAGAACGTCCTACTACATCTTGTTAATGGACTCTTAGTTTTTTGGCTCTTCCTCATTCTTTTTTCTACCTTCCCAGCGCAAAACTCCCGCCTACCACCCATCTGGCTCTCGTTGCTGATAACGTCGATCTGGTTGCTGCACCCGCTTCACGTCAGCACCGTTCTGTACGCTGTACAAAGACTTGTTTTACTTTCCTCTCTTTTCTCGCTTGCCGCTTTATTGGTCTACGCGAAAGCACGACTGCTCGCTCAGGACTCTCCCACCCTCGCGATAATTCTCGGTCTCTCGGGCGTTGCACTTTTCACTGCGCTGGGTTTGGTATCGAAAGAAAATGCAGTTCTAATACCTCTTTACCTGCTCGCGCTCGAAATATTCTTCTTCTCTCGCATTGGAACAAGTAACAATCGCTCACGTCTTACGGTGCGTTTACTGACCATGTCTCTTATCGGCCTACCTTTGGCTCTTGGGTGTTACTATGTCGTTTCGCATTGGAGCAGTCTAACGCAGGGCTATATAGGTCGCGAATTCGATCTGTACGACCGGATCTTGACGCAAACGCACGTTATCGGGATGTACCTCCAATTGATATTCATCCCGATTCCAAAGCATATGTCGCTCTTTCACGATAATTTTCCAATTATTCGAGAAGTTCACCCTGTAACAGTTGCCTTGGTCTTTTCCTATTTATCCTCAGTCGTTCTTGCATTCTTTTTCAGGAGGCGCGCCGCCTGGTTAGGGTTTGCGATTGCCTGGTTCTTTATAAGCCACTTACTCGAGTCGACTTTCATTCCCCTTGAACTGGTTTTCGAGCATCGGAATTATCTGGCGGTACTCGGGCCAGCAATCGTTCTTGGCGTTGCCGCCAGCTACCTTCTGAATGTCTCTTCTAAGCGACTTTCGTTCGGCCTTGTAACGTTTTCGTTACTCGCGCTGCTCGCATTTAATACTTACGCGCGCGCCAACATTTGGAGTAACTTTGACCTGCTGATGCAAACAGAACTGGAGGAGAATCCCACTTCCGTCAGAATTCTGTCGGGCATCGTGGCGCATAAATCTCGGCAAGGAAAGAACGACGAAGCCCTTGAGTATGTGCGGAAGATCCAGCAATTACCATCACCAGAAGCGGCGCCTTTCATTGCAGAGCTCATACTTCGATGCGATAAGGGCAAACCTGATGACGCAGTTTTACGCAAAGCACGTGAAAGGCTCTCGGCCGGTATCATTGGCCCGTTCACCGGCAACATGTTGTTTGATCTATTCAGACGGAGGATATCTGCGGGTTGCCCCTCTGTTTCCGACCCCGATTTCCAGACTTTGTTGCGCACGGCGCTGCAAAATCAAAAGCACGGCCCAGGCATGGCCTGCGCTATCAATTCGATCTATGTCCAACATAATGCCTACCTTTCGGACTGGGATAAGGTGGCGATGCGGCTTCCCGTTGCACTTTCTGAATGCTTGAATTTCCGAACACATGATTCCCGTGTGTTACTCGAAAACATTCGGACGTTCGCGGAAGCCAATGGCACCTTACCCGCAGCCAACTCAGCAATCACTAACGCGACGACCACTCTCGAGGCAAATGCCCCGCCAAAAAAATTACCCGATTGGGTTTCTGCCGAGCCCCTTCGCTAGAGGAACCGCGTTTAGCCTTTCGGCTTCGCAATGCAAACGAAACAGCGCCGATTATGTGACATCCGCTCTATAAGCGCGTAGTCCATCTGCTAATCGCCGCGATAAATCGTAGATTGCCGACAGCATAATGCTTGCAATTTCGTCTAGCTTAACTCGAGGCACCGGGCACCAGTAATGTCTTACCACTGGCGTGTATGGCGCAACGCTCAAAATTTCTTCCCGATTGACCTACACGCGGCGGCGCACTCCGCCAACTTCCACGAGAGACCGGGATCGTCCGCTGCTGCTGCCGTCAAGCTTCAGGGCTTCCGGCCCATCAAACGCACAAGAGGCGGACGCAAGTCCATTCGGTCCGGAGTTACATGCACGACGACTGGTCACCGCCTTACACTTGTCGAAGTCAGGTGTGCGTTCACCGAAGGTCGTCCTTTCGGCTCCAAACTGTGCACATTCTCTTGCTCACGGGTTGGACGCGCAGCTTCCGCAAGGTGGACCGGATACCTGGCGACCTCAAGCTCGACGAGCACGACATTAACAATCGCGTGGTTCAACTCCGCCATGGCACACGAGTCAATCAGTACCTACCCCACGTTCTGTCACTTGCGCCCTGTGGCTCCAACGAAGAGTGTTGCGTTGGTGGTTTCCCTTCTGCTCACCGACGCTCTCGGTCGGACAACGCAACGGCCGCGGCCGGAATGGGCCACATCGGGTCGCGGACCGCGCACTGACAATCCCATGCGTATTGCCATTAAACTTTCACTCCCCGACTTCATTTGCGGAAGTTTCGTTTCGACATCTCTCGACCTGTCGCGTCCGCCCGAAAACGCTCCACGCTCTCTCCACGCACTAAACATAGCTCCACCTCTGAGCTCTTGGCTAACCTCCGATACACCCATCGAGCCGATCCTGCCTTCGCTAAAGCCATCTCGTTGCACACAACTGCAAGAGTCTCCGGTAACATGCTGTAAAGCATGATTTAGCGTGGAGACGGCATGAGTTGGGCAGCGGACGAGTTTCGGGACCTTGACTTGGGGGACAAGCGCCGGGAGGCACGTGCGGTGCTGCTGGCGGAGCGTTTGGCCGACAAACCGACGGCAAGCCTGCCGGGGGCCTGCAACGGGTGGGCCGAGACCCAGGGCGCCTACCGGTTGTGTCGCCAGGAGACGTTCGACTGGTTGGATCTGCTGGAGCCGCACCGCGCGTGCACGGTGCGGCGCATGGCCGCGCACCCGGTGGTGCTGTGTTTGCAGGACACCACGGAGCTGGACTTCAAGGGCCAGCAGATCCGGGGGTTGGGGCCGTTGAGCTACGAGGCGCAGCGCGGGATGTACCTGCATCCGACGCTCGCGGTCAGTCCCGCGCGCGAGCCGCTGGGGGTGCTCGATGCCTGGATGTGGGCGCGCGAGCCGAAGGCCGAAGACGGTACCCGTGCGGGCGAGAAGGAAAGTACCCGCTGGGTCGAGGGCTACATGCGCGTCGCCGAACTGGCCGAGGAGCCCGCGCACACGCGTCTGGTCTACGTCGGCGACCGCGAGTCGGACATGCTGGAACTGATGGTGCGCGCATATGACAGCGGTTATGGCGCCGATTATCTGTTGCGCTCGCAGCATGACCGCGCACTTTCGGGCGGCAAGAAGCTGTGGCAAGACGTCTCGGCCACGTCGCCGCTCGGCGAGCTGCGCTTCGTGCTGCCGGCGACAAAGACGCGCAAGTCCCGGGCGGTGCGCCAGCAACTGCGCGCCAAACGGATCACGCTCTCCGACCGG
>JAIPFF010000069.1 GCA_021736785.1 Thiohalocapsa sp. | reverse complement strand
CACCTCGATGTCGGCTCATCACATCCTGGGGCTGAAGTCGGTCCCAAGGGTATGGCTGTTCGCCATTTAAAGTGGTACGCGAGCTGGGTTTAGAACGTCGTGAGACAGTTCGGTCCCTATCTGCCGTGGGCGTTGGAGACTTGAGGGAAGCTGCTCCTAGTACGAGAGGACCGGAGTGGACGTACCCCTGGTGTTCCGGTTGTCACGCCAGTGGCATTGCCGGGTAGCTACGTACGGACGGGATAACCGCTGAAAGCATCTAAGCGGGAAGCCCCTCCCAAGATAAGGTCTCCCTGGACCCTCGAGGTCCCTGAAGGTCCGTCGAAGACGACGACGTTGATAGGCGGGATGTGGAAGCGCGGTAACGTGTGAAGCTAACCCGTACTAATTGACCGTGCGGCTTGACCATATAACACCCAAGAACTTTGGGTGCCGACATCAGCGCATCCATTGCGCGCCCAAGCGATCTAACCGAATGCCGTGTGCCGGGCTATTGCATGAGTATGCATTGCCCGGCTCACCACCAGTTTTCCTGGCGGCTACAGAGCACTGGAACCACCTGATCCCATACCGAACTCAGAAGTGAAACGGTGTATCGCCGATGATAGTGTGGGGCCTCCCCATGCGAAAGTAGGTCACTGCCAGGGTCTTATGTAAAAACCCCTGCCGTTCATCGAGACGGCAGGGGTTTTTTTTGGCTGTGATAATCAGCATGAAGCCCGCGCACCGGCGGCAATCGCTTTAGGCTGTGTGTGCGCAAGGCCCGGACGCGTCTGCCATCGGTCTCGTCGGCGTAGAGCGGATCGGCGATCAGCTGCGGCCAGGTCGAGCGCGGCCGCCAAGTCTGACATTTGGTAAAGATCGTTCGCGCAAGGCGCGGTATGCACTGGGCTTGCTGCCCTTGGTTGTGCCTACCGTCGGTGTTGGTCGACCGGGTGGGTCGGGTGGACCGGGATGATGCGTTTGGAGGATCCCCCCGGCAACTCCGGCAAGCGGGGGGGCGTGGAGGACTTGCAGCGATTGCTCCGGCGGGTTGGTCCACGCTCTATTACGTCGGCGATTGAGCGTGGACCGAGGGCGCGCTCAAGCGGCTGGTTCCAGGGCCGGGGTGAGGCGTCCTTATCGCGACTGGGGCGGCAGTGTGACGAGGACGTCGTCTTTGTAGTGTTCGGGATCGAAGGCTAGGTCCAGCAGGCGCTCCGCGACGAGGTCGGGCGCACTGAAGCTATCGGTTTCCTTGAGTTTGAGGAACTTGTCCACGCGTGGAAACTGTTCCGGGGTCGATGCGCGAATAAGCGATTGCATGTCGGTGTCGATGACACCGGGAGCCACGGAGTGGACACGCACGCCATGCGTACCTTCTTCCAAGGCGATGGCTTCGCTCATGCGGTCGACGGCTGCCTTGCCGGAGCAGTATGCGGACCATCCCGCATAGGCGCTGCGCGCGGCGCCGGAACTGATGTTGATCAATACGCCCTCGCCGCCATGGGCGTGGATGTGCCGAATATAGGCGCCGCTGCCGTGAAAGACGCCCAACACGTTCACTTCGATATGTCGTGCGAATTCGGCAGGGTCGTTGTCCCGCAGCGGACCGATCGGAGCCAATAGACCCGCATTGTTGATCCAGAGATCAATGTGCCCGAAGTGTCCGGCGACCTCGTCGCAGAAGGCGTCGACGGCCGAGGCGTTCGTCACATCAACGGAGCGCGACAAACTATGCTCGGAGTCATCGTAATCGGGCCGCGTGCGGGCGCAGGCGGCGACGTTCAGTCCGCGGGTCAAGAAATGCGAAGCCATTGCCGCCCCTAGTCCGCGGCTCGCGCCGGTAATGACGGCGACACGTCCGGTTAGTTCGATCATGGTTGATGTTCCGGCTCTTCCTGCAGCCAACGCTGCAGCGCGTCGACCAGCGACTGCGCCTGCGCGCGGCTGGAGATGTTGAACTTGGACTGCTGACGATACTCGCCGCCGCGCTTTTGGTAGCGCCGAATGGTGTAGCGATCGGGGCCATAGCCGTCCTTGGCCTTATCCCAGTTCTGATAGCGAAAGAGGATGGTGGTCCAACTGCCCTTGGACAGAATGACCTTGTCGAGCTCCTTCGTCGTTGCGATACCGTCCTCGAGATATTCGACGGTCAGATCTTCGACTTTCTCCGCCATGGTGTGCTCCGTTGTGCATGGCAGTCGACGCGAAGCGTCACTCGCTCGCCCCGTACTGCTCCAATAGGTCCGTCATGATACCGTTGGTTCGGACTGACGTGGCATCGCTGGCGAGCGCCAGCGGCGGCTTTCCTGCCGCGTCCGGTAGATTGACGTCGGCGCCCGCGGTGATCAGGCGTTTGGCGAGCTTCACGTCACCGTCGACAACGGCCAGATGCAGCGCGGCTTTGCCATCCGGGCCGAGGGCGTTGATGTCTACGCCTCGCTCGAGTAGAAAGTCGACGGTGTCGCGATCGGCCGAGTCTGCTCGGACAAGCTCGAAGAAAAGCGCTTGGAGATCATCGGGCGCGCCTTGTTCCATCAACAATTTTGCGACCGGGATCTTGCCATTGGCCAATGCCACATGCACAGGCGTCCGGCCTTCTCGATCACGCAGGCTCAAATCGGCACCGTTTCCGATCAGCGCGTCGGCGATGGCAACGCGGCCTTGTCCGGCTGCAACATGCAGGGGATAGCTGCCGTGAGGCCCCGGGGTATTGACATCCGTGCCCCAGAACATATGGCGCTTGATCTGGTCGAGATCGCCGATGTGGACCGCACGGTAGAGGTTGACCGTCGGCTTGGGCGGTTCGCCGCAGCCGTGGAGCAGCACGGTCATCAGGATCACTAAGACGGTTTGGCGGTTACGTAGCATGAAACGACTCGAGTTGGAGCCGCCGGCGTTCACTGGGCGCACGGGCACGCCAAATGCGTCGACGTCGGGGCTAGACCTCATCCACAGTTTGTAAGGTGGCGGGAGAATCCATGTTTACAAAGTTACTGGTGACCGCTGCTGTCGTCTATTTCGGATATCTGGTCTACCGTGCCCGGCGGCGCGAGGCCGATCCGGAGCGCGCCGCGGAACGTCCATTGCCGCGATTTCCCCGTGTGCCCTCGCGTTTTCTGATGGTGTCCGCCTATGGTCTGCTGACACTGATGCTGGTTGCCAGCACTCTTTACCTTTACCGCGATTGGACACGGTCGACGGGGGTTGTGGATCTGCAGGTCGTCAATCCCTACACCGGAGACGTGCAGCGTTACCAAGCTCGCCGCGGCGACATCGACGGACGTACTTTTCGCACGGTTGATGGTCGTGTCATCCGCATTGCCGAGATGGAGCGCTTGATCATCGCGGCCCCGCCTCCCTGAGCGCCGCGCAACGAGGTTCAGTGGTCGGGGCCGATGTTGAAGGCGATCGACAGTCTTCGTGCTCCGCTGTTGTTCTCGGTGACGGAGTGCTCCAAGCTCGGGGGAAAGAGCAACATTAATCCGGGTGCCGGTGCAACCCGAATCTCGAATGGGGCATCATGGAAGATGATGTCGCCCGAATTCGGCGGGCTGTCGACATAGTAGACACCGGAGACGAGCTCGTCGTCTTCGTCGTGATGATGTCGGCTGGTCCGATGGCCGGGCTCCATCAGGTTCAGCCAAAACCCGCACCGCAGCCCCCGGGGTAGCGCCGCCCCGCATCGACCGAGGCGCTCCCTCGCGGCAGTCAACGCCGTGTCGAGGACGAGCGAGACGCCGGGCAGGCGCTCCCGCGGCAGATAGAGGTTCTCGAACCGCCCGTCGACGAAATGGCTTCTGTGCGAAAAAGCGCTGCTGTCGAGTCGTTCGAAGGCGGACATGATGTCCCGATTAACTGTGGCAAAGTCGCGGATGTGCAAGGCTTCGATCAAGCCGATCTGCTGCACTGGCATGGCGCTTTGGATCACGGGCTGCTGGCGTTTGCCGTCTCTGGCTGACGCGCGATGACGCTTCGACAAGCGCTACCGCGATGCCGCCGGGTCGTCGGAGGGGTTCTTTCCGGACTTGGCCTGCCATGGCATCAGCACGACGACGGACACGCTGTTCTTCGGTGATCCCTCGATGATCCGATCGCTGTAAGTGAGATAAACGAGAGTGTTCCGGGGCGCGTCGTAGAAGCGCGCGACTTGCATCGTCTTGGTGAACAGCGAGGTCCGTTTCTTGAAGACGTCGCTGCCGTCGGCCTTACCGCTGGCGATGTCCTCCGGTAGGCTCACCGGCCCGATTTGTCGGCAAGCCAGTGATGCATCGGACGTATCTTCGGCAACGCCGACCGCGCCGCTGATTCCACCGGTCTTGGCCCTGCTCAAGTAGCAGGCGATGCCCGGGATATCGGGGTCTTGAAAGACTTCGACGACGATCTTGTCGTTGGGTCCCATCCACTTGAATTTGGTGCTGACCTGTCCGACGATCTCTGCGTGAGCGGAAGCCGATACGGCGCAGAGTCCGAGGATCAACGCTGGAAACTTGTGCATTGGACGCTGCTCTTCGCGGGTCTTACTTGCGCCGATGCTCAAATCGCGGCGTCGGGCGCGCCGAACAGGCGGTAGTGCTCCGCCAGACTACGGGAAACACAGTCCTCGATCGACACGCCCAGGAACCAGTTGCCGGTCACGGCGAGCGACAGACCGGCGAGTGCCGCGTCGATCTGCTCGATCAGTGCAGCATGACCTTTGCGTAAACTCGGCAGTTTATTGCGGCAGTGGGCTGCAGCGGCAATGGCGTCCGGCCTTGTGCCGAGTGCCGCGCATGCCGCCTGCACGCGCTCTTCTTCCCCTAGAAGGTCGCCGGGGAAATGGAAAGCGAACCCGCGATATCGGGGGTCGTCGAGGAAATCCCTGGAGACGGCGGAGAGGAACGCGCCATCCACGCTGATCAGGCCAGCCATCTCCGGGGCATCGAGGTCTTCTTTGCGGAAGGCCAGCAGCAGACTGTCGATGTCGACCACACCGATGTTCGCGATGTGCTCGGCGGCGCGCGATGCGCAGTCCCGCAGGAGGCGCGCAGCAGCATCCGGCGGGACTGCCAGCGTCAGCGCATCACAGCCGAGCGTGGTGCCGTCTGACAGCGCGATTTCGAAGCCGGTGTCGCTGCGAGTGATCTGTTCGACCTTGCTGTCGCACTGTACGGTCAACCCGGACTCCTCCGCGATCGTCCGCGGTATCTCGCTCAGGCCCGTCGGCATCGTGAAGCTGCGCAAGACGTCCTTTCGCCTGGGCTTTTTACGGAATAGCGCTTGCGCCGGAAAGTCGTCCGCGTTCTGGCAGATAACGGAACGGAACGCCGGCCCGAACAGATCGCGGTAGTTCCGGCTGCCGAGCCCTGCACCGTAGTACTCGGCGACGCTGCACTCGCTCTTTTTGGCGGTGAACAAGCGTGGCAGCGACGTGACAAGCTCGGGAATATGGAGTGCGGATAGAATCTTCTTGCGCTGGCCCTCGCGCCAAAGTGCGTAGCTCTGCTTTGCTTTCGGCGTCGCACGGTCGAGGAAGCCGAGCTCGTCCATGATCTGCAAGAGATTGCCGTAGCTGTTGAAGCAGCTGTGACTGCCCGCTTCGATCCAGAAGCCATCCAGTTCCGGGAAGCTGTACGTCTGCATGCAGCCTCCGACGCGGGCATTTGCCTCCAGCAGGAGCGTCTCGACGCCGAAGGTCGTGGCGTAGTGCGCGGCGCTGAGGCCGCTGATCCCGCCGCCAACAACGATATGTGGATATTGGGTTGTCATTTTTCGGGGCGCTGTCCTGGGGCTGTGCGCAGTGCGGCCTATTGCACTCGGTCGACGATGATAGCGCGACCAGGGTCTATTCCGAACCCTTCGGCTGCTTTTCGAACGCCGGCTCCAGCGTCAAGTGATCCGTGCGTGGTACGGCGGTCGGGGCGGGGGGTGGCTCGCAGTCTTCAAGCGACCAATTCGTGCCGGCGACGAGCGCGAGCCCGCTGGTATCGGGCGAAATGCGAGGACGCCGGTCTTCGATCTCTTCGAGCATCGCGCCGGGAGGCGCCAATCCCCAGTCACCGTCAGCCTTCGTCGACGAGCCGGACATGTGGTCCACGTTTGTCGGCGATTCGGACAGATCACTCGCCGTCTCGATAATTGCCCGTGCGCCCGCTGCGCGGAATGCATCCTGATAGCGGGCAGCGGTTTCCAGGTCGACATCGCGTTTGACGGTAACTCGTTGACCGCTGAACAGCTGCGCGGTCCGCGCATCGTCGAGTTTGAACAGCGCCTGCAGTTTTTGCCGAGCCTGTTGCGCCGAGGACGTGCCGAGCAATTCGCCGGCGAAAACGATGTTGTAGCGTTCCACGGGCATGTCCTGGTCGCTTGTGCCGTTGGCCTCTAAGGCGGGCGGACCGCTGCTGTCAGCGCAAAAGGTCTGCCTGTGCGCGTGACGCTGGCTATTACGCCTCCGCAGTTGGTCTTTTGAGCCGTAGCGGACTCGCTTCGTCGCAACGCCGCGCTTTCGATACCGGCGAGCGGACCGCGACTGTCATTGCGCGGTTGTGCGCTCGCCGGACTTGGCGGGATTGTCCGCTACAACGGCTTCGACAGCGTAAACGCGCCGCGCAATTCGCCGGCAGAATAGCCACGTGCCGAATCCTCAGGATAAGCCTTGTCGATCGCTTCGGCCAGTTTCGGGTCGATTTCGACCCCGTGGCAGGCGAGACAGATTTCGCCCGTCGGAATCGCCTTCATGTACCGGTACGCTTTGCCCGTATCGGTCTCGACCACCTCGGCATAAGTCATCGTCTTGATAGACTGGCCGGCAGCGACACGATCCGCAAACTGCTTCAGAACCTCGGTCTCCCAAGCGTCGGGGGTGTTGGTCTCCGCGTTGCGGGTCTTCAGACTGGTGCGGCCGATCTCCCAGCCGGACTGTTCCGACAGCGACTCGGCGATGGCCGGTGCGCGTTCCTTGCATACCTGTACGGCGCCGATAGGGCCGCCTTCCTTCAATGCGCCCTTCAACTCGCCCTGCAGTGTGGTTGCGAACTCCTTGATCAGCATCTGCGCCTGATCGGCGGACATCTCCGTTTCGGAGGTGTAGGCGTAGAGCGTGCCGGTAGCTGACATGGACGCGATAAGAATCGAGCCGGCGATGTAACGCATGCTTGAGTACTCCTGAGCTGTTTCGATCGGGGGCTTGAGTTGACTTGCCTCGGGCGGAGATACGGCCTCGCGGCAGGGGCTGCAACCAGGGGGTGGGCGGATTTTGTCGGTCCGGCGAGGTTTGTCGCCATGGCAATCCGCAACGCGCCCGGGGCGGTACGTATCCGAAAAGGCAAGCCGATGGCGGCTTCACGCCGAGCGATCGGTAGACCGCCGACATGAAGACCACTCCGCGGGAGTATTGTTCCCGCGCTCGCGCTCGCGCGGGCTGCGGGCGAGCGCGGCGTAACCAGGAGACTCCGTGCGGATGTGCCGCGGACTTGCCAGTGCCCCGCGCCGGGTCGGCGTGGTCCCTGCCTCGCTGGGGTTAGGCGCCGCGACCGACCGGCACGCTCAGGACTTCGACTTTGACGCGCGTGATGCCCTTTTTGATGATTCCGAGCTCCTGCGCGGCGCGCCGTGACAGATCGATGACGCGGCCCTTGATGAACGGGCCTCGGTCATTCACGCGAACCACAATGCTTTTGCCGCTGTCGAGCTCGGTGACCCGCACCTCCGATCCCAGCGGCAGAGTCTTGTGGGCGGCGCTCATCTTGCGCTTGTCGTAGACCTGCCCGCTGGCCGTTTTATTGCCGTGCAGACTGTCGTGGTAGTACGAGGCAATACCGGCCTGCGTGTGGCCGGGGTCGGCAGCCCCGACGGGGAACGAAATTGCCGCGAGCAGGGCCGCGACGGCTGCGAAGTGCATCCGATCGATCATTTTTTTCACCGGGATTGGCGACGCCGAGCGGAGGCCGGGAAGGGCATCCGGTGCGCCGATCTGTACTGTACGTGTGCGAAATTATACGGGAAAACCCGATGTTCTGAAAACCCTAATATTCTAGGCGTGTTTTCTTTTTTAAAAACGGCGGCTTATAGTTGCTTATTCGTGTTCATCTTGAGCAAAAAACCAGACATCGCAGTCGCGCACGGATGGGCCGTCGTGGATATGTGCACGCAGGGGGGAGTTTTCCGGACGAGGAAAAAAAGGCACCGGCCGTCGCGGGCACCGGATGCGTCGCGGGTGATGGTGCGCTGCGACTCAAGATCTCGGGGTCGATGAGTCCGCGGTCCCGGACGCAGAGGCGCGCGGCGATCAGCTCTCGTTACGACACCGGAGGGAGTTGCGTTTGCGTTTATCCGCGGCCCGTATGTCCGGTCAGCCGCGAGTCGGGCCGCGCTCGTGGAGCGCGCTGCTTGTTCCGGGGGAAGCCGCAAGACGACCGGGGACTGTGGCCGCGGTCCTTCGCGGGACGGGCAGGCTCAGAAAACCGACGACGGTGCGGATCAGTCGGGCCAGACCCGGGTACCTCGTCGGTAGCGGTCCGCCACCGCGTCCGTATCGGCGGCTTTGGCGGGTTCGGGCGCGGGCAGCGAGGCTGATCTGCCGGCAGTGCGTGAAGCGACGGTTTTTGTCCGTTGCTGCGTCTTGGCAGCGCTGCGCGTGCCGCCGGTGTCGGGCGCCGGAGGCTTGGCAACCCGCGGCCTCGAGGACGGGGATTCGGCCGGGGGCTGCGAGGGCGCTCGGTCGCTCGGTCGCGCGGGCGGTTCTTGCGGGGCGCCCGCAGAGCCCGTTCCCGCAGCGCCGGTGTCCGCGGCAGAACCGCTGCCGGTCTTGGCTTTGCGGATGGAATCCAGCAGCCGCCGTTCGGTGCGATCGCTCTCAGTCATGGTCGAACATCTCCGCAATCAATGCCTCGATCTCGGCCGCCGCCGCTTCGCCGCGGCGGCCGGCCTGAAACACGGTCCGCCCTTCCAGCACGCAATGACGATGTATCGATCGCCGGCGCAAGCCCGCATCCGCCACCGGCAAATCCAACTCGGCA
The DNA here is from genome assembly GCA_021736785.1 of Thiohalocapsa sp. Classification (GTDB taxonomy): domain Bacteria; phylum Pseudomonadota; class Gammaproteobacteria; order Chromatiales; family Chromatiaceae; genus Thiohalocapsa. The sequence goes on along the minus strand of JAIPFF010000069.1, from coordinate 11,604 downwards.
GCTGCTTCCGGCATCAGCCGCGACAACGTCGTGCGCGGCTCGATCTGACTCATCACGATCAACGCCCGGAGACCGGGATTCTCGGGGCGCAGTCTTTCCACGACGCGCGCGATGTGTGCCGTTGCCCAGAGATCCATCGGCGATGGTTGCACCGGAATCAACGCATAGTCCGCGATGCGCAGCGCATGCTCGGTCTGCGGTGCCTTGATCGAGGGGGGGCAGTCGATGACGACGTGGGCATGGGCCGCGCGCAGGGCGTCGACGGTCTTCTCGAGTCCTTGGGCCGCCGCGACCACGGAAGGCAGCCCGTTGGTCTCGTCCCCGATCAGGCGCCACTGATAGGCCGATTGTTGCGGGTCCGCGTCGACGATAATGACGGTATCGCGCCGGCACAGGCCGGCAGCCAGATTCAGCGACAGGGTCGTTTTGCCGGTACCGCCCTTGTTGCCGACGACGGCGACAATGCTCATCGAACGAGCGTCTGCATGAATTGGAGCCCCGTGCCACGTGGATGGAAGCGATCGAGCCGCGGCAAAGGCTATGCGGCGTGCGGTGCCGCGTCAACATTCGCCTTGGTTCGTTGCCGGATCCGGCGCGGCATCGATCGGCCACTGCCGCTCAGGCAGGCATATGCGGCGGGTCCAAGTCGTCGGCGACGATGTGCCCGGGCTCGGCCTGCTGTTTTGCCAGCATCTGCTCGAGCATGGCCACATGCTCGGCCTCCTTGTCGCGCATTTCCGCTGCCAAGCGCCGGACTCGAGCGTTCCCGGCATGAAGGGCGACGGCGGCAAAGAACTGCTGCGCTCGCTGTTCGTTGTGCAGCGCCAGCCCGATTGCCTGTGCAGCCGTCATCCGATAGGTGACCTCGTTGCCCGCGCAGTCGTCGCTTTCGGGGCCGCCTCGGCCGTTCCAGCGCATTTCCCAGGGTGCGATGCGCGGCAGTGTCATGCCTTTCGCATGCGCCGCGATGCTGCGTGCGAGGGCGTCGCTGGCCGCGGCCAGTACCCGGAACAGCGTCGCGGCTCGGGGGTTGTGGTGGACCTCCATGCTGTCGGCGAGTTGCGCGTAGTGCTCCGCCGCGTCGTGCTTCAGCTCCAGCGCGTGCACCAGAAAACCGCCCGGCGTGTCGATCGCGGCGTCGTCGCGTCGCTGCTCTCGCGTGCTCACGACAGCAACTCGCGCTCGATGCCGGCAAGCGCTTCGCGCGCGGCCGTCGGGCCGGTACCGGGGGCGTGGACGGGGATTTGCTCCGAGTACAGGACGCCGAGGGCCATACCGTCATCGCGCTGGATCAACTCGGCTGCATGCGCGGCATCGTGCGTCGGCTGCATGCGGCACGGATGTACTTGCTGTTTCCAGGCGCGTTGCTCCGGGCGAAATGTCTGGCACGGGCTCAGCACGTGGACAAACGCAAAGCCCGGGTGCTCGATGGCCTGCGCGAGCAGGCCGCTCAAGCCGGCAGGATCACCGGAAAAGCCGCGTGCGATGAAGCTGGCCCCTGCCGCGAGCGCGATGGCGGCCGGCTGGAATCGGCGAATGCCGGTGCCGTGAGGTGTGAGCTTGCTGCGCGCCCAATCGGACTGCGTGGTCGGCGACGCCTGGCCCTTGGTCATCCCGTAGACCTCGTTGTCCATGACGATGTAGGTAAGGTCCATATTGCGCCGGCATGCATGCAGAAAGTGATTGCCGCCGATGGAGAAGCCGTCGCCGTCACCGCCGGCGACCAGAACGGTGAGATCCGGGCGCGCCGCCTTCAGCCCGGCCGCCAGCGGCAGCGCGCGGCCGTGCACGCCGTGGAAGCCGTAGCTGTCGACATAGGCGGGAAGGCGAGACGAGCAGCCGATACCGGAGACGACTGCGCACAGATGCTTGGGGATGCCGAGATAGGCCAGGGTCTTGGTCAGCGCCGAGAGTACGGTGAAATGCCCGCATCCGGGACACCAAACCGGTTTGATGTCCGACTTATAGTCCTTCGCCCCAAGGCTCGGAATGGCCGATGCATCCATCATGTGTCTCCTGCAGCAAACGGCGCGCTGCCGCCGCGATCTCGGCAGGACGCAGTACGGATGGCCCCGGTCGCGCCAGGGAGCGCGCATGCGCGGGCAGCGCGCGCTCGCCATGCAGATAGCGGAATAACTGTCCGCCGTGGTTCTGCTCCACGACCATCACTGTCGATCCCGCCAGCGCGCTCAGCAGCGCCTCGCGCCGCAGCGGCATGATGAGCCGAAGCGCGACGACCCTGGCGGCGATGCCGTCTTCACGAAGCTGCGCGGCGGCCTCCATGACGGCACCGCGGCACGAGCCCCAGGTCAGCAAGCAGAGATCTCCTTTGCCGTCTATCTCGGCCCAAGCGTCGCCATAGGTAAACGTATGAAGCTTGTCGCGCCGTTTGTCCAGTTGGGCCCGATGATCCGTCGAGCGGCTCGACGGCGTGCCGCGCGGATCGTGCTCTAGGCCGTCGGCGGTGTAGGTACAGCCCGGTGTTCCGGGCAGGGCCATCGGCGATATGCCGTCGTCGGTCGGCGCGTAACGTCGGTAGCCGTCGTCTTCGTGCGCCGCGCCGCTCGGAACGACCCCGCGCGGGGCGATGCCGTCGACCGGGGGGACGGGGTCGATAATCGCGCGCGATTGGCCCAGCGATTGATCCGAGAGCACGATCGCTACGCTTTGCAGCCGCTCCGCGAGACGCGTCGCCCAGTCCACGGTAAAGGTGCAGTCGCCGATGCCGAGTGCCGCCAGCACCAAGTGCGGGGCATCGCCATGCAGACCATGCAGCGCGGCGTCCAGATCCGATTGCTCGGACTTCGTCGGAATGCCGGTGCTCGGACCGCCGCGCATGACGTCGACGACGACGACCGGCGTTTCCGTCGCGACCGCGAGGCCGATGCCCTCGAGCATTAGGCTGAGGCCTGGGCCGGAGGTCGCCGTCAGCGACGGTACTCCGCCGAAAGAAGCACCGATGATCATGTTGATCGATGCCAACTCGTCTTCGGCCTGCAGCAGGGCTCCGCCGAGGCGTTCGAGCCGTGGCGCCAGCCACTCCAGGATCTCGCTGGCGGGTGTGATCGGATAGGCGGCCACGAAGCGAACGCCGGCGCGCAGCGCGCCGAGCCCGGCGGCTTCGTTGCCGCTGATATTCCACCGTGGCGGCGGCTGCTGCTGCAGTGTGGGCGCGGTCCCGGCGGGCTCGCCGTAACCGCGGCGAATACAGGCGAAGGCCGCGTCCAGGACGTCGCCGCCCTTGTCGGCCAATGTGCGCATTGCGCCGCTCAGTAGCGCGTCGAGAGGCAGTCCGGCGGCTGCGCCGAGGGCCCCCACCGCCACCATGTTGGGTCGGCCGGCGGCGACCGCTGCGGCCTCCTGCCGGAGCGCGAGCATACGCACTGCGGCGCCGCTGTCGGAGATGCTCCCGGGCAACGGGCCGGCCTGCGGGTCGGCGAGCACGAGACTCCGGGCGTCGAGGGAAATCTCGTCGCTGAAGCGTGCGTGGTTGCCCCAGTCGAGGGAGGCGAGCAGATCGAACCGGTCTCCCATGCAGCCGAGCTCCCGCGGGCCGAAGCGCAGCATCGCCGCGGACTCGCCGCCGCGGATTTGCGGACCGGCGGAGCGCATCATCAACCCGAACAGGCCTGCGCGTGCTGCCGCCGCGAGCAGGATCAGCCCGGCCGTTACGGCGCCGCTGCCGCCTGAGCCGGTGACCGCGACGCTGATCGGCCGGGTCCAAGGGTCGATCGCAGGATTTGCCATGGCGTCTCCTCGGGGTCCGCGCGTGGCCGGAGCCCCCGGCGCTCGGGGCGCCATATGCTCCGCCGTGGGGCGGCGGGCCAGGCCGGGAAATTAGGCCGGGAGATCCGGCCCGAGGAAGGGTTTCAGGCGCTCTAGCATCGCACGGTGGATCTTCAGGCCTCCGGCCACGATATTGCCGGTCTCGAAGAAACGATCGCCGCCCGCGAGGTCGGTAACGGTGCCGCCGGCCTCGGCCACCAGCAGCGCCCCGGCCGCGAAATCCCAAGGCGAGAGGTCCAGTTCCCAAAACGCATCGATCCGCCCGGCGGCGAGATAGGCGAAATCCAGCGCCGCGGATCCGGGGCGGCGGATGCCGGCGGTGTCGCGGATGACGGCCTTGAGCATCTTCAGGTAGAGATCCAGGTCGGCCTGCTCGCGGAACGGAATACCGGTGCCGATCAGCGCCCCTTCCAGATCCTTGCGGTTGCTGACGCGCAGCTTGCGGTCGTTCAGCTGCGCGCCGCCGCCGCGCTCGGCCGTGAACAATTCTTCGTGCAGGGGATCGTAGACGACACCGAGCTGCATTTGGCCGCGCTGCCTCAGGCCGATCGAGACGGCCCACTGGGGGAAGCCGTGCAGGTAGTTTGTCGTGCCGTCGAGGGGGTCGATGACCCACTCGAATTCGTTGCCGCCGTGGGCGCCGCTTTCCTCTGCCAGAATGGCATGGCCCGGGTATTTGCCGCGCAGTTCTTGGATGATCGCGATTTCCGCCGCGCGGTCGACATCGCTGACGAAGTCGTTGCGGCTTTTGGTGCCGACCTTCAGCGTGTCTACGCGCTCGTAAAAACGCATGGTGACGCGTCCCGCGGCCCGTGCGGCGCGCACGGCAATGTTTAGCATGGGGCTCATCGCGCAACGATACCCGAAGCGTCGGTGGGTGTGTAGATTGACAATAATGTGAGATTCTGAAGAACTGCCGCCATGAGCCGATTTGACGATCAAAGCGCCCCGCAGCGTCCCCGCGCCGGTGACGGCACCCCCCTCGGGCGCATCCGCTTCGTGCTCGTCGAGACGAGCCTGACGGGAAATATGGGCGCCGTCGCCCGCGCGATGAAGAATATGGGCTTGTCGCGCCTTTCGCTGGTCCGCCCGCGCCGGCTGCCCGATGCAGAGGCCTTGGCGCGCGCTTCCGGCGCCGACGAACTGCTGGCGGACGCCGCGGTCCACGACACGCTGCCCGATGCACTGGCCGGCTGCCGGCTCGTGATCGGCTCGAGCGCGCGCCGGCGCACCGTCGAGTGGCCCGAGGTCGACCCGCGGGAATGTGCCGAGCGCCTGCTTGCCGAAGCCGCGGTCGGCGATGTTGCGCTGCTGCTGGGCCGCGAGAGTTCCGGGCTGACCAACGAGGAATTGAGCGCTTGCCACCTGCTCGCGCACATTCCGACCAATCCATCATTCAGCTCGCTCAACATCGCCGCCGCCGCACAAGTGTTTGCCTACGAGATCCGGTGCGCCTGGCTGGCGCAGTCCGGCGCCGACCCGGCGGCAGCCGAGCAGCCGCAGCCGGAGCCGGCGACGAGCGAGCAAATGGAGGGCTTCTACGCGCACTTGCAGCAGACGCTGGTCGATATCGGCTATGCGGATCCGGAGCAATCGTCGAAGCTGCAGCGGCGGTTGCGCCGACTTTTTAATCGTGCCAGACCCGATCGTACCGAGCTCAACATACTGCGCGGAATGCTCTCCGCGGCCCGGGGCAGCAAGAGCCCCGATCGCTTTCGCAAGTAGCCGGGTGATGCGGGGACGCAATGCCCTCGCCGTGTCCGGCGGCTAAACTGCATGTTTGCCCGCAAGCCGCGGTGATTGGGGAAGCGGTATGTTTGATCGGCTTCGCGAAGATATCAATTGCGTATTCGACCGAGACCCGGCCGCCCGCAACGCATTCGAGATACTGACCACCTATCCGGGCCTGCACGCGGTCATGATGCATCGCGTCAGCCACGGCCTGTGGCTGCGCGGCCTCAAGTGGCCGGCAAGGCTGCTGTCGAATGTCGCACGGCTGTTCACCGGGATCGAGATCCACCCGGGGGCGGAGATCGGCAGGCGGTTCTTTATCGACCACGGTATGGGTGTCGTCATCGGCGAAACCGCGGTGATCGGAGACGACTGCACCCTTTATCACGGCGTCACGCTCGGCGGCACCACCTGGCAGAAGGGCAAGCGCCACCCGACGCTCGGCCGGGATGTGGTGGTCGGTGCCGGGGCCAAGGTGCTCGGTCCCATCGAGCTCGCGGACGGCGCTCGGGTCGGCTCCAATGCCGTCGTTGTCAAGTCCGTGCCCGCCGGCGGCACCGTCATCGGCGTGCCCGGCCGGGTCATAGAGCGTGCCGCGGACGCGGCTAGCCGGCGCCGCGCCGACACCGCCAAGCGCATCGGCTTCGACGCCTACGGTGCCACGCGCGATGCGCCGGACCCGGTGGCAAACGCCATCAACCGGATGCTCGATCACATCCATGTCATGGACCGGCGCATGGAGGCCATGTCACGGGCGCTCGAGGAGCACGGGATTACCCGTCATTTCGAGCATCTCGGTGATCTCGACGACTGCAACATCGACCCGGCGACGCCCACCGTCGCTGCAGCGGACGACGGATCCGATGCATCGGCAACCGCCGACAGGCCTTCCCGTCATCGGGCCGAAGATACGCCGGCCGGATCCGACTGACGTCCGTCACGCCGTGCGTGCCGGCCGTGCGGACGTTTCCCGCCGGCGCGCTCGTTGACCATTTGCGGCGCCGGGCTATGGCCACATAAAATTGATGGTCTAACTCGGGTATCGTAGGATTCACCCTGGGCAGCGGCCGCTGGCCGTGCTGCCGGGGCGCCTTCGCGCCGGCGCGTGGAAGCAGCGGGTCGGCGGCCGAGACGGGCAGAGCGCTTGGGCGCGAGGCGGATCCGGCAACCGGCCACACCGCATCGCTACCGCTGCCCGAGCAGGACCGGGGCGGGATATCCTAATTGCGCTTCGGCAAGACGAGAGACACGCTAGGAGGCTGAAGACATGAGACTCACCACAAAAGGGCGCTATGCCGTGACGGCCGTGCTCGATCTGGCCATTCATCAGGGCCGCGGGCCTATTGCGCTGGCCGACATCGCGGAGCGCCAGGGCATCTCGCTGTCTTATCTGGAGCAATTGTTCTCGAAACTTCGCAAGCGGGCCTTGGTCTCGAGTGTTCGAGGTCCGGGTGGCGGCTATCATCTCGCACGCGAGGCATCGACCATCTACGTCGCCGAGGTCATCACGGCCGTCGACGAGCATATCGACACCACCCGCTGCGGCGGTGCGGGCAACTGCAAGGACTCCGGGCCGTGCCTAACGCACGATCTCTGGATGGATCTCAGCGATCGGATCCACGGCTATCTGAACAATATCAGCCTGCAGGATCTGGTCGACCGCAAGCCGGCGGCCGAAAAGAGCCATTGCGCGACACCCCGCCCGGAAGTGCATATCGAAGACGGCGGCGCGCGAGCCGGCGCGAGCGCGGGAAGCTGAGACGGCGGGCGCCGCGAGGTGCTGCCCCGCGGACGCGCGGCGGCCTTTCTCAGCATTGCTCCCAAGGCAGACCGTGGAAGCGCCATCCGCCTCGGGTGCTTCGATGGTGTTGGTCGTCCAAGTCGCCTTCGAATCCCTCGTCCACGTGGTAGACGTTGCGGAAGCCATTCTCCAGCAGCGTCTTACCCGCTTCCAGCGAGCGCTTTCCGCTGCGGCAAATCAGTACCACCGGTGCGCAGGGGCCGTCCGGCGCGCAAACGGCGCCGCCGAGCAGCAGTTTGCGGATCTCGGTGACGAAATCGGGATTGACGGTCCATTCCGGCTCATCGATCCAGGGCACGTGGACGCAGCCCTTGGGATGACCGACGAACAGGTATTCCATGGTCGAGCGGATGTCGACCAAGACCGCCTGCGGATTTTCTTCGATGAGCTCGAATGCTTGTCTGGGCGTGATCTCTTTCGGAAATTGGTCGCTCAAGATTCGATTCCTTGTCCGATTAATGCGGCGCGCTCGGCAATCGACGGCATTGCCGCTTGGACGCTAGTCTAGCAGCCGAGACATTGGTATGGCCCGCGGGGTTGGAGACGAAATGACGGCGCTCGAGGCGATGCTGAAGGACTCGCAGACGGTGAAGCGATGGCAAGAAGCCCTGATCCGGCGGCTGCTCATGCTGCTGTCGCGTTTGCCCCTCGGCATACTGCATGCCATCGGCGTTTTCGTCGGTTGGTGCGTGATCCTGTTTCCGAATCGCCAGCGGCGCAACGCGTTGATCAATATCTCGCTGTGTATGCCGCACCTCGCCGCCGAGGAAAAGATTCGTCTGCGCAACAGATGCTTGCGCGAATTCGGCAAAACCTATCTGGAGATTGCCCACCTGTGGCTGCGCCCGGTCGAGGGGGTGGTGGGCTTGATCCGCGAAGTGCGTGGCGGCGAGCTGCTGCGGCGCGCGGACGGGCGGGGCCTGATCGTGCTGTCCCCGCATCTGGGCGCCTGGGAACTGGCCGGCCTCTATCTTGCGGAGCAAGGGCCGACCGCGATCTTCTACAAGCCGCAAAAATACATGGACGATCTCATCGTGGCCGCGCGCCGGCGCAGCGGCGCCACATTGGCTCCGATCACGGCGCGCGGCATCCGCTCTCTGGTCAGCGCTCTCGCCCGCGGCGAGTACGCCGGTATACTCCCCGACCAAGAGCCGCGGGCGGAGAAAGGAGCCGCCTTCGCGCCGCTGTTCGGCGTGCCGGCTTGGACCATGGTGCTGGTGAACAAGCTCGCGCGAAAGAGCGGCGCCAGGGTGATTTTCATGTTCGCCGAACGCCTCCCCCGCGGTCAGGGCTTTCGGATCCACTGCCTGCCCGCGCCGGCCGGCATCGACGCCGAGGACGACGCCGTGGCCGCCGCTGCACTCAATCGCGGTGTCGAGCAATGCGTCGAGGTGTGCCCGGAGCAGTACCTTTGGCCCTATCGTCGGTTCCGTCGCCGGCCCGACGATGGCCCGAAAGTCTACACCGGCGGTTTGAGCGACGCTGCGGCCATCGAGACCGCCGAGCGATTGCGCAAATGCTGACGAATGCGCCGGCCGGCGATCGGGCCGCGGATGAGGGCAAGAGGTATCCATGTCCGAACTGACACATTTCAACGAAACCGGCGACGCCCACATGGTCGACGTCGGCGCCAAGGACGTCACCCACCGGCGCGCCGTCGCCGAGGGCTTCATCCGTATGCGGGCCGAGACCTTATCGATGATCGGTCACGGCGGCCACGCGAAGGGAGATGTTCTCGGCATCGCCCGCATCGCCGGCATCATGGCCGCGAAGCGCACGTCCGACCTGGTGCCGCTGTGCCATCCGTTGGCGCTGACGCATATCGACATCGCGTTCGAGCTCGAGCCGGGCGAACCGGCCGTGCGCTGTGCCGCGACCGTGGAGACGCGCGGGCGGACCGGCGTCGAAATGGAGGCCCTTTGCGCGGTACAGGCGGCGCTGCTGACCGTTTACGACATGTGCAAGGCGGTGGACCGGGAGATGGTGATCGACGCGGTCAAAGTGCTCGCCAAATCCGGCGGGCGCTCCGGCGACTGGCGGCGACCGGCGCCATGAATCCGCATTTTCAGCGCGCCGCTTTTCTGACCGCCGCGACCGACCTGCGCGGCACGCCGCCGGACGCGGGCTACGAGGTTGCCTTTGCAGGGCGTTCCAATGCCGGTAAGTCCAGTGCAATCAACGCCATTTGCCATCAGAATCGGCTCGCGCGGACCAGCAAGACGCCGGGCCGCACGCAGCAACTGATTTTCTTCCGTCTCGACGACGACCGGCGCTTGGTGGACCTGCCCGGCTACGGCTTCGCCCGTGTCTCGCTGGCCGTGAAGGCCGGTTGGCAGGCCCTGATGGGGCGCTATCTGCAGCAGCGCGAGTGCTTGAAGGGCTTGGTTGTCGTGATGGATATTCGCCATCCGCTCACCGACTTCGACCGACAGATGCTCGATTGGGGCGTCGCCGCGGAGCTCCCGATGCTGCTGCTGCTGACCAAGGCCGACAAAATCGGCCGCGGCGCGGCCGACAAGACCCTGGGCGAAGTGCGTCGGGCGGTTGCCGGCCTGGCCGCTCCGATCGATGTCATGGGTTTTTCGTCGACGCAGCGCACCGGCGTGGAAGCCGCTCAGGCTCATCTCTCGGCCTGGCTCGCCCTCGCCGCGGCCTGAGCAGTCGCGGCGATCCGCGGCCGGGTCAGAATTCGCCCGCGGCCGCGCCTTTCATAATCGTGAGCAAGGTGTCGCGCACCCGCAGTGCTTCCTGCTTTAGATCCGGAGGCAACGGCTTGCCGCCGTGGATCATCATGTCGAGATTCATGGAATACAGAGTCAAATTTCCTTCGCGGTCTTCGACCAGGGCGATGCGGCAGGGCATGAAGCCGCTGTATTGATCGCGGTACTCCAGCATCATTTTGCCGACCATCGCGTCGCAGAAGGAGAGGAAGTTGACGTAGCGGTAGGTGTCGCCGGTGATGGCTTCCACCTGCTTGTAGAACGGGGACTCGCCAACGAACAGCAGATTATTCGTTGTTGCGAGGCTCTTCAACGAATCCACGACTTCGTCGGTGCTGAGACCCTCCTGCACCGGCTCCGCCCACATCATTGCAACACCGGGATCACCCGTCTCGAGCAGACGTGCAGCGAATTCGCCGTAGATTTGCGGCAGCTTCGGGTCGAATTCGGCCAGTTTCGGGCCGATCAGAATTGCCAGGACCAGGATCGCGGCAATGGCGACCAGGCCGACGACGGCCAACAGGTTTCGGATCAACGCCATGACCTCCTCCGACAAGATGGGATGCCCTGCGCCGTTGCGGCCCGGCGGGCGATGACGCGGCCGCGGCGGCGTTCCGAAAGCGGCCTTGAGACCGGTCGAAACGGCAGTGGGGCAACTTGGGTTTTATTGTAATCGGGACGGGCCGGACGAGACGATCCGGGCGTCATGCCCGGATGCGGTGACGCTCCGCGGCATCGCCATGGCCCCGCCCATGGCCTAGGGCGGGACCATTCGCTCGCGGCGTGCCTCGGCGCTGGCCCGACGGTGAGCCGGGCCAGCGCCGCACGCCGTGCCGGTATTTACTCGGCGGGCGCAGGCTGCTCGGCAGCGTCGGATGCCTGCGGCTGCGGTTGCATCATCGGCATGCCGTGGCCCGGCATCATGCCGGGGCCCATGCCGGGGCCCATGCCGGGACCCATCATGCCGGGGCCCATTCCGCCTTGACCGGGCCGGCCGCCGCAGGCGCCTTGCTGGCCGCAGCGCGGGCCGTAACCCGGCATGCCGCGACCGCCCATCGGCATGCGGTTGCTGCTGCCGAACAGCGCGGAGATGGCCTCTTTCTGCTCGTCGCTCATGGCCTCGATGGTGGCGCGATAGCTTTCGTAGCGCTCCATCATCTCTTTGCGACGCTCTTCGGCCGCGACCCAGGGCGGCGTCTCCGGCAGTTCGACACCCCGTTCGGCGGCCCGCGCACGCGTCTCTTCCCAGAATTTCTCCCGCATCTCCTCGCGCTCTTCGGCCGACATCGGCGGCTGCGGCGGTTGCATGGCCTCGGCCCCCATGCCTTGCGGCATTGCCGGCGGCGCGGGCATGCCGGCCTGCTGCCAAGGCGGCATTTCGGGCAGCGTCATGCCGATCTCGGCAGCCCGCTGACGGATCTCCTCGTAGCGCTTCGCGCGTTCTTCCATGGCCGCGGCATAGCGTTGCTCCATCGCGGCGCGGGCCGCTCCCGGACCGGAGGCTGCCGGGGCGGCTTCGCCGGCTTCGGCCGCGGCTGCCGGTGCTGCCTCGGCGGCCGCGGCCTC